>JBBSGS010000074.1:0-11648 GCA_038253875.1 Chthoniobacterales bacterium
AAGAGCTCACGGGCTGGAGTTTTGCCGAGGCCCAGGGACGGCCCATCGGGGAGGTCTTCCAAATCATCAATGAATACACCCGCCAGCCCGCGGTTGTGCCCGTCGACGATGTCCTCGCCACCGGCGAAATCAAAGGATTGGTCAACCATACCGTGCATCGCCCGCGACGGCACCGAGCGGCCGATCGCCGACAGCGCCCGCCCTCATTCGGGATCAAGGCGGCGGCATTATTGGTGTCGTCCTCGTCTTCCGCGATGTCACCGAGACGCACGCGGCGGAGATGGCGCTGCGGGAGAGTGAAGCCTACAACCGCAGCATCGTGGAAAGTAGCAACGATTGTCTGATGGTGTTGAGCACGGAGGGACGCATCCTCGAGATGGTCGCGCCCGGTCGCCGGCTCATGGAGGTCAAAGACTTCGAGCAAATTCGCAACGCCGATTGGCTCTCGTTTTGGAAAGACGAAAGCGCTGAAGCCGCCAGCGGCGCGGTGGCAGCCGCGCGCAGAGGTGAGACGGGGCGTTTTCAGGGGCCGTGCCCGACCATGGCCGGCACTTTGAAGTGGTGGGACGTCATGGTGACTCCGATCGTGAACCCGGACGGCACGGTGGAACGACTGCTCGGGTATCCCGCGACATTACCGCGCGCAAACAGGCCGAATCGGACTTGCAGCTGGCAAACGAGGCTGCCGCCCGCGCCAGCCACGCCAAAAGCGATTTCCTCTCGCGCATGGGCCACGAAATACGCAGGCCGCTCAATGCCATCCTCTCGGTTTCGGCCAGCTCATGGAGCTAGACGCCCAGACCGCCGATGAGCGCGAGAATATCGACCAAATCCTCAAAGGCGGTCGCCATCTTCTGGAGCTAATCAATGAGGTGCTCGACATCTCACTTATCGAGGCCGGTCACCTCAGCGTCTCGATCGAACCCGTGCGTCTGAGCGAAGTGATCCAGGATGCCGTGCAGGTCATCCGCCCGTTGGCTGCGCAAAGCGAAATTCGCATCGAAGGCGACTTTCTAGAAAGTTGCACCCGCCATGTCCTGGCCGACCGCCAGCGAATCAAGCAGGTCGTCTTGAACCTGCTTTCCAATGCCGTGAAATATAATCGTCCGGCGGGGGCGATCACGCTCGCATGCAAACTGGCACCGGGAGAGCAGATGTGCCTGCAAATCACTGATACCGGTTACGGCCTCGCGCCTGAGGAGATCGGCCGGGCTTTTCGGCGCGTTCGAGCGTCTTGGTGCGGAGCGCAGCGGCATCGAAGGAACAGGCCTGGGACTGGCTATCTCCAAACGGCTCGTGGAACTGATGGGCGGGGAAATTGGCGTCGAGAGCATCGTCGGCCAAGGCAGCACTTTTTGGATCAAATTGCCCCAGGTGGCGAGCCCGCTCGAGCGACACCAGTCCAGCCTCAAACCGAGCCACCGGGCGACCATTAGAAGGCACGAAGCGAAGACTGTCCTCTACATCGAGGACAATTTTTCCAACCTGAAGCTCATCGAGCGTATCATGACGCAGCGGCCGGACCTGAAATTGCTCTCAGCGATGCAAGGCAACTCGGGTTGGAGCTCGCACGCGAACATCGTCCCGATCTCGTCCTGCTCGATCTGAATATCCCGGATATGGACGGATATGAAGTCTTGCGCCGGCTCCGAGCGAATCCGGAGAGCGCAGTCATTCCAGTGGTCGTGATCAGCGCCGATGCGACTCGCGGTCAGATCGATCGGCTGCTGAAGGCCGGAGCGATCGCTTACCTGAAAAAGCCGCTTGATGTCAGCCAATTCCTTGAACTTTTGGATACCACGCTCGACGGCATTCCCGCGCAGGCCTGAGTAGAAGAACGCTCACTTCGAGCGTTCCTCCGAAGGTCCGGGAGAGACGTGGCGCTCGCGCGCTGAATTGAGACGAACTGCGGCCCTCAGAAAGCATTCCTTGCTCAAGGTTTCCCATTCTGCCCACGGGTGTGACTCACGCATCTGGAACCGCGACCTTTCCGGGTTTCCCGGAAACCTCGTTTTCTTCCAAGGCGGGCGCTCTCTCCCGGATATTTTTCTGGGAAGATAATGCCACAAATTCGATCCCTCGTGGCAAGGATGATGCTTTAGGTCCAGTATAACTACCAGGCGCACTAAAATTATTGTATTCCGCGGTAGTTTGTACTGATCGACGCGCAGGTGGCTCCTGGTTCGAACCCATGAATAGGCCGATAGAAACTCAAACTCCGGAGCAATGGGCGGCAGAAGCAGCGCGGTTGCGCGAGCAGCTGGCGGAACTCGTGAACCTCCAAGCTGCTCTCGCCGCAACAAACAAAGACCTCGAAAGGCAAATAGTCGAAAGCCGGCTGGCGGAAGAAGATTTGCGTCAACGTGAGGGCGCCTTCCGGGCGCTCGCGGAAAACTCGCCCGATGAGATCAGCCGATTCGACCGCGAGTTTCGTCACCTATATATCAACCGACGGCCGGAAAGATTTCTGGGCAAAACGCTCGATGAATCCGGTTTCCCAGAGAGGCTGGTAGGAGAATGGAAGGCGCATTTCCAAAAGGTCTTCGATACGGGCCGGCCCGGAATGATGGAGTACGAAGCTACCGCCGAAAACGGTAGCTGCCGTTTCTTTCAATCCCGCCTGGTCCCGGAATTCACGCCCGACGGCGAGGTGGATTCTGTACTCATCGTTTCCCGCGACATCACCCTTCGAAAGCAGGCAGAAGAAGCCGCGGACAAAGCCAAGGCCGACGCCGAGCGCGCTGACCAGACCAAGAGTGAGGTTCTTCTGCGGTTGCGGCAGGAGATGCAAACGCTTCTAAAGCTGATCCTCTGGTTTGCGCAGATAAAAATGGAAAACTCGACCGCTGAGCAACGCGAGAGCCTCGAGCAGGTCCTCGAAGGCGTGCGACACCGTCTCGACCTGATCAATGAAGTGCTCGACGATTCCCTAACTGAGGTCGCGCAGCCATGAATGCTTCAGTCGCAAACGGCCACGGGTCGTCCTTCTCGACGCCGACTAAAATTCTGGTGATTGACGACACGCCGTCGAGCCGCCTGTCGATGAGTGGACTCCTGAGGAAGGCAGGCCACGAGATCTTCGAGGCGGCCAATGGAATCGAAGCCCTGGCCATCGCGCGGGCCGAACACCCCGATATGGTTATCTCTGATGTCATCATGCCTTTTATGGACGGCTACGAATTTGCGCGGCGGTTGCGTTCC
This sequence comes from Chthoniobacterales bacterium, assembly GCA_038253875.1. Lineage (GTDB taxonomy): Bacteria > Verrucomicrobiota > Verrucomicrobiia > Chthoniobacterales > UBA10450 > Palsa-1392. The sequence continues at coordinate 3,202 of JBBSGS010000074.1, forward strand.
GACGCATCGATCGCCAGGACGCCGATAATTTTTCACGCTGCTGGTTACGATCAAAACGAAGCGCGCTCGCTGGCGCACTCGTGCGGGGTTTTCCATATTCTGCCCAAACCGACCGAGCTAGGGAAATTGCTCCGCACCGTCAATGAAGTTCTGAGCGAGTCTGCGCTTCCCGCAGCGAAGGCCGCGCCCGCTGCAAACTTCGACGAGAGACACAGACGACTCTTAACTGACAGGCTTTCGAAGAAAGTCGCGGAACTGGAGGCTGCTCTCAACGACAGCCAGCAGAAGGAGATCCGCCTACGTGAGATGATGGAACAAGCCGTCAAAGCCGAGCAGACCCTTGAAGAGACCAATAAGGATCTCCTGCGAAAAAACGAGCAGATTCAAAATTTCTATCACACCGCCTCGCATGAATTGAAGACCCCGCTTACTTCAGCGCGGGAATTCGTTTCGATCGTGATAGAAGGACTCGCCGGCCCGCTCAATGAAACTCAGGCTGAGTATCTCAGCATCGCGAGGGAGAGCTGCGATCGTTTGCAGGTTTCCATCGACGACTTAATGGATTCTACCCGGCTGGAAACAGGCAAGCTTACTCTCGAGATGAAGACAGGCTCGTTCGCCGTCGTCGTCCAGCAACTCGTGACCATCCTCGGCCCGGTCGCGGCCAGGAAACAGATTACTCTTAGCTACGAGGTCCAACCCGATCTGCAGGATTTCAGTTTCGATGAAAACCGACTGATGCAGGTGCTCGTAAACCTGGTGAACAACGCGCTCAAATTTACTCCCGAAAATGGGCGGGTAACTATCACCGCGGGAATGACGCCGGATCAGCCGGGTTATATCAAAGTTATGGTGAAGGACACAGGATGCGGCATTCCGCCCGCGGACCTGGATCGCATTTTCGAGCGTCTCTACCAAGTCCCGAACCCCGACGGCGGGAGCCAGCAAGGCTTGGGTTTGGGCTTGTATATCGCGCGCGAACTCGTGCAATCCCATGGCGGTAAAATCTGGATCGAGAGTGAGCTTGGCAAAGGAAGCAGGTTCTCTTTTGTCATCCCGCAAAAGCAGCGGTCGGAAGCTATCCACGTGCTCGTTGTGGACGACGATACCCACCTGCGCCAACTGATGCGCCGCGCCTTGGAGCGGGTAGGATTCGAGATCACAACTGCTGAAGACGGAGCCGTGGCCCTCGATAATATGCAGCGAGAGTTGCCCGACGTGGTAGTGACGGATTTGGAAATGCCGAACACTGACGGGGTCGAAATGTTGAAGCAAATTCGGAGCAACTGGGGCCTGATCCCAGTTATCGTCCTGACTGGCTTTCCGGACACTGAGATCATGTGGCGGGCAATGAAGTATTCTCCTATTACCCTGTTGCCCAAGCCCTGTCCGCCGGAACAGCTAATTCAGACCATCCACAGCCTGCATCGGCAAAAAAACCGCCCGAATCCGAGGCTCAGTGCACAATCCCGCCGTCGAGGACAAATCTGTACTGAAGTGTCGGAACGGCGCAGGGATTGCTAATTATGCTACCAACACAAACTCTGAAACCCCATGCAACAAATGAAAAAGATCCTAATCGTCGAAGATGATGAAAATATCTCAAAGGCATTAGCTATTCGGCTTAAATCGCGCGGCTACGAAGTTACCTCGGCTCCAGATGCGCTGTGCGGGGTCGAAACCGCAATGAAGGTACATCCGGACCTTGTGCTGCTCGATATCTCGCTGCCCGCGGGAGACGGGTTCACGGTAGCCGAAAGGATACAACATCTCATTCCCACGGAGACACCGATCATCTTTTTAACTGCGAGCAGAAAGCCGGGGCTGCGCGAGAGAGCCAAAGAATTGGGAGCGGCGGCGTTTTTCCAGAAACCGTATAGCGCCGAAGATCTGCTGGGGGCGATTCAACTCGCCCTTATCGAATCGCCTGCGGTTGTGGAACACGAAGTCTACGCCATCTAAAAACCCTGGGCGAAGGACTCTGGTATTAACCGGGGAGCGCCATCGCAATTATCGCCACCAGACACGCGTCTCTTTTAGAGCTGACTCAAGATTCTCTCTTGGAGGTAAGGTGCCTGCAGTGGTTACATAATTCAGTCCGTCGACGATAGACGGCTAGAGTATTTCTAAGGGTTTACCCTGCGGCGAAAGCTCTTCAGAGGGTACGCTTCGTGCGATGTAAAATGGAGTCGCTTCTCCGTGCGCCGCTCCATGAATGTTCTCATAGCCGATGATGACGGTGTCACGCGCCTTTTGCTCACCTCCGCCCTGAGCAAACTTGGGCATAAAGTCCAGGAAGCGGAAAATGGCCGGGAAGCACTGGCTGCCTGGCATGAGGAACATCATCCCCTCATCATCTCCGATTGGGTTATGCCCGACCTCGATGGGTTGGAGCTTTGCCGGCAGGTCCGCGGAGTGAAGAGCGCTGACCTTGCCTACGTCATCCTGCTCACCTCGCGCACGGGGAAAGACAATTACCTCGAAGCGATGGAAGCGGGCGCGGATGATTTCATCACCAAGCCGTTCGAGAAAGATCAACTCGCCGCGCGCGTCCGGGTGGCGCAACGCATCCTCGATCTGCACGGAAATCTGCGCGCGGCGAACACCGACCTCGAGAGGCGCGTCTCCGAGCGCACCATCGAGCTGCAAAGCGCGCTGGCCGCGAAAAGCGAATTCCTCTCGCGCGCCAGCCACGAGTTGCGTACTCCGATGAATCACATTCTCGGCTTCGCGCAGCTTCTCGAACTGGGGGAGTTGAGCAAGGACCAGGCGGAAAGCGTGGGGCACATCCTGACGAGCGGTGATCGTCTGCTCACCTTGATCGACCGGATCCTCCTAGTCGGGCAATCCCATCATGGGAACGAGCTGAGTTTTCTCCAGCCTAACGAGAAAACGGAGGTGGCATGCGCGCGAGTCTCCTGAGTCGAGGCGGTCTCACGCAAAGGCTGACCCTGGTTTACAGTGCGGCGCTTGGCGCCATCGCGCTTTTTCTGGTGGCTGGTTACGGCCTGGTCGAACGATCGATCGCACATCAGACGAGCGACTCACACGTAGTCAATCTTGCCGGCCGGCAACGGATGCTGAGCCAGCAATTAAGCAAAGAAGCGCTTCTTGCTCAGAGCGTCGTAACCGAGCAAGCCAAGCGGCACACTCTTGCGAAGATGCGAGCTACGCTCGCTCTCTGGGAGCGATCGCAAAAAGCATTGCGAGAAGGTGACACCGAACTTCAACTGCCGGCCACGAACAGTCCGAAAATCCGGCAAATGTTTGATGCGCTCGCTCCGCACTTCCGCGCGATGGCCGCTGGCGCCGCCGGCCTCCTGGGAGAACCGACGACGGCCGGCTCGGTTGAAATGATTCTCGCCCATGAGCGGCAGTTCCTTGATGGAATGACCGCAATCGTCGCTCAGTACGAAAATGAGGCCCTCCTGCGCGTGCGCACGCTGCAGCGGCTGCAAAGGATCATCCTTGCCGCGGCACTTCTCGCTCTTCTGGCGGAAGGGCTCTTTGTCTTTCGTCCGGCGGTCAAAAAACTGCGCCGAAGTATGGAAGGGATCGGCCGGACGCAGAAGGCGCTCCAGCAGGAGAAGTCCTATGTTGGGTTGCTTCAGGCCGTCGCCACTGCGGCGAATGAAGCCCCGTCGATCGATGACGCGATCAATCTAAGTCTGCGCGAGGTCTGCGCCTACACCGGCTGGCCCGTTGGCCATGCTTACCTGCCGGCTTCGGATGGATCCGGCGACTTGGTGCCGACGAATCTCTGGCATTTGGATGATCCCGTCCGTTTTGAAACCTTCTGCCAAATCACAACGGGCACACGTTTTGTCCCGGGCGTGGGCTTGCCGGGCCGCGTGCTCGCGAGCGGCAAGCCCGTTTGGATTGCCGACGTTACGACCGATCCGAATTTCCCGCGCGCCCGGCGCGCGCGCGATATCGGCGTAAAAACCGGTTTCGCTTTTCCGATTCTGGCCGGGCCGGAAACGGTTGGCGTGCTGGAATTCTTTTCCGCGACCGCCGGGGAACCCGATCATCATCTCTTGGAAATGATGGCGCACACGGGCGCGCAGCTCGGCCGGCTTTTCGAACGCAAACGCGCCCAGGAAGCACTGCAAAAAGAGCGCGAGATGTTGACGGCGCTCTTCGAAAATGTCGCTGACGGCATCGTTGCTTGTGACGCCGAGGGCGTGCTCACACTCTTCAATCGTGCGACGCGCGAGATGCACGGCCTGCCCGTTGAGGCGATCCCAGCCGAGCAATGGGCGGAACACTTCGACCTTTACCTGCCCGACGGAAAAACTTTGATGACGAAGGAGCAGATCCCGCTCTTCCGCGCATTGCACGAGGGGTCGGTGAGAGATGTGGAGATGGTCATTGGGACGGGAAATAGCCCGACGCGGTCGCTCCTGGCGAGCGGGCAATCATTCTGCGATGCCCAAGGCAGAAAGCTGGGCGCAGTGGTCGCGATGCATGACATCACCCAATCAAAACGCGTGGAGGCGGAACGCCAGGTTATCTCTGAAATCGTTCAAGGCGTGATGACGACGACCAACCTCGAGGAGCTGCTCCACCTCGCGCACCGCTCGATTGGCAAGTTCCTTTACGCGGAGAACTGCTTCGTCGCCCTGCACGACTCGTCCACCGACCTGCTGCATTTCGAGTTTTGGGTCGACCAGCTGGACCCTTTGCCGCAGCCGCAATCTGTCGGTCAAGGCCTCAGCGGGAGTAGCTACGTTCTCCGCACGGGCCGCCCGCTTCTGCTCACTGCGGAGCGTAAAACCCGGATGCACGAGGAGGGTGAAGTCGAGCTAATCGGGTCAGATTCTCCTTCCTGGCTGGGTGTCCCTTTGCGGACGCCCTCACGAACCATCGGTGTATTGGCGGTGCAACACTACGAGAAAGAAGGCGCTTACAGCGAGCATGACTTGGAATTCCTTGCCTCGGTCGGAGATCAAATCGCCCTCGCCATCGAACGCAAGCAGGCGGAGGAAAAGCTCAAACTTAGCGAAGCGCAGTTGGCAAAAGCACAGCAGGTCGCCCACGTCGGAAGCTGGGAATGGGATCTGATCAGCGATGAGGTGATCTGGTCCGATGAAGAGTATCGCCTACTTGGATTCGCTCCGGGCGCTTTCGTTGCCAGCCGCGATCGTTATCTCGCCTGTGTTCATCCCGACGAGCGCGCGTCGCTGCTTGCGTGGCTCGACGAGGTCGTTGCCGGGAATATCCGTTCCAGCATTGATAGTCATATCACTCGGGCGGACGGCGAAGTGCGCCTCTTACAGACCTGGGCGAACTCCATTGTCGACGAATCCGGCAACGTCCTCCGATTGGTGGGGACATCGCAGGACATCACCGAGCGCAAGCGCGCGGAGGTGGAGCTGAGAGAGGCAAAGGAAACCGCCGAGGCGGCGAGCTGCGCGAAGAGCGAATTTCTAGCCAACATGAGCCACGAGATTCGCACGCCGATGAACGGCATCATCGGCATGACCGAGCTCGTGCTCGAAACGAACCTCCAATCCGAGCAACGCGAACAGCTCTGGATGGTGAAATCCTCGGCGGATTCATTGCTGCGTTTGCTCAACGACATTCTCGATTTTTCGAAAATTGAAGCGGGCAAGCTGGAGTTGGAGTCGATTGACTTCAGCCTGCGCGAGTGCCTCGGCGGATTACTCAAACCGCTCGGCCTGCGCGCGAATCAAAAAGGTCTCGAGCTCGTCGCGGACATCCCGGCGGATGTGCCGGATTATCTGGCCGGCGATCCGATGCGCCTCGGCCAGATTCTGATTAATCTCACGGACAACGCGATCAAGTTTACCGAGCGCGGCGAGATCATCGTGAAGGTGGTCAATCAAGTCACCGTGAATCGTGAAGCGCAGCTTCATTTTTCCGTCACTGACAGCGGCATCGGCATTCCCGCAGATAAACAGAGCGCGATTTTCGAAGCGTTCGCGCAGGCCGATGGATCGACCACCCGCACCTATGGCGGCACCGGTCTCGGGCTCGCCATCGCCTCGCAATTGATCCAGCAAATGCGCGGCAAAATCTGGCTGGAGAGCAAATCCGGGGAAGGAACCACATTCCATTTCATCGCCTGCTTCGGTCTGGCGAAAGCGCCTCGCTCGCTGAGAGGCGCCGCGCCAAAACCGGACGCCCCGGACGCCCTCGCGACGGCCGGACTGCGCATTCTTCTCGCGGAGGACAATGTAATCAACCGCGCTGTTGCGAGCGCGATTCTGACCAAGCGTGGGCACTCTCTGGTCCATGCGGCGAATGGTCGCGAAGCGGTGAAAGCCGCCAGCAGCGAGCCATTCGACCTCATTTTCATGGACGTCCAAATGCCGGAAATGGACGGCCTCGAAGCGACCGGCCGCATCCGCGAGATGGAGCAGACGAAGGGCGGCCAGCGCACGCCCATCGTCGCCATGACCGCCCACGCGATGGCGGGCGACCGGGAGCGCTGCCTCGACGCCGGGATGGACGATTACATTTCCAAGCCGATCGAAAAAGAACCATTGCTGGCGCTGCTCGCGCGCATTGCTGGGGCGCGCCCGCTCGCCGACGCCGCGGCCCAACCTGGACATCGGGCACCCGCCGCTCCGCAGACTTCGCCCCCTGATTGCTCTGCCCAGGCGCCGCCCATCTTCAGCCGCGAGAAGCTCCTCGATCAGCTCGATGACGATGAGGCGCTCATGCACCGCATGATTGCGCTCTTCAACGAAAACACGCCGCTTCTTCTCGACAACATCCGGGGTGCCATCGCGTGCCAGAGCGGGCACGACCTCGCTCGTGCCGCCCATGCCTTGCTCAGTTCGTTAGGCGTTTTCGGCGCGGAGACGACATCTCTCTTCACGCGAAAGCTCGAAGCGATGGGACAACAGAACAAGTTCGGGGGAGCGGCCGAGACCTTTGCCGAATTGGAACACGAAGTGGCCAGAATTTATGGCGCCTTGGAGGAACTCTTCTGCGCAGGGGCAGCAACCGCATGAAGTCAACCAGCGTCAATTCGTCAGCTTCCTCCTCATCCTCGACCCTTTCGGGCTCGAAGAGCGAGGACGAGGACGGAGGGAACACCGACAGCGGTGCTGTGATCCCACCATGAACAAACGCATTTTCACGCTCCTTTCCCTCGTCTTCGCTTTGCTCATCGCGCTTGGTCCCGGCACCAGCCTGTTCCTCGATTTCACTTTGCAGTAGAAAATCAAGAGCGCGAAGGACGCCGAGCATCTCATCGCCAAAGTGCGTGCCACCGTCTGGGATTTGCGAACGGATTACATGCAAATGGGCGAAGAGGTTGCGGGCCTCGTTCTCGATCCGACGCCGGGCGCTGCTTTCGAGGGGAGGTGGCGGAGGAAGAAACAGGCCGACGCAAATGCGGACGAGCATATCGCAACCGCCTCTGCCGCGACTCAAAGCCAGGAATTAAAAAGAACTTTGCGTCGCCTCATCGAGCACGATCACGACGTCACTAATGCGCTCGAGGATGAGGTCCTGAGGCTGGCCACGAATGATCCCGCGAAAGCGAGGAAGGTCTACCGCGAACAATATCGCCCTGCTGAAGAAGAGAACATGGCGATCATCGATGAGGCTTTGAAACTCGCGTTGGCGGAAGCGAACGCGCTGCATGCTCAAGCTGATCGCGCCTCAACCAGGGCTCTGAGATTTGCCCAGATTGCGATCGCTATGTTTCTCGTCCTCGGTGTTGCCGGCGCGTTCTACCTCGGTCGTGCCATCGCCAGGCTCGTGCGCGAGTCTGAAACCGCTGCTCAACAAAATAAGAGTTCGGCCAATCGTTCTGCCATTCTCCCGGAAAAGAAGAGCCTGCTCGATCATTCTTCGCGACGCGGATTTCTCACGGATTTTCGTCTGACGTTACGTTTAAAGGTCACCCTCGCACTGAGCGCGGTTCTGTTGCTCACCATCGGAATTCTTAGCTATGTCGCCCTAACGAGTGTGGGGAATCTCGGCACACATCTTAAGTCAGTTTACGAAGACGCCGTGCTTCCCCTTCAGCAGGCGGAAAGTATCAACGATTCGCTCGATGAGATAGAGGCTGCTTTGATCATTGGAATCGATGCGGCAAAGAATCAGCAGACCGCGAAGTGGGAAATCGTGGATCGACGCAAGCAAGAGTTCGTCGTTTTGATGGCGAAATACGAGAGGGATCTCACCCTCACCACCCAACCAAACATGCGCGCGCTTCTCAAAAAATACGGCGCGCTCGATGATCAGATGATCAGATGATCAGAGAGCAGAGCGTGCTCAACGAGGTGCACGTGCAGTATCCGCGAGTGCTCGCGATCGTTGATGAAGTCGTCCGTCTAGCGAAAAGAGGCCAAAAGCAAGAGGCCCACGCGGTCTACGGAGAAAAAGTGGAGCCGCTTTTCGATCGCCTCGACACAATCACGAGAGTCCTCATGACTTTGCAACTCGAACAGGCCGAAATTGCGAGC
>JBBSGS010000075.1:0-11324 GCA_038253875.1 Chthoniobacterales bacterium
GAGGCTCGCACCGCGTTGGCGGAGCGGGGCGAATTCCGCCTCGCGCTCTCGGGTGGGAACACGCCGCGACTGATCTATGCTGAGTTTGGCAGGATCGCGCGCGACCTGCCCTGGGAGAAAGTGCGCTTCACTTTTGGCGACGAGCGCTGCGTGCCGCCCGATCACGCGGAGAGCAATTTTCGAATGGCGCGCGAGAGTCTCTTCGAACCCATCGGCGTGCCGGAGCGGTCCATCCTGCGGATGCGTGGCGAGATCGACCCGCAGTTGGCGGCACAGGAATACGAGGACCAATTGAACCTCCTCGCGACCCAGCATGGCGAGACGACCTATCGGCACGATCTCTTGCTCCTCGGCATGGGCGACGACGGCCACACGGCGTCGCTGTTTCCAGGCACGCTCGCTCTCGATGAGCGCACCCGCCGGGTGGTCGCAAATTTCGTTCCGAAGTTTAATTGCTGGCGCCTAACGATGACCCTGCCACTGCTCAATCATTCCCGGCATGTTTTGTTTCTCGTCAGCGGCGGGAAAAACCGCGCGCTGCTCGAACGCGTCCTCGCAGGCGACGCCGAGTATCCCGCCGCCCGGGTCGCGCCGACGAGCGGCCGGCTCACCTGGATGATCGGCGAAAGCGCCTAACGAGTGCAAACAGCGCGCACCGTTCTCGTCACCGGCTCGGCCGGATTAATCGGCTCGGAAACGGTGAAGCGTTTCGCGGGCGAGGGCTATGCCGTGGTCGGGATCGACAACGACATGCGGAAGCGCTTTTTCGGCGCCGAAGCCTCGACGGAAAAGACACGGGCCGCGCTCGTTGCCACGGTGCCTCGTTATGAGCACCGCGCGATCGACATCCGCGATGCCTCGGCCGTGAATGAGATTTTCGTGCAGCACGGGCGCGCGCTCGCCGCCATTATCCACACCGCGGCGCAACCTTCGCACGACTGGGCGGCGCGCGATCCGCAGATGGATTTCACGGTCAACGCCAACGGCACGCTCAATCTCCTCGAGGCGGCGCGGAATTTTTGTCCGGAAACGCCGTTCGTTTTCACCTCGACGAACAAAGTCTACGGCGACACGCCGAATCGGCTGCCCTTGCGCGAGCTGTCGTTGCGCTGGGAGATCGAGCCCGGGCACGAATACGAGCCGGGGATTTCCGAGAGCATGAGCATCGACCAGACGAAGCACTCTCTTTTCGGAGCTTCCAAGGTTGCGGCGGATGTGCTCGTGCAGGAATACGGGCGCTATTTCGGAATGCCGACGGCCTGTTTCCGGGGCGGTTGCCTGACGGGTCCGGCACACGCCGGCACGGAGCTGCACGGCTTCCTCTCTTATCTCATGAAGTGCACGGTGCAGGGCCGGCGGTATCGCGTTTTCGGTTACAAAGGGAAGCAAGTGCGCGACAACATCCACAGCTTCGACCTCGTCGAGGCCTTTGCCGCATTCGTTAGGGGGCCGCGCGTCGGGGAGGTTTATAACATGGGCGGGAGCCGCCATTGCAATTGCTCGATGCTCGAGGCGATCGAGCTTTGCGAGGAGATCAGCGGTCGCAAACTTTCCTGGGAATACGTCGAGGACAATCGCATTGGCGATCACATCTGGTGGATTAGCGACGTACGAAAATTCCGCGAGCATTATTCGGGATGGAATTTTCACTACGGCCTGCGCGAGATCCTGGAAGAAATCCACGCCGCAGTTACGTAACACAGTCATCCTGCGGGCACATTGCGGGCTGGAAGCCCGCTCGACCCGACAGGCTGGAAGCCTGTGTTACTAATATTGCTCGCCTTCGTCGGTAATCGTCGGCGCAATTCGGTCCGGGATCCCCCAGACGTGCACCATCACCGCAATCCAATAGACGGGGAGCAGGAAAAATCCGAAACCCGCCGTCCCGGTCGCGATCAAGAGCGCGAGCCCGACGGCCATTGGCGTACCGAGGAAAATGAGAAGCACGCCGATCAAGCGATATCCTTTATAGATATGGCCGAGGCCGGGGAGAATGCTCAGCATCACCGCCACCATATCGCTCGCCTTGCCTTCGGCGGTTTCGAGGAGGCCGCTAGCCTCGTTAGGCGCGGCGAACGCCTGAGCCTGCGATTCCGCGACTGGTGCATCTGTATATTCCACGCAAACTCCTTTTCGTTGAGACCGACTGCGACTGCGCCCTCACGATGTCCGGCGGGGGCAAGCTCGTCAAGAATTGCTGCCGAACGCGCGTGCAACTTTGCTGGTTTCCCGACAGAGTGCGGGCATGTCTGAACTAGCCGAGATCGTTCGTTACGCGGATGACTTGCTCCGTCTCCCGGAGATCGACGACTACGCGAATGCGTTGAACGGGCTCCAGATCGAGAACGATGGCAGCGTCACGAAAATCGGCGCGGCGGTGGATGCTTCGGGCGCGACCTTCCAAATGGCGGTGGAGCGGGAAATCGATCTCCTCGTTGTGCATCACGGGTTTTTCTGGCCGGGACTGCGCCCGCTCACCGGCGCACATTTTCGCGCGTTGCAAATTGCGACTGGCAACAACGTCGCTCTCTACAGCGCGCATCTGCCGCTGGATCTCCATCCGAAGATCGGCAACAACGCGCTCCTCGCCGCGGCACTTGGTTTGGAGAAAACCGAACCGTTTCTGAAGATGAAAGGGCAGGCCATCGGACTGAAAGGCGAAGCGACTCTGCGCCGCGACGAGCTGATCGCGAAGCTTGAAGAGTCGTTAGGCGGGCCGGTCCGTTGCATTGGCGCCGGTCCGATGGAGACGAAGCGCATCGGCATCGTCACGGGCGGCGCGGGCGGGGAAATTTATGCCGCGGCCCGCGAAGGGGTGGATACCTACATTACCGGCGAAGCGCCTCATTGGGCGGCGGTCGCGGCGGAAGAATTGGACCTCAATCTTTTGCTCGGCGGGCACTACGCGACCGAGACTTTCGGGGTGAAGGCTCTGGCCGCGGAGTTGGCGGAACGATTCGGCCTACCGTGGGAATTTCTCGATCACCCGACGGGGCTATGACTTATCGTTAGGCTGGTGCAGCGGTATCGGATACCTTGTCCGTGGTTTGGAGAAACGCTGCTCTGTCAGCGCAAAGATCATCGCGACGACAGAGCGTCGCGCTCCACGCACACTTTCGCTGAGGGGGCACTGGAGCGTGTCATTCACTTTGTGCTGGCTGGGAGCTCGCTATAAAACGCAAATCGCCAGCCCCGCGGCCCATCTTCTCCAAGCGCGCAGTTTCTAGCGCCAGAGGCGCGACAGGCCTATAGCGCTGCGTGCTGCGGAGTGAAGCGCCCAACGCAATCGGGGAAGCCTACGAGACGCGCGCGGAAGTGTACGAGGTGATGGGTAACGCCGCCGCGAGTCGCGCAGATCTGGAGCGCGCCGTGAAGTCAAACCGAGGGAATGTTCAGTTTAACGACGCCCTCGCCTGGCTGCTTGCGACTTCCAGCGATGGCGCCGTGCGGGATGGCCAACTCGCGGTTCGTTCTGCGAAAGCGGCGAACACTCTGAGCGGCGCGCGGGATCCCGAGATCATCGATACGCTCGCGGCGGCGGAGGCGGGTGATTACAATCTCGCGGTGCAATACGAACGCCAGGCGCTCGCCTTGGCGAAAGGGAAAAAAATGCACGGCGCAGAAAAACGTCTGCATCTCTTTGAGAACCATCAGGCTTTGCGGCACGACGCAATTCATGAAAATCCCATCTCCGAATAGAATTAGGCGGAGCCGTAATCCCGAAAAAAAATCAATCGGCCGATATCGACGCTTCAATGTGGGCATCCTTTTCGCGCTCCTGCCTTGCTGTGCGACTTTAGGTGCGCCGCCCGCGCCGCTCCCCCAGGTGCCCGGTTATCAAGCCGTGCAGATGAACCGGCTAACGATCAATCATCTGGAAGCGACAGCCTATGTGAATGGCAAGCCGGAAGAGTTTGCCATCGATACAGGTGCTTCGTCCTCTGGCATGGACGCGCATGAAGCCATGAAGATCGGCGTGAAGCCGACCGACGCCGATTCACCCTACGGGCAATATCATTACACCAAAGGACAGACGCTGCGGATCGCGATGGTGGACGATCTGCGCATAGGCGGGATGGTTTTTGGGCGCGGCCCGATCGCACTTTATAGTGAAGGCCGCTCCAAGTTTTCCTTCCTCAATAAGAACCGAACCGCCACGCAGATCACCGGGCTGCTCGGCGCTGACATCCTGCTTCATTATAAGGCAATCATTAACGTCCGTAACCGTCAGGTTTTTTTCCCGACAAATTCGAGCAGGCAATCGAGACTGGGCGCTGTCGTCGCAGGGATGGGTGACACACGCGTGCCGTTGCGGGTGGAAAATGGCCGCGGTCTCACCGTGCCTTACACCCTGGGAGGAAAGTCGGGGCGGCTGCTCGTTGATACTGGCGCCTTTGCCACCTTTATCGACGCGGACCTCGTCTCCGAAATGCGATTGCCCACCCAGGCGACCAACATGAGCTTCGGTGACTTTCACGGTCACCGGAACGACGCGAGCATCGCGCGGGTGCAGGATTTGCAAATGGGCGATTATCATCTGCCGTCGCAGAAGCTTTTCGTTCTCGGCGGCAGTCTCATTGGTGAACTCTCGAGAGCGGCTGAGACGCGAATTTTTGGTGTCCTCGGCGCCGATCTGCTCGCCGTCCAGCACGGCATCGTCGATCTCGAGGAGATGAGTCTCTATCTCAAGTAGCCCCGAGGGTCGGCGATACGCGGGCGCGCAAGTTTGCGCTTTGCTTTCATTCGGGAGCGAGTTCCTTCTCCCGGATGTCCGGCCCGGCAGACAAACGCGTGAGCGCAAAGGCGACGACCATCGTCGGCCTCGCGGTGATGTGCAGCCGCTTGCTCGGTCTTGTGCGCGAGACGGTGATCGCTGCGCTCTTCGGCGCTTCCACAGACATGGACGCTTTCCTGACCGCGTTTCGCGCGCCTAACATGTTGCGCGATCTCTTCGCGGAGGGGGCGCTCTCGACCGCGTTTGTGACGACCTTCTCCCGGCGGATTGCCACGGAAGGCGATCAATCGGCCTGGCGACTGGCGAGCAAGGTCGCGACTCTTACCCTGGTTTTCATGAGCGCGATGACGCTGCTCGGAATCGTTTTCGCGCCGTTCGTCATCGGCATTCTCGCGCCGGGATTTCCCGCGGAGAAAGCTGCCCTAACGATCCAACTGACGCGGATCATGTTCCCGTTCATTCTCCTCGTTTCGCTCGCAGCGCTGGTCATGGGAATGCTGAACGCAAAGCACGTTTTCGGCATGCCGGCGATGGCTTCGAGCTTCTTCAATCTCGGCTCGATCATTGGCGGCGTGGCCTTGTGTTACTGGCTCGATCCCCAGGTGGATTGGCGGCATCCGCACTTCGGCGAACGCGGCCTGGTCGGTCTGGCGATCGGGACTTTGCTCGGCGGCTTGCTGCAACTGCTCGTGCAACTGCCGGCCGCGTCGGGTGTGGGGTTTCGCTTTTGCTTCGATTTCAATTGGCGCGACCCGGGGGTGCGCACCATCCTCGCGCTAATGGGCCCGGCGACGATCGCGGCGAGCGCGGTGCAGGTGAACGTGGCGGTGAACAGCGGCTTCGCTTCGTCGTTAGGCAACGGGCCGATCACCTGGCTGAACATTGCCTTTCGCTTGATGCAGCTGCCGCTCGGCGTCTTCGGCGTGGCCGTGGCAACGGTCACGTTGCCCCTCGTTTCACGCAGCGCCGCCACCGGGAACACGCGGGAATTTCGGGGCGCTCTCGCGCACGCGATGCGCCTGGTCATGCTCCTGACGATCCCCTCGGCGATCGGACTGATCGTGCTCGCGGAGCCCATTATTAGCGTGATTTATCAGCACGGGCGTTTCACCGCCGTCGCGAGCACGCAGACGGCGGCGGCGCTGCAGTTTTACGCCATCGGGCTGGCCGGCTACGCAGGAGTAAAGGTGCTCGCGCCCGCGTTCTACGCGCTCGATAAACGCCATCTCCCGATGATCGTCAGCCTCATTTCGATCGCGGTAAATTTTTGTCTTAACTGGCTGTTCACTTTTCATCTCGGCCTCGGCCATCGCGGCCTCGCGCTCTCCACCAGCTTCGTCGCGAGCACCAATTTCCTCCTGCTATACGCGATGATGCGCCACCACACGGGTCGGCTCGAAACCGGCGCAATGCTTGCGGCCCTAACTAAAATCGCGGCCGCCGGCGCGGTTCTGGGCGTAGTCTGTTGGGCCGCGCAGCACTTCATTTTTCCGGATGCCACACGGCTCCCGGAATGGAAACGGATTATCGATGTCGTCGTGACAATCTCGCTCGGCGGCGGGGCCTTTTTTTCGGTCGCCTACCTGCTTGGGATCCCGGAGTTGCGCGAAGCGGTCGAGATGGTGCGGAAGCGCTTTCGATAGCCGGCGTCTTTAATCGTGCTCGTGATCAACTCCCTTTCCGATCACGAGCACGAAGACGACTTCTGAGTTGACGGACCGGACCATCAGACGCACATAACCCCTGAATTTTTGCCGGCGCACTGTATTCCTGCCGGCCTGCCCTTTTATGCACATTTACGACGACGCCGTTTTCAAAATGGCCTGCGACCAGTTCCAGGTCATCGCGGATTACCTGAACATCCCCACGAACGATCGCGACCGGCTGATGATGCCGAAGCGCGCGATGGCCGTAACCCTGCCTGTGCACATGGACGATGGGAGCACCAAGACCTTTCAGGGCTATCGCGTGCAACATCATCTCACGCTCGGCCCGACCAAAGGCGGCACCCGTTTCGCCCCCACGCTCTCGATGGGGGAGACGGCAGCGCTCGCCATGTGGATGAGCTGGAAATGCGCGCTCAACAATCTTCCCTACGGCGGCGCCAAGGGCGGCGTAGCCTGCGACCCGACCAAGCTCTCGCGCAACGAGCTGGAGGCGGTCTCGCGCCGCTACATGCAGGAAATGATTCCCTTCGTCGGTCCCCACACCGACATCATGGGCCCGGACATGGGGACGAACGAGCAGGTCATGGCTTGGTTCATGGACACCTATTCGGTCTATCAGGGGTATTGCGTCAACGAAATCGTGACCGGCAAGCCAGTCTCCATCGGAGGCACTGAAGGCCGGCGCGAATCGACCGGGCGCGGCGTTGTCTACCTGGTCGAGCGCGCCATGGATATGCTCAAGATGGACCCGGAGAAAAGCTCCGCCATCATCCAGGGGTTCGGCAACGTCGGCTCGGTCGCCGCACTGTCGTTAGGCTTGAAAACCGGGGTCAAGATCGTCGGCATCAGCGATCACACGGCCGCGCTTTACAATCCGAAAGGAATCGACATCAAGGCGGCCGATCAACACGTGCAGAAGAAAGGCAATCTACGCGCCTTTAGCCAGGGTGACCGGATCGATCCTAACGAAATGCTGGAGATGAAATGCGACGTCCTCGTGCCCGCCGCGATCGATCGGGTCATCCACGAAAAGAATGCGAGCAAACTCAAATGCCGCATCCTCGCCGAAGGCGCGAACGGCCCGACCACGCCGGAAGCCGACCTCATCCTGAACAAGCGTTCGGACGAAATCTTCGTCATCCCCGACATTTTGTGCAACGCTGGCGGCGTCATTGTTTCCTATTTCGAATGGGTGCAGGGTCTCCAATCCTACCTCTGGACTGAGACCGAGGTGACAGACAAGCTGTTCCGCATCCTCGAGCATTCCTTCACTCATATGATCCGGCGATCGAAAGCGGACAAGGTGTCACATCGGACGGCCGCGATGGCGATCGGAGTCGAGCGAGTCATGAAAGCCAAGGTGGCGCGCGGCCTGTTCCCCTGATCGAGCGATTAAAAGGTCGAGACACGCCGGTTAATCCTGTAAGTCTTGTCTCGAATTCAATCTTTCCGCTGTCAAGAGGATGAAATTTGCGCATCGCGAAGAAGAGCGCGCCGGGCGGCTGCTCGACGTGCTAACCGATGACGAAGCCGGCCTGCGCATCATAGTCAGCCGGCTTGGCGCGGAACTCGTTAGTCTGGCCCGACGCGATGCAAACGGGAACTGGGTCGGTTTCCTCCATCGCGACAACGATCTCGCCAAGCCGGCGAGCGGGTGGGGGAATCACGCCACCGTTATGGGCTATTTCCTGCATCGGCTGAAAGACGAGCGCAGCCTTTATCGCGGGCGGAAGATTCGCGGCGGCACCCATAGTTTTTTGCGTCACAAGACTTTTACGAATGTCGCCGCCAATCTCGGCGCGACCGAAAGTTCACTCACCTATCGCATTTCGCCTAACGAGATTGAGGCGGCGGAATATCCGCTGAAGGTTTCGCTGGCGCTCACCTACACGCTGCGCGGCGAGGAGTTGAAGGTCGGCTTTCGTTTTGAGAATCACGAGCCGGAACTGGATGCACATCTGGAGTTCGGGCTGCATCCCGGCTTCGCCGCGAGCAGCTTCGATACCTTCCAACTCGAGATGCCAGCGGGTCGTTACCGGCGCTGGTTTTCACCCGATAACTTCCTTTCCGGCGAGACGGAAGAGATTCACTTTGCCGGTGGCGAAATGCCGTTCGACCGCGCGCAGCTCCCCGGGTCTTTCATTCTCGAATTTCTCCTTGTTCCGGACCGCACTTTTATCTTCCGCGATCCACCGAGCGGCCGGCGGGTTGAGCTCGACCTCGGGAGCGCGCCCTACGTCACGCTTTGGTCGGACGGCGGAGCATTCCTCTGTGTCGAACCATGTTGGGGCTTAACGGATCGACATGAGCAGCGCGCTTTCGATGCGAAGGACGGCATCCAGACAATCGCGGCCGACGGCGAATCGACGGCGAGTTTTATCGTCCGACCGAGCCTGTAGACGCTTCGCTCAGCGAAGCGCGGGGAAGGGTTTGTTCTGGGAGTGTCATGCACAAGCTCGCGCCTCCCAGAGGGAGGCGTTCTACAGGAGCATGGCTCCAGCGGTAGGATTCGAACCTACGACCAATCGGTTAACAGCCGACCGCTCTACCACTGAGCTACGCTGGAATTAATAGCTCGTCACCAAGCCTAATCACGGGAACTAAAAGTCTCGGTACTGATTTACGATACCGCCGTCCTGAAGCGCCGCTCAAGGTCGCCATCCGGTCTTCAGTATCGGGCGTCTATTTTGCCCGCGTCCGCATTCGCGGCAAGTTGTTTCGCGAATCCGATTCTTTCGCCAGGGCCCTTGAGGAGAGACCCGTCAGAGAAGGAAATCTCGATCAATTCGGCGGAACGCCACCTGCTGTCGAGGAAGGATGCTCCCTCCGAACAATATCACAGCCGACGCCCGCATCCTCATCATAGATGACGACGCCAGCTGTGCGGCCGGCCTCACCCGAGTCTTGAAAAAAGCGGGGTACACCTCCTGTACTGCCATCACTTCGTCGACTGCTGCCGCGGAGCATTTCGCCGAAATAAATCCCGACTTGGTTCTCTTGGACCTGCATATGGAGCCCCTGTCAGGCATCGACGTGCTGCAAAGAATCACCGAGACCATCGCGCCGCGCGCCCGGCCGCCAGTCGTAATGTTGACCGGTGACACGACTTTGGAAGCAAAGCACGAGGCGCTCGCTGCCGGCGCAACGGATTTTCTCGCCAAGCCCGTCGATTCCATCGAGGTGATCCTGCGCATTGAGAATCTCTTGGGCCACCGTGATCTCTATCAGCGTTGCCAGCTCTACAGCCAGGGGCTGGAGCGCCTGGTGGACAAGCGCACCGCCGAGTTGCAACAACAGACCGCGGACTTGGAAAAGGCCATCGCTGAATTGCGCGAGACTCAACAGCAGCTCATACAACAGGAGCGGATGCGCGCGCTCGGCACCATGGCCAGCGGCATCGCCCACGATCTCAATAACGGTCTCTCGATCGTTCTCGGTTTTGGCGACATCCTGCTCATGGATACGGAAAAGTTTCCGCCCGAATCACGCGAACGCGCCGATCTCGAAAGAATCGTCCTCGCAGGGAACGACAACGCCGAATTGGTCAAGCGTCTGCGCGAGTTTTACCGGCCCTCCGACACGCGTGAGGATCATCAGGCCATAGATTTGAATAAGCTTATCGAAGAGGCGGTTTCATTAACTGCGCCGCGCTGGAACTCCCAGGCGAACGCTGGCGGGGGCACCATTCGCATAAAGAAAGATCTCGGTGAGGCTCCCGTCATTGCCGGCTTGCCGGCCGAGTTGCGTGAAGTATTCACGAATCTGATTTTCAACGCCGTCGATGCGATGCCGCGCGGCGGGCGCCTTTGCTTCCGCACGAGAGCAAAGCGCGGCCGTGTTCAACTGCAAATTTCGGACACTGGCTTCGGGATGACTGAAGAAACTCTCCGCAAATGCCTCGAGCCGTTTTTCACCACCAAAGGCGATCGCGGCTCAGGCCTGGGCCTGGCCGTGAGCTACGGTATCATTCGCCGGCACGGCGGCAGCATCTCGATCGAAAGTCAGTTGAACAAAGGAACCACTTTCACGATTTTTTTCCCGCTGCCGAAAGAAGCGCTCAAGGCTCTCGTGATTACCCCGGAAAAAAGCGTGCGTCCTTTGCGCGTGCTGGTCGTGGACGATCATCCGGCCATTCGTGAAATCGTAAGCGCCTATCTGGCCGAGGATCGCCATCTTGTCGCGACGGCGGGAAATGCGCGGGAAGCAATGGAAAGATTTTGCACCGAGCGTTTCGATCTTGTGATTACAGATCGTGCGATGCCGGAGGTGAATGGCGAGGAACTCGCCGCTTTGATAAAGGAGCTTCAGCCGCGTAAGCCAGTGATCATGCTGACCGGATTCGCGGATCTTATGACCGAAAGCGGTCAGCCTTCGAAGAATGTGGATTTGGTTCTGAGCAAACCTGCTCGTCTTGATGACTTGAGGAGAGCCATCTTGTCAGTCATCCCGGAAGATTAGGCGGAGCGACCAAGACCGTTACCACGCTTGGCGAGCCGTATCACCGAGCGACGATCCCGGTGCAACGTAACATCGGGCGGAGCGGGAAAATTGTGTGTTTGCGTTCGCCGCAAACGTGTTCATAATGCTGCTCTCAAGAGCGCGGGGTGGAGCAGTCTGGTAGCTCGTCAGGCTCATAACCTGAAGGCCGCGGGTTCAAATCCCGCCCCCGCAACCAACCATTCATCGCGGACTGAATTTGGTTTCGCTAATGGTGCGGCCCGAGTTCGAGGGCGTCCCGATGCATGTTTCCGATCATGCTCCCTTCGCCGGCGCGGTCCTGTATTTTTTGGATGTCGTTTAAGTCCATGCGGATCGTGTGCGTGGCCCCCGCGCCTTCCTCCAGCCAGCGCCCTCCCAGATTGCTGCCAGTCTCTCCCCTAACGAAGAAGTATCGTCTGCCATTCACCACTTTGACGTTGTCA
>JBBSGS010000076.1:0-11273 GCA_038253875.1 Chthoniobacterales bacterium
CAGGCTGGAAGCCTGTGTTACGCGAGCGACCGTGAAGCCGCTTGCCTCGGTTGACCAACATCTCTCCGCCGACTACTCTCGGTGGATGAGTATGCCATCCGTGCTCACGGAGGCGGCCCGCACATCACCGCAACGCCGCGTCAGCAAGAGCGAAAAATCCAAACCCGCACCGCAATCTCGCGTCCTCGATCGCATCTCCGAGCACGTTTTGCTCGACGGTTTCCGGATCGTGATCGACCTCGAGAAGAGCAAGGGCTCCTATCTTTACGACGCGGCACATGATCGAAAGCTGATCGATCTCTACGGCTTTTTTGGCTCGAACCCGGTTGGTTTCAATCATCCGCATTTCGATCGGCCGGAGGTGAAAGCGGATCTCCTGCGCGCGGCGGAAATCAAAATCGCGAACTCCGACGTTTATTCCGAAGGCTACGCGCGCTTTGTCGAGACTCTCTGGCGGGTCGTGGGGATGCCATCGCTCGAACGGATGCTCTTTATCGAAGGCGGCGCGCTCGCGGTCGAGAACACGCTCAAGGCGGCGATGGATTGGAAGGTGCGCAAGAACATGGCCCGGCAGCTGCCGGGCGAACGTGGGACCGAGATTCTGCATTTCCGTCGCGCTTTCCACGGACGCAGCGGCTACACCATGAGCCTGACGAACACCGATCCGGTGAAGACGGACTTGTTCGCGAAGTTCAAGTGGCCGCGCGTTTCCGCGCCCTTCATCGACTTTTCGTTCGGCGAAGCGGAACGCACCCGCGACGTGATCGAGCGCGAAAAGATATCCGAGCAGGAGATCATGCAGTTCGTTAGGGAGCGCGGGGTCGATATCGCCGCGATCATCATCGAGCCGATCCAGGGCGAGGGGGGCGACAATCATTTCCGGGGGGAATGGCTGCAGACTTTGCGCCGCATCTGCGACGAGAACGAGATGCTTCTCATTTTCGACGAAGTGCAGTGCGGGATGTGCACCACCGGACGCAATTGGTGCTGTCAGCATTTCGGCGTCGTGCCCGATCTGATGGCGTTCGGGAAAAAAGCGCAGGTCTGCGGCGTCATGGCCGGCCCGCGCCTCGATGAAGTGCCGGATAATTGTTTCCGCATGCCGAGCCGGATCAATTCCACCTGGGGCGGCAATTTCACCGACATGGTGCGCTCGACGCATTTTCTCCAGATCATCGAAGAGGAAAACCTGGTCGAGAACGCGCGGGTCGTGGGCGAGCATTTTCTCAAGCGCCTCCTCGAACTGCAGGAAGAGGAAGCGATGTTCACCGCCGTCCGCGGGCGCGGTTTGTTCCTCGCCTTTGATCTGCCGGACCCGGCGACGCGGAATGAATTCTGGAAAGGACTCTTCGACGGAGGGGTCTTCGCGTTGAAGTCTGGCGAACGCGCCATTCGCTTCCGGCCCGCTCTCGACATCACGAAAGAAGTGGTCGACGAAGCGATCGATCTCCTCCGCCGGCAATGCGAGCGGATGCGGAAGTAGCGCGAGCTTCCAGCTTGCAAGTTTAATATCGGTGCCAGCTGGAAGCTTGCCCTACCCTAACGAACATGCACTCGGTTCTTAAAAGTCTCGGCCTCGACGAAGAAAATCACGGCGCTTTCTCCGGCGAATGGCACGGCAGCGGCCCGGTCCATGAAAAGATTTCGCCGGTCGACGGCAAGTCGTTAGGCAAATTTCGCACGGCAGCGCCGGAAGATTACGAAAAAGTGATCGAGCGCGCTCAGGAGGCCTTCGCCACCTGGCGCACCACGCCCGGTCCGGTGCGGGGCGAAACCGTCCGCCAGCTCGGCAACGCCCTCCGCGAACAGAAGAGCGATTTGGGCAAACTCGTGTCGCTCGAGTCGGGCAAGATTCTCGCCGAAGGCGAAGGGGAAGTGCAGGAGATGATCGACATCTGCGACTTCGCCGTCGGGCAGTCGCGGATGCTTTATGGCCTAACGATTCAGTCCGAACGGCCGAACCATAGGCTGATGGAACAGTGGCATCCGCTTGGTCTCGTCGCAGTCATTTCCGCGTTCAATTTTCCGGTGGCGGTCTGGTCGTGGAACGCCGCCCTCGCCGCCGTCTGTGGCGACGCGACGATCTGGAAGCCGTCGGAAAAAACGCCACTGAGTGCCATTGCCGTGACTAAAATTGCGGAGCGTGTCTGCCGCGCGACCGGCGCCGATCCCGCGATTTTTTCACTCTTGATGGGTGACCGCGTGACCGTGGGCCAAAAGCTGGCCGAGGATCGGCGGATTCCCCTGGTTTCTGCAACCGGTTCGGTGCGGATGGGAATCGACGTCGCCAAGACGGTGCACGGCCGGCTCGGCAGAACCATTATGGAACTTGGCGGCAACAACGCGCTTATCGTTTGCCCAAGCGCTGACCTGGACATGGCCACGCAATCGATCTTCTTCGGCGCCGTTGGCACGGCTGGTCAGCGTTGCACTTCCACGCGGCGGGTCATCATGCACGAATCGATCGCCGACCAAGTGCGCCAAAAACTCTTGGCCGCTTACAAGACGGTGTCGATCGGTCACCCGCTCGATGAGAAAACGTTAATGGGTCCGATGATCGATCGTGGCGCGGTCGACGCGGTTTTGCATTCCATCCAACGATTGGAAGACGAAGGCGGCGAGGTTCTTTGCGGAGGCGAACGTCTCGAGGGCGAGAATTATTCCGGTGGCTGCTACATGACGCCGTGCCTGGCGAATGCGAAACCCGGTTTCAAGATCGTTCACGACGAAACATTCGGGCCGCTGCTTTATTTGCTTACCTACCGCGAATTTGACGAAGCGATCGCAATCAACAATGGGGTGCCACAGGGCCTGACTTCCGCCATTTTCACCAACGATGTTCGCGAAGCCGAGAAATTTCTCGGACCCGCGGGAAGCGATTGCGGCATTGCCAACGTCAATACCGGAACGAGCGGCGCAGAAATTGGCGGGGCCTTTGGCGGCGAGAAAGAAACCGGCGGCGGGCGCGAGAGCGGGAGCGACTCGTGGAAGAGCTATATGCGGCGGGAGACCAATACGATCAATTACTCGACTGAGCTGCCGCTGGCGCAGGGGATCCGGTTCGGCGGTCCCGACGAAGGCAGCGCTACTGCCTAACGAATCACCTTTTCAACCGGAGCAGAGCGTCCCATGGCAATCTTGATCGACGAGACGAAGCGCGTGCTGGTGCAAGGCATCACCGGCCGCGAAGGTCAGGCGCGGACCCGCCTGATGCGCGAGTACGGAACCAAGGTGGTCGCGGGTGTGACGCCGGGCAAAGGCGGCCAAACGATCCTTGGCGTGCCCGTTTTTAACACCCCGCAGGAAGCGGTGAACGACTTGGGCGAGATCGATATCTCTGTCCTGTTTGTGCCTGCCGCTGGGGTGAAAGACGCGGCCATTTCCGCGATCGACGCGGGGATCAAGCTCACCGTTCTGGTGCCCGATCGCGTGCCCGTGTGGGACGCGATGGAAATCGCGGCCGCAGCCAAAGCGAATGGCGCAACTTTTCTGGGTCCCAATACGCTAGGAGTGTTGAGTCCGGGTAAGGCTGTGGTCGGCATGATCGGTGGTCGCGCGGAAAGTGCGAGACAATGGTTCAAGCCCGGCACCCCAACAGGCGTGGGAGTGATCAGCCGCTCCGGGGGCATGGCTTCGAGCACGGGCTACTACCTCGGACAAGCGGGCGTGCGTATTTCCACCATCGCGCACATCGGCGGCGACGCGGTTTTGGGAATTCGTATTCCCGATGCAGCGCTGATGTTCGAGGCCGATCCGCTCACCGAAGCCATCGTCATCTTTGGTGAAATCGGCTCCTCACAAGAAGAGGAATTGGCGCAGTTGATTCGCGATCGAAAAGTCACCAAGCCGGTGATCGCGTACATCGGCGGCAAGGCGGCGCGCGAAGGTACGCGCTTCAGTCACGCGGGCGCGATCATCGAAGGCGGTCGCGGCACGCACGCCGGCAAAGTGAAGGCGTTACGCGAGGCGGGCGCCACTGTGGTCGATGCGTTTGGTGAACTCCCGGGTGCGGTCGTCGACATTCTCAAGCGCGCAAACGGAAAAAGCCTGATGAGTGAAACCGACAAGAACGCCGTTTGGAATACCGCGGTGACACGAATTGAGCCGAACCGCGTCGCGGTGCGCGGATACGACATCGCGGACCTCATGGGCCGGGCGTCGTTTGGCGCCGCGGTCTATTTAATTTTGACCGGCGAATTGCCGTCCCCTGCGATTGGCCGTTTGCTCGATGCGATCCTCGTGTCGTCGATCGATCATGGCGCCACGCCGCCGAGCGCGTTGGCCGCGCGCACCGTCGCCTCGACCGGCGCGTCGTTAGGCGCCTCAGTCGCCGCCGGCATCATGTCGATCAACCGTCATCACGGCGGCGCGATTGAAGATTGCGCCCGGCAATTAGGAAAGATCGCCGATCGCGCCACGACTGAATCCATTTCCATGGATGACGCCGCCACGCGCACCCTCGCGACGATGAAGGAAGCAGGCGAGCGCATGCCGGGATTTGGCCATCGTTATCACACAAAAGATCCGCGGACGGCGCGACTGTTCGAGCTGGCGCGCGACGCGGGGGTGGACGGGGTGCACATGCAGGCGGCACGGGCCGTTGAAAAATCCTTCGCCGATACAAAGAAGCCGTTGCCCATCAATGTGGATGGCGCTATCGGAGCGATCCTCGCCGATCTCGGGATGAACCCTGCAGCCTTCAACGGCATTTTCATGATCGCACGCACACCCGGGTTGGTGGCGCACGTCATCGAGGAGCAAACCCGGGAAAAACCGATGCGCCGCATCGAGCCCGTCAAGCATGGCTATGACGGGCCCGCGGCCCGCAGCATTCCAGATAACTCAGAATCGCCCTAACGATATGACCACAAATCAAAGAACCCACTACGGCGTCAAAGAAATCGCGGAGCTTTTTCCCAGCTTGATGAAGATCGAAGATGAGTCGCTGCGCAAAAAGGTGGCGGCGGTCTGGAGCGAAGCCATCACCACGGGCTGCGGCGGCAAAGGCTGGACCTTCGACGAGCTGCGCGCGGTTAAGTTCACGCTCCTGGCCGGCGACATCGACATGAAGTTCGTCGAGCATCTCAATTCCTGCGCGTTGCAATGCATCGCCATCGCTGAGGTGCTCGAAAGCTCGTTCAGTTGCGACATTCCCGTGCAACGCGATTACCTCATCGCCGGCTCACTCCTGGCCGACGTGGGCAAGCCCCTGGAATTCGATAAGGATGCCTCAGGCAAAGTGGTTCAAGGAAACTTCGGGCAACAGGTGCGACACCCGTTCACCGGCGTCGCGCTGGCCTACAAGCATGGCATTCCCGGCGAAGTGATGCACATCGTCGCCACGCATAGCCATGAGGGCGACAAGATGGAGCGCTCGATCGAATCAATTATTTTTCATCACGCGGATTTCGTCGACTTTGACATCGCGAAATTTCTTGGGAAACGCGCGGCCAAGAAGTGACGCGGCGGGCGCGACTCGCAGGCCGCCAGATTTTCTTGCCTGGTGGCGAGATGATTGAGCGCGCATTAACGTGCCGATGAGCCATGAACGAGATCGACATCGTGCGCGACATTTCCCACAGGTTCGAGCAGGCGGAGATCCCGTACATGCTCACCGGCTCGATGGCGATGAATTACTACGCGCAACCGCGTATGACCCGCGATATCGACGTCGTGATCGCGATTGGGCTGGAGGACGCTGGCCGCGTAGCTGCTTTATTTCGGACGGACTATTACGTGAGCGAGGAAAATATTCGCGAGTCGCTCGCTCACGAATCGATTTTCAACCTGATTCATCAAGAGAGCGTGATCAAAGTGGATTGCATCATCCGCAAGAAAATCGAATATCGTCAAGTGGAGTTTGAGCGGCGTGAGCGGATCTCCATTCTCGACTTCACCACCTTCATTGTGAGCAAGGAAGATCTCATTATCTCAAAGCTTTTCTGGGCGAAGGATTCGCAGTCCGAGCTTCAACTTCGCGATGTGCGAAATCTGCTCGGGACCGGATATGACGTCGTCTATTTGCGGCGCTGGACGCGCAAACTGGGTTTGGATACTTTATTGCAAGAGTGTCTCGAGTGACTGATACGGCGCCGGAAATCGAACGAATGGTGCGCGACAAAATAATGGCGCGTTCGGGCGAGGCGCGCTTCGTGATGGGCGCGGAGATGTTCGAGAGCGCCCGCGAAATGGTGAAAGCGTCGCTGCCACGCGGTTTATCGGAGGCGGAACAGCGACGGCAATTGTTCAAGCGCCTCTACGGGAAGAAACTTAACTTGGAATAAGAGATATGAGTCTGACGCTCGTGGAAAAAATTGCTGCGCGACATGCCGATGGGCTTCCTTCCGGGGCGGTTGTGCGCGCGGGAGATTTCGTTTCGATTCGTCCGCGTCATGTGATGACGCATGACAACACCGCGGCCGTGATGCCGAAGTTCAAGCAGATCGGTGCGACGGCGATCGCGGATCCGGCGCAACCGGTCTTTGCGATCGATCACGATATTCAGAATGTCACGGCAAAGAATCTGGAGAAGTACGAGAAGATCGAAGCATTCGCCCGAGAGCAAGGCGTCGATTATTATCCGCCGGGGACCGGGATTTCCCACCAAGTGATGGTGGAACAGGGCTATGTCGTTCCCGGCGCGCTCGTAGTGGCGAGCGATTCGCACTCCAACTTGTATGGCGCGGTGGCCGCGTTGGGCACGCCCGTGGTTCGAACCGACGCAGCGAGTATTTGGGCCACCGGAGTGACTTGGTGGCAGGTGCCCAAGGTCGCGAAGGTCGTGCTGAAAGGAAAACTTTCGCCGGGTGTCACCGGTAAGGACGTCATCATCGCTTTGTGTGGGCTCTTCAATAAAGATGAGGTGCTCAATCACGCGGTCGAATTCATGGGCGATGGCGTGGCGCATTTTTCCATGGACGCGCGGATGACGATCGCGAACATGACGACCGAGTGGGGCGCATTGGCGGGCGTGTTTCCGTTCGACGAAGTAACGGTGAAATATCTGCGCTCGCGAGTCGATGCCTTCACCAATTCCGGCCGGCCGGGAACGCGCGGTCCGAAGAGTCGTTCTGGGTACGGCAATGCTGACATCGATGCATGGTGGAATGATCGCGCCAACTTGAGCGCGGACGCAGACGGTTCTTACGCGATCGAACTGGAGCTCGATCTAGCGACCGTGGTCCCGCACGTCTCCGGGCCTAACGAAGTGAAAACGATGGTTTCGCTGCCCGAAATGCAACGCAAACACGTCGCGATTCAGAAAGCATATCTCTTGTCCTGCGTAAACGCGCGCGTCGAGGATTTGCATGACGCCGCGGAAGTGGTGCGCGCGCGCGGCGCACGCGTGGCCGACGGCGTTGAATTCTATCTTGCCGCCGCGAGCGCAGAAGTCCAAGCGAAGGCCGAATCCGTCGGTGATTGGCAAACTCTGGTGGACGCGGGGGCGATACCGTTGCCACCCGGTTGCGGGACCTGCATCGGCTTGGGTCGCGGTCTGGTCGGCAAAGGTGAAATCGCGATCAGCGCCACCAACCGCAATTTCAAAGGCCGCATGGGCGATCCCGATGCACAGGTCTACCTAGGTTCGCCGGCCGTAGTCGCGGCGAGCGCCCTTGCCGGATTCATTTGTGCGCCGAAAGAATTTGCCGAACGCCCCGCCGGCACAGCGATCCGACGCGCGCAAGCGAAAGAGCAGGCGAACGTCTCTATCGAGATCATCGACGGTTTCCCGCCGAGCGTGCGCGGTCGTGTTCTTTTCGTCGATAAGGACAACCTGAATACCGACGGGATTTACGCCGGCAAACACACCTATCGCGACGACATGACCCCGGAACAGATGGCGGCGGTAACTTTTGAAAACTACGATTCGAATTTCAACACACTCTATCAAACGGGCGATGTGGTGGTGGGCGGACTGAATTTTGGCACCGGATCCAGTCGCGAGCAGGCGGCGACGGCGCTGAAATTCAAAGGGATTCCGTGCGTCATTGCCGCGAGTTTTTCCGAAACCTACAAGCGCAACGCCTTTAACAACGGCTTCGTCGTCTTTGAGTGTCCTGCGCTGGTGGAGCACTTGCGCGCCACCCTCACCAATCGCGCGCCAACAACGGCGGCGTCCGAAATCACGATCGACTACGGCAAATCCGTCCTGACCATCGATGGAAAATCATTTTCCTTTCCGCCGCTCAGCCCGGCGGCCCAGGAATTAATCGTGGCTGGCGGCGCCGAAAATCTGGTCGCCCGACGGCTTCGGGCAGCGGCGTAATTTCGCCCTTTCGCGGCTGGCATACCTGTAGTATTTCGACCGCTTCCAGCTCTAATCCCTAACAAGAAAGAAACTACCTCAATGTCTAAATACAAAATCGCGTGGATGCCCGGTGACGGAGTCGGCAATGATGTCATGGAGGCGGCGCGCATCGTCCTGGATCGCCTGCAACTCGACGCCGAATATGTGCCTTGCGACATCGGCTGGGATTTTTGGTGCAAGGAAGGCAACGCGCTTCCCGACCGCACCGTCAAGGCTCTCAAAGAAACCACCTGCGGGCTCTTCGGCGCGATCACTAGCAAGCCGCAAAGCGAAGCCAAGGATGAGTTGATCCCGGAACTTAAGGACAAGGGACTGGTTTACTTTTCGCCCATCGTCAAGCTCCGCCAGATGTTCAACCTTCACACCAACATGCGACCGTGCAAAAGCTACCCCGGCAACCCGCTAAATTATCGCGGCACCAGGATCGCCAATCCGAGCGGCCAGGACATCGCGATCGATCAAGTGGTCTTTCGTGAAAATACGGAAGGAATGTACGGCGGCGTCGAGTTTTTCCCCCTTCCCGAGCCGGTCTACACGGCATTGTGTGCCAACCCGAAGATGAAGAAGTGGATCGAGAAGGGACTGGAAAATGTCGCGCTCTCCACCCGCATCATGAGTAAGCAAGGTTGCACCAACATTTGCAAGCAAGCCTTTGAGTTCGCCAAGAAAACCGGGCGCAAACGCGTCACCCTGATTGAGAAACCGAATGTCTTGCGCGAAACCGGCGGCTTAATGATGCGTTGCTTCCGGGAAGTTGCCAAGAGTTATCCGGACATTCGCGCGGACGACGCGAACATCGACGCCATCTGCATGTGGATGTTCAAAAATCCGCAGGATTACTCTGTGCTGGTAGCGGAAAACATGTTCGGCGACATCGTCAGCGATTTATGCGCCGGCCTGGTCGGCGGACTTGGCTTCGCGCCTAGCGCTAACCTCGGCGACAGCTACGCCGTCTTCGAACCAACTCATGGATCAGCTCCGAAGTACGCCGGTCGATACAAAGTCAATCCCATCGCGATGCTCCTGACCGCCAAGTTGATGCTCGATTGGCTCAAGGAGACTGACATGGCCACGCGTTTGGAAGCAGCCATCGCTCGTGTCATCGCGGAAGGCAAAGTGCGCACCTACGACATGGGCGGCAAGGACTCCACGCTCGACGTAGCCAAAGCCATCGCCGAGTACGCCGTTTCTTAATCCAAGAATGGCAAGCTTCTCGTTAGGCGAATGAACCGTCGCGGCCTGAAATGGCGGCCATAGTCGCTGCCAGGAGACGCGAAACTGAGGTGATTCCGTTTGAGAGCCCCCTCGGGAAGAGACATTCGCTTGTCGGCGTTGTCGCCTTCTTCGTGCTTCTACCACTCTCGTCCGGTCATGGCGAGCTACCGGGCAAGAAGGAAGCACGCGACACGAAACTATCGGCCTCACCTGCGTTGCTACCGGGGTTTCAGACGTGGACATCGCCAATCTGATGAGTCAAGCAGAAGCCGAGGCGCTAAGCGGCCGGCTGGAGGAAGCACTCTCGCACTACAACATGGTGATAAGCATGGACGTGCCGTTCCCGATCGCGTCATTAGCCTGTCAAAATCGGGGCAACATTCACCATATCAAAGGCGATGATGAACGCGCGCTGCGCGATTACGAGCAAGCCATCCGCCTCAACCCCGCAAAGGCCGGCGAGGTCATGTCAGAGATTTGGGTGTAGGCCATCGGGCGGGGAATTAGCATTTCCATGCTCGTCGAGCATTCCGCGATGCCCCGCGCTGCGGTTCATGGGAAAGGATTGGTAATGAATTCGGACCTCGCGCCCAGCCGACGCATTCTACCGCCAGCTCTCGACCCGCAGACCTGCGACGCGACCAAACTCCCGGAGGTTGGCTGAGACGAGCGTAACCTCGAGAGCCAGTGCGTGAGCGGCGATTAGATCCGAGCGATCCCGACCGGCTAGAGGCCCATGTTCGCCAGGACGACGGCCGCCTGATTGACCGTGGCAAAGAGCCGCGGATGCGACCTCTCGAAATTTTCCACAGACGCGGTCAAACCATGGCGGGCGGCCTCAAGCAGCTTGGGCTGCTTCTCCCTCCGGCTGGCCTCGTGGGTCGAGACATCGAGAAAATGCGCGATGCTGCGCGCGTCCTCCTCGTGGCTCCGGGCGAGGGCGTCGACCTCCTCGCGCAGCGTCGCGACCAGTTGCAAGAGTTTCTCCCGCTCGGTTTCCGGCAGCCCGGGCGCCTGCTGGATCCGCGCCTCGATCGTCCGCATGCGATCTTCCATCATCGTGGTACTTCACGCTGCCGCCGAAACGCGTCAAAGACTGAATCATCCGCCGATACTCCGCCGCTGGCAACACGCGAAAAAAAACTAAACGCCCGAAGAGTTGAAGGTTCAAGAGTAATGGCGCCCTCGCCACCGGCGACTGTGCACAAGCTCGCCTGACAAGCGCGACTCAGATCGAAGCAAAGTTCCGTTTGATGGCGCTGGACGATCCGGACTTGGAACCGCTTTGGGAATCACCGGCGCGGGCCTGACTTCTGCGACCTCCCCAGTGGCCTTTGCCATGCCTCAGACAGGTCACTAAAAAAACGAATTTTCCACTTGACATGCGCAAACCTGCCTCAGTTAACCTGGAACCATGAAAATCAAATTCGAGACAGTGTTCGCAGCCGTTGTTGCGCTGCTCGGGACCCTGCTTTGGGGACAGCCGGCAAGCGCTCAAGAAGCACCATTCAGGGATTTGGAATCGTTTGTGAAATATGTGCAATCGCACCATCAAGCGCCGTTCGACCGTGAGAGTGCCGTGCTTCCGCCGGGGGAAGTGCTGAAGCTCCAACTCAATGCCAATGCGCCCCTCCTCAAAGGGACGAACGTCAAAGTAAATCAAGATCGCAATCCGTGGCCGAAAGCCGAAATTGCGAGCGCCGTAGACCCCACGCGCCCGAACAACTATGTGGTGATGTCGAATGACTTC
>JBBSGS010000077.1:0-11255 GCA_038253875.1 Chthoniobacterales bacterium
TCCTTCGCTCGCAAGTAAGCGTCGTAAGCCGGCAGATTCGCGGTCGGCCGGCGTTGCAGCGCCGCCTTTTCGTTGGGCGAAATTCTGGCCTGCAGCTGGTCGGCGATGGCTTGCGCAATCTCGCTCTGGATCGCGAAGACATCCGCCAGCTCGCGATCGTAATGCTCCGCCCAGAGATGCTCGTCGCTCCGCGCACGCTTCCCTCAAGAACGTGCGCAACTCCGAGCTCGCGGCCGATCTCGCGCAGGTTGCGCGTCTTTGCGTGCTTGTACTGCATTACCCTGGTGCGGCTGATGACCTTGAGATCGGCGACCTTCGCGAGATCGGTCAGGATTTCGTCCTGGACGCCATCGGTGAAAAAAGCATTTTCAGTATTGGCGCTCAAATTTTCGAAGGGGAGAACGGCGATACTTTTCTCAAGGCCCGGCCTAACGACTTCGAGCGGCCGCTGCGACTGCCAGAGCCAGGACGCACCGATGATCAGCCCGGCGAGCAGGAAACCGGCAAGCCCAACGAGCCAGCCCCTTCGAACGTTCGCCCCGGCCGGGAGTGCGTCACTGCGCCTGATGCCCGCGGGTGCGAGTTGAAAGACCCACGCGAGGACAAGCGCCGCGGGGAGCCCGAGCCCAAGGAGAATCAGCAGGACGCGCAAAACCCAGAGCGGCGCGCCAAACGCCGGCAGAATGATCGCGGCCGCCTGCGTGAGAAGCCAGCCACTGACCAGGTAGGCCAGACCAAGCGCACGACGCGGCGTTCCTTTAGTTCTTCGAGAAATTTACTTACGTGCTCCCGGGGATTTTGCCGCGGGAAATCTGCGCGTCGAGCCGCCTGCGGCTAGAGGATTTGCAGAGAGTTTACCGTTGCCGACGCGCGAAACCAAGTTAGAGGGTTGCTGTGCCTGACGCTGTGAGCGAAATCCTGACGCCTAACGACACCGTTGTCGCCGCTTATTCGCGCAAAAATCCGTTCCCCGGAAAACTGCTCGTCAATCGCCGCCTCAACCCCGGCTCGGAAAAGGACACGCGGCATTTCGAGATCGCGATCGAAGGTTTCGGCCTCAAGTACGAGGTCGGCGACTCGATGGCGGTTTATCCGACAAACGATCCGGAGCTGGTCGACGCCATTCTCGTTGCGCTCTGCGCGAAGGGCGACGAACCGATCGAGGGAGCGAAAGGCGCTCCCGCGAAAACTTTTCGCGACGCGCTCCTGCACGGTTTTGGAATCACTCAGGTGACGCCCAAGTTGCTCCGCGCGATCGCGCAACGCGCCTCGGCTGCGCCTTTGCTCCGGGAATTGCTGCACGAAGATCGCCGCCACGATCTCGATACTTACCTCTGGGGCATGGAGGTGATCGATTTTCTCGTCGAGCATCCTTCGGTCCGCTTTGCTCCGCAGGAATTCGTCGCGCTTCTCCCAAAATTACAGCCCCGTCTCTACTCGATTGCCTCGAGCCTGAAGGCGCATCCGAGCGCGGTCCATTTTATCGTCGACGTCGTAGCCTACAGTAGTCACGGCCGGAAGCGCAAAGGCGTCTGTTCGACTTTTCTGGCCGAGCGTTGCTCCGATTCGCCGGCCCCGATTTTCCCCACGGCCTCGAAATTTCGTCTCCCGGAAAATAATGACGCGCCAATCATCATGGTCGGGCCTGGGACAGGCGTGGCGCCATTCCGCGCGTTCCTGCAGGAACGCCAGGCGATCGGGGCGCGGGGCAGGACGTGGCTTTTCTTTGGGTCGCAACGCGAGAAGAGCGATTTTTTTTACAAGGACGATTTCGAAAAATTCACGGCCGACGGCGTTTTGACCAAGCTCGACACCGCCTTCTCCCGCGATCAAGCCCACAAAATCTACGTGCAGGACCGAATGATGGGCTCCTCGGGCGAACTTTGGAAATGGCTCGAGGAGGGTGCGTATTTCTACGTCTGCGGCGACGCCAAGCGAATGGCCAAGGATGTCGACGCGGCGTTGCGCGAGATCGTTGAACAGCAGGGCGGCAAGAGCGTCGACGAGGCGAACGAATACGTTCAGCAGCTAAAGAACGAAAAACGCTATCGGCGCGACGTTTATTGAGCGGGCGAACGGAGCGCGCAAATGCCGCTGACGAGAATCACGAGCAGGCTGGCGGCGGCGGTGGCGCCGCCGACGATCAGCCACCATGGCTCATAAACCATCGTTAGGCGGCCATGCGCGCCCGGAGGAAGTTGTATGGTCGGGACTAAACCACGATACGACTCGACTGCGACACGCTGGCGGCCAAGCGTTGCGCGGTAGCCATCGAAATACGGCTGGGAAAAAATGAGCAGCGCCGGCTCCCCGGCGGCCGGCACGTCGACGTCGGCAACAATTTTCCCGCGCGCGTCGCCTGACAATCGCACGGCGGCAGTGGCCCACTTCTCGTTAGGCGAAGAAGCGGCCGAACGAATGCGCGGAAGCGATCCGTCCACCCGATGATAAACCCGGCCCTCCGTCTCTTCATGGACCATCACCCATTCCGACGCCGGCTTTGGGACGACCGCGCTGGCCCGATCGACCAGAATTCCATCCACGCCGATTTTGGCCAGCAACCCGTCAGGCCCCGCCTCATAGCCGAGCAAATAATCCGCCATGCCCGGGTCGATTTCTCCGTGGGTGGAGAACGCCCAGGCGCGCCCTACCCCTGCCCCGCGAATCGGGCTGTAACCATTAATCAAGCGCACGCCCGCCCACATCGAAGTGCTGCCGGGACACGTTATCCGCCCAACCGGTTGCGGATGATTTTTAG
This sequence comes from Chthoniobacterales bacterium, assembly GCA_038253875.1. Lineage (GTDB taxonomy): Bacteria > Verrucomicrobiota > Verrucomicrobiia > Chthoniobacterales > UBA10450 > Palsa-1392. The sequence continues at coordinate 2,759 of JBBSGS010000077.1, forward strand.
TCCAGTAAGCGGTTTCCGGCGGCGGGTAGACACTCAGGTAAAGCCGGGAAGTATCGAGGGGATGCGGATTCGTTAGGCTGGAAGGAAACGGATACTTTGGCACTCCTGTGTTCGTGGGAACGAAGAGATAAGTCAGGAGCAGCGATCCAAAAACTACGCCCACAAGAAACCGGCGCCAGAGCGCCGCGAGCGAAAATTGGCCGAGCGCTTCCGCGGCCACGAGGGCGAGAACGAGGTGGAGCAGCGGCAGCCAGCGAAAGCTCCAGCGAAAAAGATTGGCGCTCGGCAGCATCGCGATGAGGAGCACGAGCACCAGCAGCCCCAGTTCCCATTTCATTCGCCTAACGAACGGCCCGCGGAGGAGGGCAAGGCCGGCCAAAAGCGCGAGCGGAGGCACGGTCCCGCATGCCAGCTCGAGCGCCGGCCGCGACACCGACCGAGTCGAAAAGTCGACCCAGCTGGTCGTCCACGCCGGCCAAACAAATCCCGGCAAGGCGGCCGGCGGAACCAGCCATTGCCAGTGCGAGCCCGCGTTTGCCTGCTCGCCACGAGCGGAGCCATGCACATAATCAAGCAGCGCAAGCCAGGCCGGTGCCGAAAGTCCGAAACCGAGGACAAGCCCCAGGGCCAGCGGCCAGAGCGAGGAAAGTTTTCTGGTTTGGCCTAACGATTTCACAGCCAGCCAGGCCGCGAGCAACAGCAGCATCAAAACCGTGTAGGGAAATCCGCCGGTGACGAGCAGGTAAACGAACGGCGCCGGCCAGAGAAACCGCCATTTCGTCCGCGCCGGATCGAGCGCGCGCTCCATTCCCCACCAAGCCCAGGGCAGCCAGGCGAACGCGCCGAGAGCACCGAACCAGTCGGTCGCGCCCCAGCAGATAATCCAGCCATTCAAAGCCGCCACCAGTGCGACCATCGTCGCCAGCGACTTCGTTAGGCCGCGATCTCGCGCGAGCAAAAATGCGCCCGCCGCGAGCACGAAAAGATGCGACATGGAAAGCGCCGCCGCCTGACCAGCGAAAGAGAGCGGGAACTTCCAAATCAGGACGACAGCCGCGTTAACGAAAAGTGAAAATGTTCCGTATTGAAATTCTCCCGCGAGATTGCCGCAAACCCACGAGTACGGACTGAGCAACGGGAGATGACCTTCCGACCAGCTCCGGGCCACATCGGCGAAGACCGGGAGAATGGAAATCTCGTAATCGTCGTTCCAAAAAAGACCGGGATCATGCCAGAGCAGCAGCCCGCAAAATCCCAGCACCAACGCACCCGCGCTGATCGCGCCGAGGAAGTTGCCGCGTTGAGTTGCCCGCCCCGGTTCGCTCAAGCGAATAACTAGAGGACGACCGGACGGCCTTCGGTCATGACAAGGACTTTTTCTTCAACGCCGTGGGTGCGCGCGCTCGAGAGCAGGCGCTCCGGCGGTTCGTGCAGCGGCTCGAAGCCGAGGCGAAAAGTTCCGTAATGCATCGGCACCAGTTTCTGCGCGCGCAGCTCGAGAAAAGCGCGCACCGCTTCCTCCGGATTCATGTGTACTTCGCGCCCGCTCGGCGCGTCGTAGGCGCCGATGGGAAGGAGCGCGATCTCGATCGGAAACCGCTTCCCGATTTCTTCGAAGCCCGGGAAGTAGGCGCTATCGCCACAATGAAAAATCGAACGCCCGTTTGCTTCAATCACGAACCCGCCAAAACCGCGATGGGAATCGTGCAACATGCGCGCGCCCCAGTGATGACACGGGGTGAGCGACACACGCAGCGGACCGAGCGGCACCTGCTCCCATTCCGCCAGTTCGTGCACAATATTAAAACCAAGATCGTGCACCAGATTCCCGACGCCAGTCGGGACCACGATTGGCTGATCGGCGGCGACGCGGCGCAAGCTGCGCCGGTCGAGATGATCGAAGTGCGCATGCGTCACGAGCACGACATCGATCGAGGGCAAACTCTCGATCAGTAGCCCCGGTCGCTTCAGCCGCTTGATCACTTTGAGCCACATCGACCAGTTCGGATCGATCAGGACATTCATGCCTTCGACCTGGAGGAGGAACGAAGCGTGCCCGATCCAGGTGAGGCAAATTTCGCCCGCGCCCACTCTGGGAAAGAGCGGCATCGCGCGCAAGCCGGAGCGTTTCGTGAAGAACGACGGGATCAGGACCTCGGTCAGGAAGTTGCGTTTATGCCAGTCGGTCCCGGGTTTGAGACTGACCCGGGTGGCCGATTTTTTCAGCGCGCCGTTCTTGGAGGCGGTGCGCACAACGTTGGTTCGCTTCCGCGAAAAAGGAGTCGGCACTGTCGCTCAAGCATATAAACTAACGCGGTTGAAGCAATCGTTTTGCCGCGGGGAAAGCTTTGCCTAACGACCAGCCTCGAGTGTGATGAGCCCTCCGCAACCGCGTCAACCTTTGGTCGGAATCGCCCTCGCCGCCGGGGCCGGAATCATTCTCGCAGAGTTTATTACGCCGCCGCTTTACGCCACCTGCGGCATCGTTATCCTGGCCGCACTCGTTAGTCTGGCGTGCCCGCGCCCGCTCTTTACCACCTTGCTCGTGACGGGCGCTTTTTTGGCCGTGCACCTCGTGCAGCAGGCAGACGCGCCGGGGAGAAAACTGGCGGAGCAATTGGGCGAAAAACCGCGGCCGGTGACGGTTAGTGGCCTCGTCGTGAGCGAAGCGACGAGTAGTGCTGGCGGCTTTTCGACCTTTCTGCTGCAGCTCGACTCGATCGAAATCGGCGGCGCGCGCGAGACTTCCAGCGCCACCGTCCGCGCCCGCTGGAAAGGTCAGCCGGCTCTCGGCGACGAGATTCGCCTAACGGGAATGTCGGAGCCGATTCCGCCCGCTCGCAATCCCGGCATTTTCGACATGCGCGTTTATCTCGCGCGACGCGACGTTTACCGATCCATCTTCGCCCGCTACCCGGAGGATGGTGCAATCCTCGCGATCGGTGGCGGCCATTTCATTCTGCGGCTCGCCGCGAAATCGCGCGTCTGGATGCAGGCGACCCTGACCCGCGGATTGGAGGATTCACCCGACGTCGCTGCGCTGATCAAAGGAATGGCGCTCGGCTTGCGCCACGAAACTCGCGAAGATATCGAGGAGCCGTTTCAACAGACGGGCACGCTGCATTTGTTCGCGGTCGCCGGCCTGCACGTAGGGATCATCGCGCGATTGCTCTGGATTCTCGCCCGGCTCGGCCGGCTGCCCCGCGTCGCCTCCGCCGCGCTGATCATTCCGTTTCTTTTCTTTTATTCTGCGATCACCGGGCTGCACGTCTCGAGTGTGCGCGCGGCCACGATGGCGGCGGTATTGTTAGGCGGAATTTTCTTTGAGCGCCGCGTCCTGGCGCTCAACAGCCTGGCCGCCGCCGCACTCCTCATTCTCGCAGTCGATCCGAATCAACTATTTACCTCGGGCTTCCAACTCTCTTTCGCCGTGGTCGCGGCAATCATTCTCTGGCAAGACAAAATCCTTCGCCCGCTCCTGCGGCTGAGCGAGACCGATCCATTCCTGCCGCGCAGTCTCGTTAGCCGGACACGGCGGTATTTTGAGCGCGGTTATTTCTGGGTTGCCGGCGCGACCTCCGTTTCGGCCGCGGCCTGGCTGGGATCGTTGCTCCTGATCATTTGGTATTTCTATCTGATCACGCCCATTTCGCTGCTCGCCAATCTCACCGTTGTGCCGATCGCGTTTTGCATTCTGGCGGTGGGGATGTTGTCGCTCCTGGCCGCTCCCTTTTCGTCCCCGCTCTCGCTTGTTTTCAATAACGCGAACTGGAGTTTGTCGAAGATCGTCCTCGGCTTGGTCCAACTCTTCGCGCAATTCCCCGCCGGCCATCTTTATGTGGAACGGCCGCACTGGCCTCTCGCGGCGCCAACCGAAATGACCGTGCTCGATGCCGGCGCCGGAGCGGCGGTGCACCTGCGTTCGAACGGGCAGGACTGGCTCTTCGATGTGGGAAGTGCGCGCGACTACGAAAGCTTCCTGCGGGATTACCTGCACTCGCGCGGAATCGATCGCCTCGACGGCCTGCTCTTGAGCCATGGCGATGCGCTGCACATCGGCGGTGCGGCGGCGTTGCTCGACGAGTTCAGCCCAAGGCGCGTGCTCGATAACGCGGCGCCCGACCGCTCCCGCGTGCATCGCGCCTTATTCGTTAGGCCACGACAGTTGATTGCGCGCGACGATTCGATCCGCATCTCCCGAGAGGTCGTCGCTCGTGTTCTTTACCCGCCGGCTGGCTTCCAAGCGAAAGCGGCTGATGACGCAGCAGTGGTTGTGCGGCTCGAGATCGGAGGGAAATTTCATGTTCTCCTCACTTCCGACAGCGGCACGAAAACGGAAGAGACGCTGCTCGCTCAGCCTAACGACTTGCAGAGCGACATCCTGGTCAAGGGTCGGCACTACTCGGGCAACCCGGGCCTGGAACGTTTTCTCGACGCCGTCCGGCCCCGGCTGATCATCGCCACTTCGGTTAACTTTCCGGAGCGGGAAAGGTTGCCGGACGCCTGGGTGCAGATGGTTCGGGACCGGGGCATCACACTATTTCGCCAGGACGAAACCGGAGCGGTGAGAATCGATTTCTCCGCAGACCACTGGCGCGCCGAGCCTTTCCTTACTCATGCCTCCTTCCGCAGCTCGAGCCGGTAAATCGGCGCGCGCGCCGCGACGAAATGCTTTTCAAATGTCGTGAGAGGAAAGGTTTCGCGCCCGTCAGCGGCCTCCTCCCGAAACGCAGAAGCGGAGACCAACTCACCAATCGCCTCAAAGTAATCCTCCTGATCCGTGGCGATGCGGAAGCGGCCATCGGGACCAAGAATTCGGTGAACCGCCGCGAGAAAGTCGTGCGTCACAATCCGCCGGCGATGATGCCGCTTCTTCGGCCACGGGTCGGGAAATAGAAGATGCACCACCTCGACCGAATTCGGCGGCAGCAGGTATTGCACTGCGTAAGTCGATTCGATCCGGAGCAGGCGCACGTTAGGCAATTTCTCGCGAACCATTTTTCCACAGGCGCTGCGTACCCGGCCTATGAGCCTTTCGATTCCGAGAAAATTGCGTTCCGGAAATCTTCCCGCCAGCGCGGCCAGAAAAGCCCCGTCGCCGCATCCGAGATCGATCTCCACGGGCGCCACCCGCGGAAAAATCGAGCCAAGATCAAGCGACGCGAAGTAATCCGTTGGGATCAACTCCACCGCGGCCGCAGAATTGCTACTGGAATAATGAAATGCGTCGTCCACTCTTAACGCACTATCATGCGCAAGCTTTTCTCGATTCTATTTTCTCTCCTCGCCCTTTGCAGCGGCGCATTGACTGCGCAGGCCGAAAGCAAAACGGCCATTTTTGCCGGAGGTTGCTTTTGGTGCATGCAACCGCCCTATGACTCCGCCAAGGGCGTGATCAACACGGTCGTCGGCTACACTGGTGGAGGCAAAGAAGACGCCAATTACACCCTTGTCTCGGCGCACAAAACGAAGCACCGCGAGGCAATCGAAGTCACCTACGATCCAGCGCAGATTTCCTACGACCAGTTGCTCGACATTTTCTGGCACAATATCAAGCCGACGCAGGCCGACGGGCAATTCGCCGACATCGGTCTCTCATATCAGGCGGCCATCTACTTTGGCAGCGCCGAGGAAAAAAAGCAGGCCGAAGCTTCCAAGGAAAAGCTCGGCAAGTCCGGCCGCTTCGACCAGCCGATCGTGACCGAGGTCCTCCCGCGGGCGGCCTTTTATCGCGCGGAAGATTATCACCAAAAATATTACCTGAAGAATCCCGACGCCTACCAGGCCTACCACGTCGGCTCCGGGCGGGTCAGTTACCTGCAAGGAATCTGGGGAAAGTGATCGTTAGGCCGATTCGTTAGGGCGTTTTCCCTGCCTCCGACACGATGCGGCCGCTCGTGGCATCCACCGCGACTTTGTGAGCGGCCCCCTTTCCCTGCTCTACGAGTTGGAGGGACCAGACCAACTGCCCTTGCGCGGTCTCGAGCTTCGCCGCCGTCACGCGCGCCTCGGGAAATTTTTTCAAGGCGAGGTGTTCCGCCTCGTTTTTGGTAATCTTTGCTTTTCGTTGCGGGTTATGCGGGCTCGCCCTGAGAGGCGAGAAACAAAGGAAAAGGGAGCAGAGAGCGAGAAAGATCGGCTTCATGAAAGTATGAAGCGGCTTGCGGCGCGGTTGGGCAAGAAAAAGCGAGCGAAACTCGGTAATTATTCATTGCTCCCGGCGGTCTGGCACACGCGCTGCTCAAAGAGATGGTGCAAGCTAGGAAGCCACTGCCGAAATAATCGAAAGTAACCTACCGTTCCTCAGCTTTGCGGCGCGATCAGCAATGGTCGCGCTTTTTTTCTGTCCCGCAGCTCCGAAGTAAAAAACTAAAACTGGTAGAGCTCGGATTTGCTCGGCTCGACGAATTCCGCCTGCGCCACGAACAACTGCTCCTTGAGCACCTTCGACAATCCATCGGCCAGGACGGTGGCGATCACTTTCGGCTCGCGGGTGTAAATCGGAATTGGAAACGACCCGGCGTTGCGATCGTAGCCGTAGATGGTGCCGTCAGTTTCCCAGACGCAGTAGGCGTGGCCGGCCGGATGATCTTTGTAGCGAACGAGAAGAATTTTCGCCCAAAAATTCTGATCGAGGCTGTGCTGCGTTTTCACCACGGCAAGGTAATTGCAGGCGGAAATGACACAGCCGTTAAGGACGACGAGATCGTTTTCAGCGGGCACGAGGGTGACCCGTTGCTGGCAGGCACTGAAGCCAGCCAACGCGACGAGAGAGAGAAGGAGGGGGGCGAAGCGGGAAAAAGAGCAGGTGCGCATTTGTTTCTTATATTTATGGAAGTTATAGCACGCGCCCTCATTTCTTGGGAAGGGTTAACTTGGTTTACCTTGAAACCAACCCCCGCCAGCCGGGCGTTACGCGCGACTTCCGATGACAGATTCCCCCACGGAACGCGAGATTCATTTCGCTCTATACGGGTCGAGTGGGCTCATTTTCCCTCCCTTGACCCGGAGGAGCTGCTCTGCGTCCAGAAGATCCCTCCGACGATGTGCGCCTTGACATCGTCTTTTCCCGACGGGTACTTCGCCTCTGCCGTGAAACTCGCCTTTGCCCACCGTTTCTTGTTCCTTAGGGGTGCGCTCGTCCTTGTTGTATTACTTGCCGGCGCCGACTGCAAGGACGATTCCAAAATCACGGTTTATCGGATTCCCAAAGAAACGCGGCCCGAGGCGCCGCCCGCGGAAATCGCGCCGGGCGATGCTTCATCCGTTGTGCACTGGACCGCTCCCCCCGGATGGGAGGAACAACCTGCGACCGGCTTTCGCAAAGGCAGTTTCCTGGTCCGCAGCAGCGACGGAAAACAAGCCGACATCTCCGTCATCTCGTTCCCCGAGCAAGCCGGCGGCCTGCTCGCAAACGTCAACCGCTGGCGCGATCAACTAAAACTCACGCCGATCAGCAGCGAAGCGGAAGCCGGCAAGCCGATGCCGGTCGCGGGACGGGAGATGTATTTTGTCGACCTGGAGAGCGCGCAGCCGCTCCAACCCGATGGCTCGAAGTCGCGCATCCTCGGGGGGATTTTCCCGCTCAATGGCGAGACCTGGTTTTTCAAAATGATGGGGCCGGAACAGATCGTGGAAGCGCAGCGCGACGCCTTCCAGCAATTTCTCGGGAGCGTTCACCTTGCCGAGAGCGCCGCTCCCATGACGGGGGCCAACGGCGGGAGCACCAATGCCCCGACCCCGCCGCCGATCGAACCGGCGCAAGGCCCGCCCCTGAAATACAGCCTGCCGGCGGGCTGGCAGGAGAAGCCGCTCTCGACCATGCGCCTGGCCAGTTTCAATGCCCCCGGGCCTAACGGAAAGTCCGCGGACGTCTCGGTCGTGAGCTTGTCCGGGATGGCGGGTGGTGACCTCGCGAACGTGAACCGCTGGCGCGATCAGGTGAAGCTCGGGCCAATCGACGAACAGGCGCTCGCCCAAGCGGCCGAACACATCCAGGCGAACGGCCACGATTACCTCGTGGTCGATCTCGCGAGCGCCGCACCGATCGGCGATCCGCCGGAAAAGCAACGCATCATCGCCGCGATCCTGGACGAAAATGAACGCTCCTGGTTTATCAAAATGACCGGCGATGATGTCGCCGTCGCCGCGCAGAAGAGCGCCTTCACCGATTTTCTGCGCAGCCTGAAAATCCCCTAACGAATGTCCGCTACCGCGCTTAATGATTTCTTGAGGCCGTTGCGTTTTCTCGCCTCGCTTCGTCTCACCGTGGTTTGCCTCGGCTTCGGGATGCTCCTGATTTTTCTCGGGACTCTCGCCCAGGTGCACCTCGGGATTCACTCGGTGCAGGCGCAATATTTTCAAAGTCTCCTCATCTTTTGGTCGCCGCCCGGCGCGGGCTGGAAGATTCCGATCCTCCCGGGCGGCTATTTGTTAGGCACGGTTCTGCTCGCCAATTTGATCGCCGCCCACGCGACCCGCTTCGAAGTGTCGCGCA
>JBBSGS010000078.1:0-11180 GCA_038253875.1 Chthoniobacterales bacterium
CCGCCTTCCTTCCAACCAGCTACATCAGTGACCCCGCTCTGCGCATCCAGGCTTACCGCGCGCTCGCCGAGATCACGACCCAGGAACAACTTCACCGCCTCCTCCGCGATTGGCGCGATCGCTTCGGCGCCCAGCCCCCAGCGGTTGACAATCTGGTGCTTCTCACCGAAATCAAGCTTTCCGCCGCCCGCGCTCGGGTCAACCGCGTCGAGGTCCGCGACCGCAAATTGATGCTGAGCCGCCGCGGCGACTTTATCCTTGTCGGGGGCAAATTTCCCCGTTTAACTTCCTGTAGCATCGGTCTCCAACTTCCCGAGATATGGCACCTAATAAAACAACTTTGAACCTGTGGCGGCACCCGGCGACCGCCTTTCTCGCCTCTGTCTGCCTAACGGTTGCGGCGACGGCCTCGCCCACGCATGGCGCGGAGTCTGTTAACGGCATCGCTGCCGTCGTAAACAGCGACGTCATCACTTATTCCGAGGTGCGCCAGGTCGTCGAGCCGCGGGAACGTCTCCTGCGCTCGCAGTATTCCGGCGACGAGCTGGCCAAGAAAATCATCGCCCTGCGCAAGGCGGCCCTGCAGGATTTGATCGACCGACAGCTGATCATCCAGCAATTCGAGAAGGACAAACTCGATATCCCGGGATTTTTCGTGGACGAGCGCGTCAAGGATGTGATCCGGGATTCGTTCGGCGGCGATCGCAACGCCTTCATCAAAACGATGGAAGCGCAGAATTACTCGCTCTCGAAATTCCGAACCCTCGAACGGGAAAAAATCATCGTGCAAGCGATGCGTTCGAAGAACGTGAAATCGAACCTGCTCGTCCCGCCAGCCAAGGTGGAGGAATATTACCGGCAGCATCGGGAACTCTTCGCGAGCAAGGCGCAGGTGAAGTTGCGCATGATCATGATCCCGGGGAAAGCCGACGCCAGCGGGGACGATCCGCAAAAAGCGATGGCCGAAGAGATCCGCGGCAAGCTCATCACCGGCGCCGATTTCGACAAGATGGCGCAAATGTATTCCGAGGATAGCACCCGCGATCTGGGCGGTGATTGGGGTTGGGTCGACGACAAGACGCTTTCCGCCCCGCTCACCGAAGTCGCCTTCAGGCTCAAGCCGGGCGAGATCAGCAAAGTCGTAGCGATGGCGAACAATTATTATATTTTGAAAGTCGAAGCGCGGCAGGGCGGCGACCTCAAGGCACTCAAAGATGTGCGCGCCGACATCGAAAGCCGGCTGCACCAGGAACAGGCGCAGCAGTTGCAGGAGCACTGGATCGCCAGCTTGCGTTCAAAGGCTTTTATCAAGACGTTTTAAGTAGGTTGATGGTTGAGCGCTGATGGTTGATGGCTAGCGATGCGCCCACGCATCGGCATCACCACCGGCGATCCGACTGGCGTCGGGCCGGAAATAATTTCCGCCGCCCTCGCATCGGGCCAGTTGCCGGAGGGGGCAGATTACGAAGTCATCGGCGAGACGATCGGCTTTTCGTTAGGGGCGCCGACGCCTGAAAGCGCGCGGGCGGCTCAAGTCGCCCTCGAAAAGGCCGCAGGTGGCGCGCTCAAGGGCGAGCTCGATGCGGTTGTGACCGGACCGATTCATAAGGCGCGGATGTATGAAGTGGGTTTTGAGTTTCCCGGTCAAACGGAGTTCTTCGCAGCGCGGTGCCGGGTGGAAGATTTCGCCATGCTCCTCACCGGCGGCGGGCTCACGGTCGCGCTCGTCACGACGCACATCCCGCTCGGTGCCGTCGCGAAAAACCTGAAAACGGCCGAGATCGTGCGAGTTGGTCGACTGCTCGCAGAATTCCTCGCCAAACGCGGCCAGACTGCGCCGCCCCGGCGGATCGCCGTCGCCGGTCTCAATCCGCATGCGGGCGAATCCGGCGCGCTCGGCCGCGAAGAAATCGAAACCATCGCACCCGCGATCGCGCAACTAAATCAGGGAGGAATTTTCGCCACCGGTCCTTTTTCCCCCGATAGCATTTTCCATCGTGCCGTGGCCGGCGAGTTCGATGCTGTCCTTTGCATGTATCACGATCAGGGCTTGATCCCGCTCAAGCTGCACGCGTTTCATTCCGGCGTGAATGTGACGACCGGGCTCCCCTTTCCTCGCACCAGCCCCGATCACGGCACCGCTTTTGAAATCGCCGGCAAAGGAATCGCGCGTCCCGAGAGCATGATCGCCGCCATTCGGCTGGCCGTCGAGCTGACCGCAAAATGAACTCGCGCATCTCGCCGCTTCATCTTCTGCTGCTCCTCGCGACTGCGTTCGTCTTCGCCTGGTCGGCCTGGAGTCCCTACGATCGGCTTACCTGGTGGCTCGAAACCATTCCCGGCATCATCGGTGCGGCGATTTTAATTGCGACCTACAGCCGCTTCCGTTTCACCACACTCGTCTACACACTGATCGCGCTGCACATCATGCTGCTCTGCGTAGGCGGGCATTACACCTACGCGCGGGTGCCGCTCTTCGAATGGCTCAAACCGATTTTCGGCTGGCAGCGAAATCATTTCGATCGGCTCGGACACTTCGCGCAAGGCTTCGTCCCGGCGCTGATCGCCCGCGAGCTTTTTATCCGGCGTGAGGTGATCCGCTCACGCGGCTGGGCCTTCGCGATTGTGCTCTTTGTTTGTCTCGGAATCAGCGCGCTTTATGAGCTGATTGAATGGTGGACGGCGCTCGTTTCGGGCTCAGCCGCGACGGAATTTCTCGCCACCCAAGGCGACATCTGGGACACGCAGGAAGATATGTGTATGGCGTTGATCGGGGTACTCAGCGCGCTTCTCTTCATGGCGGGCTGGCAGAATAGACAGATGCGCCAACTGCCGAGTCGACAATGACCACGGATGGCAGGATTGAAAGAGAGGATGGCCGCGATTCCCCCTCTGTGAAATCGATGTAATCCGCGGTTACAAAATCTTTGATATGAAGCCCGCCAAATATCTCACGGTCTTCAACCTTGGGATCCAGAACACCTTCGTCTATCGCTGGAATTATCTCCTGCGCGCGGTCTTCGGCATCATCCCGCTCATCGGCACGATTTTCCTCTGGCGCGCGGTTTTTCACGAGAGTGGCGGCGGCCTCCGCGGCTACGACTACGGCTCGATGATTTACTATTACCTGCTTACGATTCTCGTCAGCAACCTGGTCACGCCAACCGAGGACGAATGGCAGATCGCCGCCGACATCCGCGAGGGCCAGATCAATTCCTTCCTCACCAAGCCGGTCAATTATCTCGGCTATCGCTTCAGCATTTTCCTGAGCGGACGACTCGTCTACACCGCGGTCACCATTCTGCCGATCGCGGCCATCTTCATTTATTTCCGGCGCTTCATCATTTTGCCTAACGAACCGCTGGTCTGGCTTTGCGCCGGCGTCTCGCTCCTCATGTCGGCCTTCATCCAATTTTTCCTGACCTACGCGCTCTCCATGATGGCCTTCTGGATTCTCGAAATATCGACCATCGTTTTCATCGTCTACAGCTTCGAATATTTCCTCGGCGGCCAGATGTTCCCGCTCGATATCATGCCGCCGGCCATCCAGGCGGTGATGAAATGGCTGCCCTTTTATTACGAACTGTTTTGCCCGATCGCGATCTTCCAAGGGCGAGTGCGCGGCGCGGGAATGCTCGGCGCCCTCGCCATCCAATCTGGCTGGTTGCTCGCGATGTGGGCGGCAGCAAATCTAATGTGGAAACGCGGCCTCGGACATTATCAGGCCGTCGGTGGATAACACACTCAGACCACTTGCACCTACACTTTAACTTACACTTACACCTCACCCCGAAGGCGGAGTGCAAGCGAAAGTGAATCTGTAAGTGCAAGTAAGAGCTGGCGAGCACACGGCTTTTCCAGTTGCGCAGCGTCCCCGTCCTTCCCAGATTCGCGCACTGTGGATTTGCAAAGCTATCTCCGCGCGCGCCAAAAAGAGGTCGACCGCGCGCTCGATCAGTTTCTGCCGAAAGCTTCCACCGAGCCGTCCACTATTCACAAGGCGATGCGCTACTCGCTTTTCGCGGGCGGGAAACGGCTGCGCCCGATTCTTTGCCTCGCCGCCGCTGAAGCCTGTGGCGGCCTAACGAAAAGCGCGCTTCCCCTCGCCTGCGCAATGGAGTGCATCCACACCTATTCGCTCATCCATGACGATCTCCCGAGCATGGATAACGATGATTTCCGCCGCGGGCGCGCGACCTGCCACAAGGTCTTCGGCGACGGCATCGCGGTCCTCGCGGGCGATGCGCTGCTCACCATCGCCTTCGAGATCGCCGCCCAGGTCGAAGCCTGGCCGCGCTATGATCTCCGCGAAATTTTTCTCGAAATTTCCCGCGCGGCCGGAAGCCGCAAACTGATCGCCGGCCAGGTCGCCGACCTCGAAGGCGAAGGCCGGCCGCACACCCGCGCGCAGCTTCGTTACATCCATGAAAACAAAACGGCGGCGCTGCTCACGACCTCGGCCCGGCTCGGCGCGATGAGCGCCGACGCGACGCCGATGCAGCTCAGCGCGATCAGCAATTTTGGTCGCGCGCTCGGGCTCGCCTTCCAGGTGATCGACGACATTCTCGACGTCACCCAGACGAGCGAGAAGCTCGGCAAGAGCGCCGGCAAAGATGCGGCGGCGCAGAAGGCGACATATCCGGCGGTGATCGGTTTGGAAAGATCGCGCCTCGAAGCGGCGCGCCTAACGAAACAGGCACATGATGCGCTGCAGCCCTTGGGCAAACGGGCCGAGACGTTGGACGTGCTCGCGAATTATCTCCTTGAGCGGGAGTACTGATTTCTCTGGGTCGCGCACGCGGCTCGCGTGCTGGCGACGGTGTTTCACCGTCGCGAACTCTCCCTGCCCGCCGATTTATTCTCATTGCGCACCACGATGAAAGTTCGTCGCGCTGGAACAGCGCGACCAGCACACGAGAGGTGTGCGCTACCCAAAAAAAAAACTTCACACCAGCGCGAGATTGGGATCGATCTCCGTCGTTAGGGAAGTCGATTCGCCCCGCTCCAAATGGAGCATCGCGGCGAAGGCAATCATGGCGGCGTTGTCCGTGCAGAGCCGCGGTTCGGCGAAACGCAGCGCCAAGCCGGCGCGCTCGCAGCCTAACGACATCTGCGCGCGCAGCTCGCCATTCCCACTGACGCCGCCGCTCACGGTGACGAGCGCTTGCCCGGCCGCCCGCGCTGCGGCAATGGTTTTAGCCACGAGGACATCGACGACCGCACGCTGGAACGACGCGGAAACATCGGGCAGCGCTTCCCGGTCGATCTTCGGCAACAAATAGCGGACCGCGGTTTTCAACCCGCTGAAGCTGAAATTGGCGTCGCCCGAGCCGATCATGCTGCGCGGCAAATCGAACCGTGCCGGATCGCCGCCGCGCGCGCAGCGCTCAATCTCTGGGCCGCCGGGATAGGCCAGCCCGAGCATCTTCGCGACTTTGTCGAACGCTTCACCCGCCGCATCGTCGAGAGTGCGCCCGATGATCCGGTACTCGCCGACTTCGCTGACTTCCACGAGCAAGGTGTGACCTCCGCTAACGATCAACGCCACATTCGGCTCGACCCCGCCCGCGCTCGAAAAAAAAGGCGAGAGTAGATGGCCTTCAAGATGGTTGACGGCGAGGTAGGGCTTCTCGAAGCCGAGCGCCAGACCTTTGGCGAGCGAGGCGCCGATCATGAGCGAACTCGCCAGTCCCGGCCCGCTCGTCGCGGCAAAGGCATCGACTTCGCCTAACGACACCCCCGCAGCAGCCAGCGCCCGCTCGAGCAGCCGGGGCGCGTGCAGCAAATGATTCCGAGACGCGACCTCGGGGACTACGCCGCCATATTGCTGATGCTCAGCGATCTGCGAGGCGACTTCGCTCACGAGCAGTTCGCGCCCGTCCAGGATCGCGATTGCTGTTTCATCGCACGAAGTCTCGATCGCGAGAAGCAAGGGATTCATTTAACCGCAGAGAGCGCAGAGGAAGATTTGGAAAAATCCTTCTTCAAATCCGCTAACCTCTGCGTCCTCTGCGCTCTCTGCGGTTAAAAAAAACGTCCCTATTTCTTTATCGCATCGACCTTCGGCGCGGTCTGCTGCGCATAAATCATGACCCCTTTTAGGGCGTCGATCGCGCGCAGCAATTGCAGGTCCTTCGCCTTGATCACTGCCGTCGCTTCTTCCGGCTTGATCTTGTCGTCGTTGCGCAATGCCGCCACCGCTCGCTCCTGTTCGGGAGTCAGCGACACGCGAATGTTAGGCACGACGCCGTTGCCCTGGATGACCTGTTTGCTCGGCGTGAAATACTTCGCGGTGGTGAAGCGCAGGGCCGAGCCGTCGGGCAATTGCATGACGTTTTGGACCGAGCCTTTGCCAAAGGTCGTTTCGCCGACCACGATCGCGCGATGCAAATCTTTGAGCGCTCCCGCGACGATCTCCGATCCGCTGGCGCTCCCTTCGTTAACCAAAACAACAACCGGAAAGTGCGGCCGCTCCTTGATCCCGATCGGCGTCGAGTATTCGTGCTGCTGTGAGGATGCGCGGCCTTGGGTGGAAACGACTTTGGTGTTAGCGGGAAGGAATTGTGCGAGCACGTCAACGGCGCTGTTGAGCAAACCGCCCGGGTTGCTGCGCAGATCGAGCACGAGTGCCTGCATGCCTTGCTTCTGCAAATCATCGAGCGCCTTGCCAAACTCTTCCGCGGTCGGCTCGTTGAATTGCACGAGGCGGACGTAGGCGACTTTGTAGGGGCCGGTGAGCTCGGGCGAGAGCAGCCGCGCCCCTTTCACGCTGCGCACTTTGATCTCCTTGCGCTCGACCGCGAAGTCTTTGATCTCTTTGTTCGACGGTCGCAGGATCGTTAGGGTAATTTTCTGGCCGGGCTCGCCGCGGAGGACATCGACCGCATCCTGCAAGCTGAGCTTCTCCGTCGAGATGCCGTTTATTTTCAAAATCTCATCGCCGGCCAACACACCGGCTTTGGCGGCGGGCGTGTCCTCGATCGGCGTCACCACGGTGAGCACGCCGTCCTTCATCGCCACCTCCACGCCGAGGCCGTTGAAGCGGCTGCGAGTGTCGTCCTGCATGTCCTTGAAGTCGCCCGGGTCCATGAACTGGCTGTGCGGATCGAGCGACGAAAGCATCCCCTTCATCGCGGCGTAAATGAGGTCGTGATAGCTGACCTTTTCCCCATCGACGTAGTCCTGCCGGATCAGCTCGATCGCCTTCGCGAACGTCGCGATCTCCGCATAGCCGCTATCCTCCGGAGCTTCCGCCGGCTGTGGGTCGGCGGCCCGCGCGGAGGTGGTCTGCATGGCCAAGAAAGCCCCGGCAATAAGGGGCAGGAGCGTGCGGACGAGCGAAGGGCGCTTCATAGACATTGGTGCTTGGACGCGATCGGGGCGATTGTCGTTCATTCTCCGGTTTTTGCCAACCGGCCCGGGATGACAAGGCCAGTCCCAGCTCTTAGGATGCGCCCATGAAATCGATCGGGCGGCGGCTGCTTTTCCTCACCGTTTCGTTAGGCTGCGCCCTCTCGCTCTCCGCACAGACCGACATGCCTGGGCCTGGCGACGCCGATTTCGACAAGCTGTCGCTCGACTTCATCGGCGGTTTCCTGTCCGCCCGTCCGCTCATCGGCGTCGCGCTCGGCCTTCATCAATACGATGGCAAGATCGGCGACTACAGCCGGCTCGCGATCGACGCCGAGATCGAGCGGCTGAAGCGTTTCCGCGGGCAATTCGAAAAAATGGAGGCGAGCAAACTGAGCAAGCGCGCGGACATCGACCGGCGCATTCTTCTTTCCGCCATCGCCAGAGAGCTGGCCCAGTACGTGGACATGGCCGTTTTCGACAAAAACCCGATGATTTATGCGCGCGCGATCGACGTGAACATTTACATCAAGCGCGATTTCAAGCCCCTCGCAGATCGTGTGCGCGACATCGTCACGATCGAGGACCAGACCGCCAACGTCATGACCGCGGCGAAAACAAATCTCGCGGCGGTGTTGCCGAAGCCTTTCGTAGAGCTGGCGATCCAGATCGCGAATGGCTCGGCGAATTTCCTGGAGAAAGACCTGGTCGCCGCCCTCGCGGATATGAAGGACGAACAGCTGCGTCCCGCGTTCGACGATGCGAACAAGAAAGCGGCCGCGGCGTTGCGTGATTACGCCAGCTGGCTGACGAAGGAGAAGCTGCCGAAAGCGACAGCTGATTTTGCGCTCGGCGCCGAGAAGTATCAGCGCCTGCTCGCGGGCACGGAACTGGTCGATCTTCCGCCGACAAAAATCCTCGCACTCGGCCTGCAGCGGCTGAAGGAAGAACAAGCGGCCTTCGCCTCCGCGGCGAAAATTATCGATCCGAAGAAAGCGCCAATCGAGGTCTTCAAGCAAGTGCAGCAGGACCATCCCAAGGCGGACCAGCTGATCGCCGATGTGGCGAAAGATCTCGATCAGATCCGGCAATATGTGCTCGATCATCACCTCGTCACCATCCCATCGAAGGTGCGCGCGAGCGTGACGGAGACGCCGTCGTTCGACCGCGCGACCAGCTTTGCCTCGATGGATACGCCGGGGCCGTTCGAGCAAAAAGCGACGCAGGCCTACTACTATGTCACCCCGACGGAGAGCGCCTGGAGCGAGCAGCAGAAGAACGAATGGCTCACCTCGTTCAACTATTACACTGCCGACGTCGTCTCGATTCACGAGGCTTACCCGGGGCATTACGTCCAGTTTCTCCATCTCAACGCCTCCGACGCGAGCAAGGTCGAGAAGATCTTCAGCAGCTACGCCTACGTCGAAGGCTGGGCCCATTACTCCGAGAAAATGATGCTCGACGAAGGTTTCGGGAGCGTGCCAAACCCGACGCCGGAGCAGAAAGTGCGCGCCGCCAAATATCGCATGGCGCAAGCGGACGAAGCGCTCCTGCGCCTCTGCCGGCTCTGCGTTTCGATCAAGATGCACACACTCGGCATGTCGGTCGCCGACGGGGCGAAGTTCTTCCACGAAAATTGTTACTACGAGTCGAAGCCATCGATGTCGGAAGCGATGCGCGGCACCTTCGACCCGGGCTATCTCAACTACACGTTAGGCAAACTCGAAATCCTGAAACTGCGCGACGATTACAAAGCACAGGAAGGGGCGAATTTCTCCCTCCAGAAATTCCACGACGAAATGCTCGACCACGGGATGCCGCCGATCCCCTTGTTGCGCGAGATCCTGCTTAAGGATCCGAAGCAGTGGGACGCGGTGCTGTAGGCGCTTCGTGGCGGGGCCGCTTCGCTCCGGGTAGCGCACTCGTCTCGAGTGCTCACGACGGTGTTCCACCGTCGCGAACTTTCCTTGAACGGGGCCGCTCTCGTGAGACTCACCACGTCACAAAGTTCGTCGCGCTGAAACAGCGCGACCAGCACACGCGTAACGCAGCTCGCGCAGCGAGCGAGGCCGGGCTCTCAAACGTGTGCAGCTACCCGGAAAAAACGCGCAATGCGCATGTCCACTTGTCATCCCGAGTGGAGCGAGGGACCTCGCAACTTATTCGTGGCGTTGTTAGCCTAACGAGTATAGAAGCCGGCTCGCGAGCTCCCTGGCTTTCGCTCGGGATGACAAGTATTGCGGCTTTCCGTTCGAAAGTCATGTAGTCGTCCAGATATGCCTAAGGAGGAAGGCTCGAATGAGGACGATCTCGGGCAAATTGCCTTCACGCTTTCACTTTGAACCGCTTCCAGTGCACTCCATCAGCCGAAGCAGGGTCATCACCACGATGGAGCTTGGACATGCGAGCGTTCAGTCTCGAACGCGGGAGCGGGTTTAACCGATAGACTGCGCCGGTTGCTTTCGCTAGGCAGAAGCGACCTTGCCGGTGAGTGCTCCCAATTTTTCGACAATCGTTTTCTTGGCGGCGACGCCGACGATCTGGTCGCGCAGCTCGCCGCCGTTGAAAAAGAGCAGCGCGGGGACGCCGCGAATCTGGTAGCGCTGCATCAGCGCCGGATCGTCGTCGATGTTCACCTTCGCAATGCGCATGCGATCACCGTTTTCCTTCGCAATTTCCTCGAGGACGGGCGCGATCATTTTGCACGGTCCACACCAGGCGGCCCAGAAATCCACCAGCACCGGGACGGGCGACTGCAGGACGACCTCTTCAAAACTGGCTTCGTTGATGTTGATCGGTTCGTTCATGGTTGTTCTCTCGTTAGGTTCTTTCTGCGTAAATCAAGCGACGGCAATTCTCGCGGCACGACGATCGCGAAGCGCTTCTCCGTGTCGCGCAAAAACATGATCGGCGACGGCACGCCGATTTCTTCCGCGGAAAGTCGTTTCTGCAGGTCGTCGATCGTCGCGATGAAGTGACCTTTGAAACCGACAATCGTGTCGCCCACATGCACGCCGGCGAGCGCGGCTGGGCTGCCCGCCTCCACCTCCATCACGAGGACGCCGCGATCGGCCTCGAGCTTATGAAAGCGCACGACCCGCGGATGGAGCGGCACATTTTGCCCAGCCACACCGATCGAGCTGCGCCGAATCCGGCGCTCCTTGATCAGCCACCCGGCCACGAAATGCGCGGTGTTGCTCGCGATCGCGAAACAAATTCCCTGCGCTGGGAGAATGACCGCGGTGTTCACGCCGATCACTTCGCCCGCGCTGTTCAGGAGCGGTCCGCCTGAGTTTCCCGGATTGAGCGCCGCATCCGTCTGGATGATTTCGTCCATCAGCCGGCCCGATTCCGAGCGCATGGAACGTCCGAGCGCGCTCACGATTCCCGCCGTCACCGTCTGCTGAAAGCCGTAAGGCGACCCGACCGCGATCGCGATCTGGCCGACGCGGATGGCCGATGAATCCGCGAGCCGTGCGTGCTGAATGTCGGGCGCGTTGATCCGGACGACGCCGAGATCGGTTTCCGGATCGGTCCCGATGAGCTCTGCGGGATAGACGCGGCCGTCGTGGAGCGTGACCTCCAGTTCGTGTGCGCCATGGACGACGTGGCTGTTCGTGAGGATAAATCAATCGCGCGCGATGATGAATCCGGAGCCGCTGCCGGGTCCCCGTTCGGCGCTGCGCAGACGAATGTTAACCACGCTCGGCGCGACGCGATTCACGACTGCCGCAATGGTTTTGGAATAGGCGTCGAGCAGACTGTCATCGCTCGTCTCTTCCCGCCTCAGGTTGCCCGCAAGGGCCGCGCCTTCCTCCAACAACGTCCGC
>JBBSGS010000079.1:0-11123 GCA_038253875.1 Chthoniobacterales bacterium
CAATGCGAGCTGTGATTTGCCGTGCGGCCTCCGGTGCCACGATCTCGAGCACGACCGAGAACGCGCCCGCTTTCTCCACCGCCTCGGCATCCACCAGCAAGCGCTCCGCTTCCGCCGCGCTGCGCCCTTTCACTTTGTAGCCGCCTTCTTCGCGGACGCTCTGCGGCAACATACCGATGTGCGCCATCAGCGGAATGCCGGCCCCCACAATGGCCTCGATCTGCGCGACATGGCTGACGCCGCCTTCCAGCTTCACCGCCTGCGCCCCAGCGCCGACGAGGCGCCGCGCATTCTCGATCGCGGCGTCCGGCGTGTCGTAGGTGCCGATGGGAAGGTCGGCGACGAGGAGCGCCCGCTTCACTCCCCGCGCGACCGCGCGGGTGTGATGAAGCATTTCCTCCATCGTCACCTGCGTCGTGTCGGAATAACCGAGCACGACCATGCCTAACGAGTCGCCTACGAGGACGATGTCGATCCCACTTTCATCGAGCAAGCGGGCGGTCGGATAATCGTAAGCCGTGAGCGCGGTGATCCGCTCGCCCCGGCGTTTGCGCTCGCGAAAATCCTCCATGCCCGCGACCTTACCACCGCAACGAAAGCCGCACCACCGAGGGCATGGGCGCAAGCTCGGCGGCCAGTCGCTTCGCCGTTCTTATCTCCGCCGGAAGGATTAAGTTTGGCCGGATTTCGGCGAGCGGCTGCAGAACAAAAGCGCGAAACCGAAGGCGCGGATGGGGCAACGCGAGCTCCGCGGCGTTGGCCACAAGGCTGCCGTGATAGAGCAAATCGAGATCGATGGTGCGCGAGCGATTGGGCTCGTGGGCGGCGGACCGGCCGAGAGCGTGCTCGATGCGCTGGAGATGGTGGAGCAGATCCAATGACGAGCCCTCGAAGCCGATCTCGATGACGGCGTTGAGGAACCTGGCCGCACCTGGTTCGCAATCGACCGGCTCAGTTTCGTAAAGCGAGGAGGAAAAAAAAGGAGGGCGCACGCCTTCGAGCGCAAAAATTTCCGTGCGCGCTTTCGTTAGGCAAGCGCGCCTCTGGCCGAGGTTGGCGCCGAGCGCAATTCCCGCTCTCACCGTACGTCTTGCTCAATCTGGGGACCACAGGCGGCCCGCCTGTTGATGCCGGCGGCTCGCCGGCATTCGCGCGCTAGAGTGAGGCGCAAGTTTCGGTGAGGATTGCCCGTGCTGCCGGTGTCCAAAGAGAAAGTTGGTTTTGGCGAGCCGCCAAAACCAACAGGCCGCTGGCCTGTGCTCCCCAGAAAAGACCACGCGCCGCCAGTCCTATAAGCCGAGCACATCTTCCATGCTGTAGAGGCCGGCAGGTCGTCCAATGACCCAGCGCGCTGCCTGCAGGGCGCCGCGCGCAAACGTCTCCCGGCTGGAGGCGCGGTGCGTCAGCTCAACCCGCTCCCCGCGGCCGGCGAAAATCACCTGGTGATCTCCCACGATGTCGCCGGCGCGAACGGAATGAATAGGCACGCTGCCACCCGAACCCCGCGCCTCCTCGAAAATTTCCGCCAATCGTTTCGCCGTCCCACTGGGAGCGTCCTTTTTCATCCGGTGATGCGCTTCCACGATCTCAAGGTCGAAGCCCTCGCCTAACAATGCCCCGGCCTGCCGCGCCAGGGCGAAGAGGGTGTTCACCCCGAGACTGAAGTTGGCCGAGAAAACGATCGGAATTTTTTCCGCTGCGCCGAGGACGGCCGCTTTCTGATCCACGGTTTGTCCGGTCGTCCCGAGGACGAGGGCGCGCTGACTATCGGCGCACGCCCGGCAAACTGCTTCAGTCGCTTCCGGCAAACTGAAATCGATCACGACATCGCAACCGTTTAGCAGCGGCGCGAGCGCATCCCCGCGTTCCACGCCTGCCGCGATCGTTAGGCCGGAATCCTTCGCGGCAGCTGTGATCGCCTGACCCATCCGGCCGCCAGCGCCGACCAGCAGCACCCGCGCCGGCGTGCTCATCGCGCGTTGCGCTCCAGTGCAGCGATGGTTTTGCGCAGACGCTCTTCGTTCTCCGGGGCCATCTCCACCAAGGGCATGCGGCAGGCCGCTGCCATCGCGCCGCGCCAAGCGAGCGCGGTCTTCGCCGGGACCGGGTTCGGTTCAACGAACAGCTCTTTGAACAAAGGGAGAAACTTTCGATGCAATCGCTGCGCCTTTTCCACCTCGCCTGCGCAAAATGCCCTAACGAGTTCGGAAACCTCCGCCGGGTAGAGATTCGAAGCCACGCTCACCACGCCGACGGCTCCGACTGCGAGAAAAGCCAAGGTGAGCGAGTCGTCGCCGCTCAACACCGTGAATCCGTCCGGCACGCGCGCGACCAGTTCGCTTACCCGGTCCACGCTTCCACTCGCCTCCTTGATCGAGAGGATGTTCGCACAAGCGCGCGCCAGCCTAACGACCGTATCCGCGGCGATGTCGACCCCGCAACGACCCGGAATATTGTAGAGCACGAGCGGGAGCGGCGTCGCCTCGGCGATCGCCTGGAAATGGCGGAAGAGCCCTTCCTGACTCGGCTTGTTGTAATAAGGGGCGACGAGAAGCGCGCCATCGATCCCGATCTCCTCGGCCTCGCGCGTGTAGGTGATCGCGTCGCGCGTGGAATTAGAGCCCGTGCCGGCGATCACCTGGCAACGCTGCCGCGCAAACTTCACCGCCAGCTCGATCACCTGGCGGCGTTCCTCATGACTTAGAGTGGGTGATTCGCCCGTCGTCCCCACCGGCACGATGCCTCGGACTCCGCCGGCAATCTGCGCCTCGATCAGGCGTTCGAAGGCGTCGGCATCGATGGCGTCGTCGCGGAATGGCGTGACCAGTGCCGTGTAGGTGCCGCGGAACATAGTTCGTTAGGCCACGAGTGGATAAGGAACGGGCGTGTCGCCCGCAAAGCGCCGCGCGCCGCAGGTCAGCGAAACGTGGGGAGCGGCCGACACGGCCGCCTCTGCACTTCTCGAGCGAGACCTCATCAGAGCTCGATCGTTCCGTCGAAAATAAAATCCGCCGGACCGGTCAGGGTGACGCCGCTGAATTGCTCCCCCGCGCGCTTGAAATCGACCTGCAAAGTGTCGCCGCCGCGCACGAGCACGTCGATCGGGCCATTGACGTTTTCCGTCGCCGCAAAACTCAACGCGCTTGCGACCACGCCGGTCCCGCAGGCGAGCGTCTCATCCTCGACCCCGCGCTCGTAGGTGCGAATCGCAATGCTGTGCGGCCCCCGTTGTTCGAGAAAATTGGCGTTGGCCCCGCGCGGCGCAAACATCGGATGATGCCGCAGCGACGCGCCTAACGAACGCACGTCAACATCCTCGAGTTGCGCCACCCGCACGACGACATGGGGGACGCCGCTGTCGACGTAAGCCGCGCGGAATTTCTCCCCGCCGACCGGCACTTCCAGGCCGAGCCGGAGATCCTGAGGCTCGCTCATTTGCAATGTGACCAGCTCCCCGGCCAGTTGCGCGCCGATCACGCCCGCCGGCGTTTCGAAAGAGAGTTGCTCGCGCGGTCCGGCGGTGCGGTCTGCGAAACGGGCGAAGCAGCGCGCGCCGTTGCCGCACATCTCGGCTTCGCCGCCGTCGGCGTTATAATAGCGCATGCGGAAGTCGGCGCCATTCGTCGAGCGTTCGAGGAGGAGCACGCCGTCCGCCCCGACGCCGTGATGGCGATCGCAAAGGCGGCTGATCTGCGCGCTCGTTAGGCTGAGGTCGCCGGCGCGGTTGTCGAGGAGGACGAAATCGTTGCCCGCACCGGTCATCTTCGTGAAACGCAGCATGCGAGTTTGGTTAACATAGTCTTGCGGGAAAGCCAAATTGCCCGGCAGGCAATCCAAGCGCCGGGTAGCGCACGCTTCTCGCGTTTTGGTCGCGGCGCCCTCGCCGCGACGGATTTCGTTAGGTATGCATTCCTCGATTCGTCACGCTCTTTGAAGGCTTAAGTGCCGCGCGAAAGTCCGCGATGGCGAGACGCCATCACCAGCACGCGAGACGCGTGCGCTACCCGGCTTCTTGCCCCGCTGCCGATTTCTTCTATTGATCTCGCGTGCGTTTCATCAACGGCTTCGCTCTCGCTGCGTTCTGTTTCATCGCCGGGGCTGCCCGCGCGCAGCTGGCGCCGAGCCCCATCAACGAGATTATTCTCGACCAGGTGAAAGAAATGCCGGCCGGGGGAAAGTATTCCGCGTCGCGCACCGCCACGATCCGCCTGCAGTCGGCCGCGCATTTCGAGTCGGGAAAATTTTTCATTCTGCCGGCGTCGGCTTCGCCGAGCTATTGCTCTGGGGCGACTTATCTCGTTTTCATGAAGACGATCGAGGCGCTGCGGGATCGCGGAGATCTCAAGCTTGATTACGAGACGCTCGCTCAACTCATGATCCGCGGGCAGCGCGATGGCGAAGGGATTTGGGGCCGTTGGAATGCGAACGGCCCGGGGACGGCGCGACTCTTTTACGAGCTCGGCCTGGGGCGCAACTTCGACGATTTCGCGGAGGCGCAGCCGGGCGATTTCATGAAGATTTTCTGGTCGCCGGAAGTCGGCCGCGAAGAGCACGGGCATTCCGTCATCTTTCTCGGGATGGAGAAGAAACTGGGGCTCGATTACGTGCGGTTTTGGTCGAGCAACGTTCCCTTCGGCTACGGTGAAAAGAGCGTCCCGCGCGCGAAAATCGTGCACGCGATTTTCTCCCGGCTCTACGCTCCAGCGAACCTGAGCCGGATCGGAGAAACGCCGGCGGTGGATAGCTATCTCGGCAGCCTCGTGCGGGTGCGCTCGAGTTACGCTGAGGCGATCGAAAAATGCGGGATGTGAAATTGCCCTTTCGGTTCGCCTCGGCGCGATCAAAGGCGTCGATTACGTGATTGCGAGCAGATCGCGCCGGCCCAGCGTTTTAAATCGAGCGCCTGCTCGGCGATTCCGTCGCCCGGCGGCAAACTCGAGACCGCGCTGAGGGCGAGGACAAAGTGATCGAAAGGCCAACGTCTCCTCACCATCTGGCAACCGAACGCAGCACGTCTCGAGAACGGGGCAGCTTATATTGCAGAAAACATAACCGACGATTTCCGCGCGGTGCATCCTCCACCCGGCATTAGAGCAATGCTTGGTTGCTTCTCCGACTGGTTGGCAAAGATGGATCAGTCAGGCGCATGGGCCTGGTTTATTCCTTCGCACTCGCAAAAAGACGCCTGGAATTCAGATCGTCTCGCTGGCATCCGCCAGGAGTGGAGTCACTGCTCTGGATTGCGAGGGCATGCAACGAATCGCGCACCACGGCCGACGGTCGGTTTGCCCGACTTCGCATGACGGCTGATGGGTCAGGAATAAACTGCATCCCAAAGGCTCCTCTTCCCGTGGACTCTGAAACGCAGCCGAGCGCTGGGAAACCTTTTCGCGGCCCACTGGCAGCCGTAGTTCGGGCTGCCCGGCCAGGATTCGCTTCGGTGGTGCTGACTCTTATGAGCTTCGGCGTCGGATTCGGCCCGCTCCTCATGAGTCTTACCGCCTATCCCGCGGCCGGCGCCTACAAAGGCCAGCCGATCCAGAATGCGCCCGATCCAGCCATCGCCGTGGTGAAGAAGCGGCATGGCCAGACGCATTACTACATGTATTGCAGCAACGGCCCGCTGAACGACAACGACCGCGATCAAGCTGGCAAGTTGAACGCGCATCTCATGCCGATCTTCCACTCCACCGATTTGGTGCATTGGAACTATGCCGGTGATGTTTTTCAGCAGCATCCAAAGTGGACCGGCCAGTCGAAGTTGCTCGGGCCCGACATTCAGGTCCTGAACGGCAAATATTTTCTCTACTACACCGCGGTCGATGAGGACGAGCAGGGTAGCAAACGCAACGGCGGCGCAATCGGCGTTGCCACCAGCGCGAGTCCGAGCGGACCGTGGACCGACAGCGGAAAGCCAGTTGTCGAGATTCAGAATGGGCGCTGGGTCTATGATCCGTTCGTCATCACCGATGAATCCGAAGGCGCTCATGGCCAGCGTTATCTTTTCTACGGCAGTTACACCGGCGGGCTCTTTGCGCGGAAACTCGCGGCCGATGGGTTGAGCACCGATCCTGCAAGCGAGGTCGCGATTGCCGTGCCGGATCGCTACGAAGCGGCTTACATCCGCAAGCACGATGATTTCTATTATCTCTTCACCTCCTCATCTAATTGCTGCAACCTCGCGCTCACCGGCTATAGCGTGATGGCCGGTCGCTCGGCGAATCTGCTCGGCCCCTATGTCGATCGCACCGGCGCTTCGTTTCTCGACAGTCGCGCGGGCGGCACCCCGGTGTTGAGCGCGAACGGCAACCGCTGGATCGGTCCCGGACATAATTCGATCGTGACCGATTACGCGGGGCAGGATTGGTTCGTTTATGCGGCGGTGGATCGTTTCGACCCGAGCTTTCACGGCGTCAGCCTAACGAAACGTGCGCCGATGCTCGACCCGCTCGATTGGGTCGATGGCTGGCCGGCGGTGCGCGGCGGATTGGGACCCTCAGATGCAGCTTCCATCAAACCGGCCGCGCAACCCGGCGATAAGAGCACCTACAAGCCCGCGTTCGCCAGCGTCGATTTGCCAGGACCGTTAATCGCGGAGTTGTCGGATGAATTCGATGGCCGCAAACCGGTTGGCAGTTGGGCCGCGGAAAGAGTCCCGGACGCCGGATCGTACGGACTTACGCCTAACGGAACCTTTTTCTTCAACGTGCAGCCGCGCGATCTTCAGGCCGATCATAACGACGCTTCGGTTTTGATCGAGCCGGCCCCGGCGGGCGATTACGTGGTTGAAACGAAACTTCACTTCCCAGTGCCGGCGGATTTTTCGAATCACAATTCCGTGCAAGCCGGGCTCGTTATTTACGGCGATGACGACAACTACATCAAGCTCGTGCACCTCGCGATGAACGGCACCCGGCAGATCGAGTTCGCCAAAGAAATTCCGGACGGCCAGCGCTACGGAAGCATGCTGCTCAGCCCGCCGGCCGACTGGACTTACCTCCGGGTCGTCAAGCGCTCGGGGCCGAAAGACGGCGAAGAGAGTTACACCGCCTACAGCACGACGCAGAGCGATTCCGCAGGCGCGCCGATCAACTGGAATCGCGGCGGCACCTGGACGCACTCGTTAGGCGCGAACGCCAGGATCGGCTTGGTCGCAATGGACGGCTCGGGTTTCACCGCCGAATTCGATTACATCCGCGTCGCGACCATCCAGCCAAATCGAATGCGCTGATCGCAGTCTCGTTAGGCGATTTGAACGGGCGTCAAGCAACAACAGGAGATCATATGGCGATAGACACGGCAAAGGTTCTGGCGTGGGGAACCCTGGCCGTTTGCGTCAATCCGTCGGAAAGCTCAGGCTTTCAAAAGCGCGGAATTTAGACCGGTGTCGCGTCGGTCGTATTCTCAGCGCCCGCCGCCGCCATGACCGCCGCCACCTCCGACGCCGCCAACGCCAGTGCCAGTGCCGCTAACGCCGCCAACGCCGCCAACGCCGCCAACGCCGCCAACGCCACTGACGCCAGTTTCGCTGTGGTTAAGGCTGTCTCTTTGGCCGACAGCGGTGCCACGGCCAGAATCCGCGCAGCCGGAGATCACGAGACCCATGGCGCACGCGGCGAGAAGGATTAGATTTTTCCCTGGTTTTTTCATATTTATTTTTTCGAATCTTAAGTTTGGATGTTTCTGCTATTTTGCGTGTGTCGCATCAGTGAAGACTTGATGCATGCCTGTAGGAATGCGCGAGCCGGATTTTTATTCCGGTTTTTGCCACTTCCGTCCGGTCCGCGCACTCGGCTTTCGCAGGCGCGCTGTGAACGAGGCCGGCCGGCCTAACGACTCCCTTTCGTCTGTCGTGAACGGGACCTTGAGAAAAAATGTGCAAGAAAATCCGGGAATAACTTGCGACCGAAGCTGCTCTTTCCTCGATGAATTCTGAAACTCGCCCGAGCGGTGGAGAACTGTTCCGTAACGGCATTGTTTCCGGAGCGCTCGCCGGCGTAGTCATGACCACGGTGATGCTTTTGCTCGCCTCGTTGTTCGACGTCGCGACGCCGCTGGTCCTCTTGGGCGATCGTATCTCGGCCTGGTTCCCGGTTGGGCCGTTCCTCAGTTTGATGGGAAAAGTCGGCGGCTACAATCATATGAAGCAGCTCGGCGTCAGCTCCGTGATCTTCGGCCAGATCGTCTGCGGAGCGCTCGCAGTTTGGATTTACGCCGCGGCTGTCGAACGCAGCGACTTTCCCCGTGCGAAACGGCAACTTGTCGCAGTTGGATTCTTTATCGTGCTTCCTTTGGTGGTGTGCACCGCGCTCCTTTGGCCGGTGCTCGGGACGCATTACTCCGGTTTGCCCCTGGTGCCGGCGACTTGGGTTACCCTGGTCGGTTTGTTGCTTTCATTCGTCGCCTTCGAGCAAACGGCGGTGAGCTCCTACGCGTATCTTGCTGCGACGCGCGAGCCGCGAGATCTCGGAGCCGATGAGTTCACGCCGTCGGTCGGCCGGCGCGCTTTCGTCCTGGGAGGAATCGGCGGAGTTTTCGCGCTTGGTTCCATCGGGATGCTCCGCCGTTTCTACAAGCTGGCCACCTTTAGCTACGACGGCACGATGTATCGCGGCAAGGATGTGCAGCCGATCACGCCTAACGACAAGTTTTATTGCGTGACGAAAAACGTGGTCGATCCGAAGGTGAAACGCTCGCTTTGGCGGCTTGAGATTGGCGGCATGGTCGCCCAGCCGAAGACCTATAACTTCGAGGATCTAGCCGCGCTTCCCGCCGTCCAACAGGAGACGACACTCATGTGCATCAGCAATGAAATCGGCGCCGGCCTGATGAGTAACGCGATGTGGAAAGGCGTGCCGATGCACACGTTGCTGGAGGCGGCAGCGCCGCAAGCCGGCGCGAAAAAGGTCCTGCTCCACGGGGTGGATAATTACACCGATACCTTCCCGTTCGAGAAGGCGATGGAGTCCACCACACTCATCGCTTACGAGATGAACGGCGAGCCGCTGCCCGATCGCCACGGCGCCCCGGCCCGCGCGATTGTGCCCGGTTATTTCGGCGAAAAAAATGTGAAATGGATCACGCGCATCGAAGTCACCGGCGAAGAATCGAAAGGATTCTACGAGCAGCAGGGCTGGGGTCCGGACTTCATCGTGCCGATTCGTTCGCGCATCGACCAGCCCGATGACAATGCGAAGCTGAATCTCGGCGAGATGCCCGACGGAATTCCGCTAACAGGAATTGCCTTCGCCGGCGATCGCGGCGTCACGCGGGTGGAAGTGAGCTCGGATGACGGGAAAAACTGGGCGGACGCGAAGATCGATTATCCGGGGACGAAACTGACCTGGGTGCTTTGGAGTTACCATTGGAAACCCGAGAAACCCGGCGACTATAAGCTGGTCGTCCGTGCGACCGATGGCAAAGGTGACGTCCAGAAGCACGATGAGAAGCGCAACCAATATTCCGGCAAAACCGGTCTGCACAAAATCACCGCACACCTTGCTGCCGCGTAACTGTCCCGGAAGCGAGAACGCGACCGCATCATCGATATGAACACGATCGGACGCAGGGTTTGGGCGATTCCGGAAGGTTACATCCCGAGCCAAAGCACCGGCTCCTCCCGGACCATGATCAGCCACGAAGCGATGTGTTTTCTGAACGCGGCAGAGAACGATGCCCACGTTCGTGTCACGATCTTTTTTGCCGATCGCGCTCCGGTCGGGCCTTATCAATTTACGGTTGCGGCGCGAAGGAGCAGGCACGTCCGCTTCAACGATCTGCACGATCCGGAACAAGTTCCACGCGACACCGACTACTCGAGCTTGATCGAGTCGGACGTGCCAGTGGTCGTGCAGCACACCCGACTCGATTCACGTCAGGCGGCGAACGCGCTCTTGAGCACGATCGCTTATCCGGTCGAATGATTCTCTCAACACCCAACTACCAACTCTCAACTCTTTTATGGCCGAAAACGTAAGCGACTTTCTAATCAAACGAATCACCGAATGGGGCATCAAACGGATTTACGGTTTTCCCGGCGACGGCATTAACGGAATCATCGGAGCGATCGATCGCGCGGGCGACGCGGTCGATTATGTGCAGGTGCGCCATGAGGAAATGGCGGCCTTCATGGCCTGCGCGCACGCGAAATTCACCGGCGAAGTCGGCATTTGTCTCGCCACTTCTGGGCCGGGCGCGATCCATCTCCTCAACGGACTCTACGACGCGAAAATGGACCATCAGCCGGTTGTCGCGATCATCGGGCAGCAAGCGCGCGCGGCGATGGGCGGCGATTATCAGCAGGAAGTCGATCTCAACAACCTCTTCAAGGATGTGGCGCATAATTATGTGCATGTCGCATCGGTTCCGGCGCAGATCCGCCATCTGGTTGATCGCGCGATCCGGATAGCGAAAGCGGAGCGCACTGTGACCTGCATCATTGTGCCTAACGACGTGCAAGAGATGGACGCGGTCCCGATTCCGCCGCGCAAACATGGCACGATCCACTCCGGCATCGGTTATTCCGCGCCGCGAATCGTGCCCACCGATCAAGATTTGCGTCGGGCCGCGGACGTTTTGAATGTCGGGCAGAAGGTGGCGATCTTGGTCGGCGCGGGTGCGCTGCAAGCGACCGACGAAGTCATCGAGATCGCGGAAATCCTCGGCGCGGGCGTCGCCAAAGCATTGTTAGGCAAAGCCGTCCTGCCCGATGCGCTGCCCTGGTGCACCGGACCGATCGGTTTGTTAGGCAGCAAACCGAGCTGGGACATGATGACGGAGTGCGACACCCTCCTCATGATCGGTTCCAGTTTTCCGTATTCGGAATTTTTGCCGAAAGAAGGACAGGCGCGCGCCGTCCAGATCGATCTCGATCCGAAAATGCTCAGCATCCGCTACCCGATGGAGGTGAACCTCGTCGGCGACAGCATCGAAACCTTGCGCGCGCTCATTCCGTTGCTCGAGCGCAAGGAGGACCGCACCTGGCGCGAACAGATCGAAGCGAACGTCGTCGAGTGGTGGAAAGTTCTCGAGGCGCGCGCGATGAACGACGCCAATCCCATCAATCCCCAGCGCGTTTTCTGGGAACTCTCGTCGCGCTTGCCGGATAATTGCATCCTCGCTTC
>JBBSGS010000080.1:0-11039 GCA_038253875.1 Chthoniobacterales bacterium
GCGAAGTCCGAATGTGGAATTTCGAATGTCGAAGTAGTTAGTCATCGCTTCTGCGCGCGGTCTTTCGCGACGCGACTGTTATCGCAACTAGTTGGTTAGCCTCGTCGAGCAGCCGGACTAGCTCTTTGGACGTCCGAGCGTCGATCTTCAGATGCCGGAGCTCGGCGATGTCGCGGAGCATTTCGAGCCAGAAACCGCTTTCGTCGGCTTCTTCTTCAACTGTTCCAAGTTTCGAAATGAAATCAGGTTTGGACTTTCCGCGACACGCTGAGCGGTAATTGGCGGCGACCGAACTCGAAGAACGAATGACTTGTCCGATCGCATGACGAGTTTCGATGACTTGCGGCAAACCAGCGGACAGCGCAATGACATCGAGCGCGAATTGTTTCGTCCGTTTCTTCAGTTCTTCGCTCATGCGGTTTCAGTTCCACAGTCGCACTTCGGCGCTCGCAATTCGCCTGTCGCGCTCGATCGCGACCATCGCGTCATCGACGATTTTGCCGATGGTCGCCTGCTTGGCGCTGTTCTGGAGATACGTCCAGCGTGCGGCGGGCGGAACCCAGAAGACGTTCTCGGCTTTATATTCATCGGGATCTTCCGCGTTTGCGCCCGCGTATTCGCCTTTGCCGGCGACGAGCTTTGCATGGTGCTCTTCGAAACTATCGGAGATGTATTTGAGGAAGATGAGACCGAGGACGGTGTGCTTGTACTCCGCCGCGTCCATGTTGCTGCGGAGCTTGTCCGCGGCGAGCCAGAGTTTGGCTTCAAAGCCGAGATTGGCGGTGGAGTTGTTCTTGGAGGAGGAGCGAGCACGAGGCATGGACTGGCTAATTTCTTATGGAAGAACGTTACGGTCGAGACGAAAGCGATGCGATTTCGCCCAGGCTCCAGTTTAATGGGAATCCCGCCGATCCGTTTAGTTCGCGGGTTCGCTGGGTCGTCCATCGAGGTGCCGCGCGGGTTGCGTTGTCCGCAAACGCATTTTGGTAACCACCCAAACGCCGGCGGAACTGGACTGGCAGTCCGTGTCCCTGGAGTAGAATTCGCGAGTCAGGAATCGCCTAACGACTGCCGCTTCACCGCCGCGTGCACGAACTTGCCCCAGCTTAGATTGTCGCGACCGGCAACGTGCTCGCGCACTTTGCGGATCGCCATTTCGGCGACCGCTTCCACGACCCACTGGAAGTTCTCCTCGCGTACGTTCGTCCGCTCGGCGTCTGGCGCGGGATTGCAAAAATCGATCGCCAGGGGCACGCCGTCGCGGATCGCAAACTCCACTGTGTTCAGGTCGTAGCCGAGGTATTGATTGAGCGCGAGCACGCCTTTCTCGACTTTTTCGAGGAGATCGCGCGGCGCCTGCCAGTCGGTTTGGTAACGCAGGTGATAGGGATGACGCGGCTCGTAATTCATCACCCGCACGTGGCGCTGATCGATGCAGTAGCAACGGAAGTATTTATCGAAGACGACTTCTTCCTGCAGCATCATGACGAGCTGTCCGGTCTCGCCGTATGCGCGGAAAAATTCTTCGGCGTTGTTGAGTTTGTAGACGTTCTTCCAACCGCCACCGGCGAACGGTTTGAAGTAGGCCGGCCAGCCGACGTAGGCGAAGATCGCTTCCCAATTAAGCGGATAAGCGAGGTTGCGGAAGGAGTTGTCGTTCGTGTCCGGAGGTGGCTGATGGGAGGGGAGGAGGACGGTTCTGGGGACGGCGACGCCGATCTTGGTGGCGAGCGCGTTGTTGAAAAATTTTTCGTCCGCGCTCCACCAAAATGGATTGTTCACCACGGCACAGCCGGTGAGCGCTTCGTTCTTCAGCCAGGCGCGATAAAACGGCACATCCTGGGAGATGCGATCGATCACGACATCGTAGCCGGTCGGTTCGCCTTGGATGACTTTATCGATCCGCACCGGCTCGGCCATGATCCCTTGTCCGCCGGTTTTCTGGTTTACCCGCTCAACGAAGGCCGGTGGAAAGCTGTGCTCCTGGCCGTAGAGGATTCCGATTTTTTTCATAATGCTTTCAGGACCTCGCACGAAGGTCACAAAGAAACACGGAGGTTAAAGTCCTTTGCGCCCCTGTGTGGCCGTCGTGCGAGGCAAGAATTCAAAGTGTGGAAAGATAATAGGGCAACATTTCCCGCCAGTAGTTCCAGTCGTGCCCGCACCATTTGCGGTCGTCGAGCCAATGCTGAATCCCTTTGGCGTTCAGAAGCGCGCTCAGGCGGAGGCTTTCGTGCCGGGTGTTATCCCACTCGCCGGTCCCGATGATGATCCCCATGTGATTGTATTTCCACGGGTCGGGCATGTTCGGCAGGTACTCGTAGGGGCTGTTGAAGTAAATGTTTTCGTCGTGATAGCCGTCAAAGAAATCGCTGATCTCGAATGCGCCGCTCAGGCTAATGAGGTGGCTGACGGTGTCGGGATGGCGGAAAGCGAGATTGGCCGCATGATAAGCGCCGAGACTCGCGCCGCAGACCGCCACGCGATGACAACTGCCTTCGCGCCGGGCGAAATCGATGACGTCGTGGAGGATGACGTTTTCGTAGGCGTTATGCGTCCGCATCCGGTCGGCGGGATGGATTCCTTTATTGTAAAAACTGTCGAGATCGATCGCATCTGGGCAATAGATGGTGACACGCCCGCTCTCCACGAAGGGCGCGCAAGCGTCGACCAGATTGAAATCCTTGCACTGCCGGACATTGCCGAACGAGGTCGGATAAAGGATGAGCGGCAATCCACCCCCATCGCCAAAGACGAGCATCTCGAAATCGCGGCTCAAATACGGTGTCCACCAGCGGAGATAGCGTTCGTTCATGCGCGCCGCAGAATTAAACCGAGGGCTGCGAGCTTGGCGATGAGAAAAATCCCAGCGCCATGCAATACGCCCGGCGACGGTTGCGAGCGCGAATTTTCTCGCCGATAAAACCGCTCCATGGACGAGAAAAAAAATACGCTCACGGGCAACATCCGGCGGCATCCTGCCTTCGCCTCGCGGACCCTGCGGAATGAGCGCGACGTGCTCGTCTATTTGCCGGCCGGATACCGGCGATCGTTGCGGCTTCGTTATCCCGTGCTCTACCTGCACGACGGCCAGAACGTCTTCGACGCCGCTACGTCCTTCGGCGGAGTGGAGTGGGGCGCGGATGAATCGGCCCAGCGCCTAACGAAACAACGGTTGATGGAACCGATCATCATCGTGGCGGTCGCCAACGTGGGCGACGATCGTATCCATGAATACGCGCCGACCCAAGGGGTGATCGACACGAATGCGAAGCCCAGGAAGCGCAGCCGCGGGTGGCTGCGCAAGTACGGCCAATTTTTAATCGAGGAGCTGAAACCTTTCATCGACCGCGAGTACCGGACGAAACCGGAAGCGGAATTCACCGGGCTCGGCGGCTCCTCGTTAGGCGGGCTCGCCACCCTCGTGCTCGGGCTCTGGTTTCCGCGGGCTTTCAGTCGTCTCGCGGTGATGTCCCCCTCGATCTGGTGGGATGATTGCGCGATCTACCGCATTGTCGACGAATTAGTGGAAAAGCCGCCGCTCAAGATCTGGCTCGACACCGGCACGCACGAGCCCGGCTGGGAGCGGGCGCAGGTCTTGCGCGGCCGGCTGGTCGGGAAAGGCTGGCGGCTTTACGACGATCTGCAATACACCGAAGTGCCGGGGGCCGATCATAGCGAAGGGGCATGGGCGCTGCGCTTCGAAGCCGTGCTGCGATTTTTGTATCCGCCGTCGCCGCCCGGAAGCAAGGAGCAGCTGCGCCCGGCACTCGTCCTCACGGAAAGTCGTTAGGCGTTACGCCGTTTTGTGATTTCGCCTCGGCGAAGTTGCCAAGCTTGCGGAATTTCGCGTAACGCTCTTTTCGCAGCTGGTCGATCGGCAGCTCGAGCGCGCGTTTGAGATTGCGGCGCAAGGCCGTCCCGAGGTTTGCCGCGACGAGATCGTGATCGCGATGCGCGCCGCCTTCCGGTTCCGGCACCACCTCATCGACGACGCCGAGCCGCATGAGATCGTCGGCCGTCAATTTGAGAGCTTCGGCCGCTTCCGGCGCGTGCTTGCGATCTTTCCACAAAATGGCGGAGCAGGCTTCGGGGCTGATGACGGAATAATAAGCGTTCTCAAGGATGAGGACGCGATCGGCGACACCAATCCCGAGCGCGCCGCCGGAGCCGCCTTCACCGATGACACAGGCGACGATCGGGACGCGCAGGGTCATCATTTCGCGCAGATTCACCGCGATCGCTTCGGCGATGTGCCGCTCCTCGGAGCCGATGCCGGGAAACGCTCCCGGGGTGTCGATCAAGGCGATCACCGGCAGTCCGAATTTTTCCCCAAGCCGCATCACGCGGAGAGCCTTGCGATAGCCCTCCGGATAGGCGCAGCCGAAATTGCGCTTCACGTTTTCCTTCGTGTCGCGCCCTTTCTGTTGGGTGATGACGACGCAGCGATCGGGCCCGAGTTTGGCGAGGCCGCAGGGCATCGCCTTGTCATCGCCGAAGACGCGGTCGCCATGCAGCTCGACCCACTCGGTGAAACAGCGCCCGATGTAATCGAGGGCAAAAGGCCGCTGCACATGACGTGCGATCTGCACGCGCTGCCAGGCGGTCAGGTGGTCGTAAATCTCGCGGCGGGTTTCGCGAATTTTCAGCTCCATCGACTCCACTTCGGAGTCGAAATCGATGTCGTGTTTGTCGGAGTGCGATTTGAGGTCCTGGAGCCGGCGCTGCAATTCCAGGATCGGCTTTTCGAAATCGAGCGGGTGGCTGTCCATGGTGGCGGGAGCGTGAAAGTAAGAGAGTAAATGTTAAAGCGTTAGAGCGATGGAACGCCAGCGGCAACCGCTTGATCGCTTTGGCGCATCGTCCCTCTAACGCTTCGTCCTTTCCTCCCCATTCACAATCGTGACAGCCGTTTTCGTGTTTACAAGGCTGCTCAACTCTTCGACATCAGTCGCGCTCAGGCCGATGCCGTCCGCGGGCGGGGGCACGTCGAGCACCGGATGCGATTCGTCCGGCTCGGAGTAGATGACGTAGCCGGGCGCGGCGAGGCGGATCCAACGCGTGCTACTGAGAAAATCCGGACTGCCGATCCCGATTTGTTTGCCGTCTTTAAAGGCCATAACCGCCGAGACGCGGGTGCTGAGCCTGGGCGGCGGTTTGGCGGGCAAATTTTGGTGCAGGAGATGGTAGCGCTTAAAAAAACGATCCTGATCGAGCAGATAGAGGAGTTGGTTTTCGCGCTGGATGAGAATGGAAAAGACCGGATGCGAGACGAGCAACTTGTCGCCGATGCGCAGCCTGGTGCCGCTGAGATTATTCGCGCGCATGATCAGCTCCGGCGTCGATTTTAACTTCGCTGCGATCCGTGCGAGAACATCGCCGCTGCGCACGACGTATTCCTCTTTTTCGGGCGATGGATAAGTCGAGAGGAGGATGCTGGTGTTCACTTCGCCGAGCAAATCCTGCGCTTCGCCGACATGCTGACCACTCGGATATTTTTGAATGAAGGCCGTGAGGGCGGTGCGCGCTTCCAGTAGTTTGCCGTCGGTTTTCAATTTCGCCACGGCCTGGAATTCCGGCAGACTGAGATCCGGCCTCGACTGCTGGGGGGCGCCAGCCTTTAACTCCTCGCGCATCACCATCTCAGGACGCAGGAAAATCTTGTAACTAAAGAGCGCCGCGCCACCGAAAATCACGGTCGCCAAAAGTAAAGCGAAGAGCCATTTCATGGGGTGGCGCGGCGGCCGCGGCCGCGAGGTTCCAACTTATCGGGAGAAGGCGGCGAAACAGTCGCGCGCCCCTTCAACCTTCGGGCTCGGGACCGGAAAAAAAGCGGTTCCAAAAACGATAATGCGGCCGATCGACATCGTCCGTCCAAGTGAATTGGCAGTCCTGGCAGTAGTACTCCTTCGGGAAAACTTTGAGGGCAAAAAGAATTCCGGCGAGCGCCGGCGTGAGAAATTTGCGGGTTAGCTGCGGGTATTGGATGCGCGTGGAGTTGCATTGCTGGCAACGCAGCGCACCGATGTCGGGATCGGCCGCCTCCCATTCCACCAGCAGGGCCTGCGCCCGGTCGAAATCATCTTCCTCCACCATCACCTTGGCGTTCGCTTTCGGCTTCGACATGAACGCGTAGGTCTGCAGATTCGCCTCGTTATGCAAGTCGGCTGAGACCCCGGCTTCCCTGAATTTATCCTTGAGACGTTTGGCCTTGGCCGGCTCGTTATAGGTCGCGATCGTCACCATAAATTACCGGCGTTTGCCGGGTGTGACTGATCAAACATCAACTAGCGTCCGAGCGCAACACCAGCGGGCGGGAACCATCGGTAGAGCATCAAATAAACGAGTACACCTGTGACCGAGACGTAGAGCCAGATCGGCATCGTCCAGCGCGCGATCCGGCGGTGCTTGTCCCAGCGGCGGCGGAAGACCGGCACCAGGGTCACGATCACCAATGGCAGCGTCGCGAAGGCGAGAATGATGTGCGAAATAAGCATCGCGAAATAAATCGGCCTAACGATGCCGGGCGCGGTGAAGTGAGTCGATTTTTCGCCGACGTGATAGTGATAAATGAGATAGCTCGTCAGGAATAGCGTCGAGGAGCAAAGGGCCACGATCATGAAAATCATGTGCCGCCGCCAATGCCCGCGCCGAATGAAAAACCAGGCGAACGAGAGAAAGATGGTGCTCATGAAATTGAGCGACGCATTCAGCGCTGGGAGTTCGGAAATGGTCATCGGAAGAAATTTAGCGGATGAGCGAGTGAGTGAATTAGCGATTCGAGCTGGCTGCATGGGTAATCCCTAATTCGCTCATCCGCTAATTTGTTGAATTCGCCTTCGCTTTTCGTAGGAATCACCCATGGCTTCCACCCTCACGAGCGAGCCCCCGCTTCCCCCCCTGCATCGCGGGCGGCTGCGCGCCTCGGGAGGACATCGGGCACTGCGCGCGCTCCTTCACCTAACGATCTTCCTTCTGGTCGCCGGTCTCGCTCTGGGCGCCTGGTACCTGGCTCGCAAAGGCTTCAGTCGCAATTGGCGAAATCTGGTCGTCGAAGAGCTGCACAAACACGGCGTGGAAGCTTCCGTCCGCCGGCTCACACTCGACCCTTTCCGCGGCTTGATCGCGCGCGACGTGCGCATTTACGATTACAAAAAGCGCGAGCAAACCCTCGCCGTGGTGAGCGAGATCTCGCTCGACATTAATTACGCCGCGCTCTTTCATCATCAGCCCTTCCTCAACGCCGTCGATATCCGCAACGGCGACCTGACCATCCCGCTCCCGCCCGCCGCCGGACAGGTCTCGCAGGCTGCGCTCACCCGCTTCCGCGCCCACGTCTATTTCCCGCCGGAGCGGATCGAGGTCAGCCAGGCGGAAGGGTTTTTTTGCGGGATCCGCATCTCGGCCACGGGTCAGCTGATCAAGCGCGCGAGCTACATTCCTTCTCCTCAAGATACCGCTGAGAATGCAGCCCGCCGGCTCCGTCTTTTGCAAACCCTGGTGACCATGCTGGAGCGTTTTCGCTATCCGGGCGCGACGCCCGAGTTGCAGGTAAAATTCGCCGGTGATCTGTCGGAATTGGAAGACGCGCGGGTGGAAGCGACGCTGCGCGTCAGCCAGGTTGTGCGCGATAATTACGCCGCGCATAATCTCGAGCTGACGACGGAATGGAAGGATCACACCCTGACCATTCCGCAGCTGGAGTGGAGCGATCAGGCTGGCCGCTTTTCCGCCACCAGCACCTGGAGCCAGACAAATGGGGCCGCTACTTTCCAAGCGCGCTCGACCATCGATCTCGCGCCATTGTTAGGCAGTTTCGGGCTCGGGGCGATGCTGGGCGATTTCACTTATCAAGCGCCGCCGCTGATCGAAGCGTCGGGCTCGGCCACAATCGGCGTCGGCCCTCAAGCGGTGGAGGTGATCGGAAAAATCGCGCTCGATAAATTCACCTACAAAACCATCGGTTTCGATGGACTGACCACAGATTTCGCCTGGGACCGGAAACGCATGATGCTGCGCGATCTGCGGCTGCGTCACCGCGGCGGCCAGCTCAGCGCCGATCTGCTCGAAACGCCTAACGATTTTCGGTTGAACATCGAAAGCTCGCTCGCTCCCCCGGTCCTGACCCCGCTCGTCTCCCCGGCGTTCGCTCGCTTCCTCGCCGCCTGGGAATGGCAGCGTCCGCCTAACGTGCGCTTGAGCGCGCGCGGGATCTCGCGTGATCCGGCCACCTGGCACGGCGAGGGCGCGATCGCCCTCGGTCCCGCGCGTTTTCGCGGCCTGCGCATGAACAGCGCGAGCGGCGACCTGCGCTTCGGCGACGGCGTTTACGCGCTCGAGAACTTCAAGGTGACGCGGGATGAAGGTCGCGGCACCGGCGCGTTTTCTTACGACACCGAGCGGCGCGAAATCAAAATCGATCACGTCGAGACGACGCTCAACCCGAGCGAAGCGATCCTCTGGATCGAGCCGCGATTTTGGGAACACGTGAAGCCGTATCGGTTTCATCACACGCCGCACGTGAGCGTGAATGGCATCGTGCAATTGGGCGGCGGAAAACAGACGCATCTACAGCTCGACGTCTCCGCTCCGGGGGGAATGGATTACACTTTTCTCGACAAAGTTTTGCCCTTCGAACAGATCGCCGGGCAGCTGCTCTTCACCGACGACCGCCTGCAGATTTTCGATCTGAAAGGCACCCTTTTCTCGGGCGATCTGCGCGGCAACGCCGACATCTCGCTCGCGAAAAACGATCACCGTTACACGGCGACGGTCGCGGTCGAGAAAGCGGATTTCCCCACCCTAGCGGACCTCTATTTCAAATACAAAACGTCGCATGGCGAGCTTGGCGGCAAGTTCGATTTTGGCGGGATCGGCGCGGAGCGAAAGTCGCTGCACGGCGTTGGAACCGTGGAAGTCCGAAACGGCAACGTCTTCGCCATTCCGATCTTCGGGCCGCTCTCCGAATTGCTCAGCAAATTTTTCAACGGCGCCGGCTACAGCGTCGCACACGAGGCGACCGCTCCCTTCACTATTCGCGATGGCGTCATCCACACCGACAAACTGAAAGTCGCCGGCAAACTCTTCGCCATGGTTGGCCACGGCGACATCGACTTCGCAAATAACGACCTCGATTTCGATATCCGGATCGACGCCAACGGACCGGGTGCGCTCCTCACGCCGCTCTATCAGCTCTTTGAATATCACGGCTCCGGAAGTCTTATGAAACCGATCTGGCGTCCGAAGCGGTTCTAGACAATGCGGAATGCGGAATGAAGAAGGTGCCGGGCAAAGGTAAGCGATCACTTCGGGGCAATTCCGCATTCCGCGTTCCGAATTCCGCATTGCTCCTCGGCTCGCACATGTCGATCGGCGGCGGCGTGCAGCGCGCGATCGGGCGGGCGCGCTCGATCGAGAGCACGGCGATGCAGATTTTCGCGAAGAACAACATGCAGTGGTTCGCGCGCCCTTTTGCACCGGAGGAGATCCGGGCCTTTCTCGATCATGCGCAGCGCCACGAGCTGGGTGCGGTTTTTGCCCATGCGAATTACCTCATCAACCTCGCCGCGACTAACCCACAGTTTTACGCCAATTCCCTCCGCGCTCTCTCGGAGGAACTGACGAGGGCGGATCAGTTGGCGCTGCCGTTCCTTGTCCTCCATCCCGGCGCGCATCTGGGCGCGGGGGAGGAAGCCGGTTTGCAGAAAGTGATCGCCTCGCTCGACAAAATCTTCGCCCGCATCCCGAAAGTGAAAACACGCATCGCGCTGGAGACGACTGCCGGACAAGGCTCGTGTCTCGGCCATACCTTCGAGCATCTGGCCTACATCATTGCCAACGTGCGCGAGCCGGAGCGGCTTTGCGTCTGCCTCGATACCGCGCACGTCTTCGCGGTCGGCTATGACCTAACGAGTGCGACCGGAACAATAAAGACCTTTCGCGAATTCGATCGCATCGTCGGTCTGCAACATCTCGCCGCCTTGCACTTGAACGACTCGAAGATCGCGCGCGGTTCGCGGGTCGATCGTCACGAGCACATTGGGAAAGGGCAGATCGGTCTGGAGGCGTTTCGGGTCATCATGCGCGACCGGCGTTTCCGCAGAATCCCGAAGGTGCTTGAAACCCCGAAAGGCAAAGAGCTGCGCGAGGACATCGAGAACATGGCGACGCTGCGGGCGCTGTAGAGGTTTCGCTCTGCGAAACGCGAGAGCAAATGGAATTGCACTGTTCGGTTCTGTAATCCACGCTCACGCCCGCGCCTCCCAGAGGGAGGCGTCTACAAGGAGTGCCAGCCGAAACGCGCTCTCTACTTGATAAACCGAATCGTTAGGGGGTAACGATAAAGTTCGCCGTCGCTCGCTTTGATCGAGGCGACGATGACGAGAACGGTGTTGAGCACCCAGAGCACCAGCAGAATCGGAATGCCAATGAGGACGATGCAGAGGATGAGCGCGATCGCATCGTAGATCAGCATGGAGAGCTGAAAGTTGAGCGACTCTTTCCCGTGCGCATCGATCTCCGCGCCATCGCCGCGCTTTAACACCCAGATGATGAGCGGACCAAAGATGTGCCCGAGAAAATGAAAGAAGAGACCGAGGAGCGCGCTGGCGTGGCAGAGGACACACCAGGTGCGAGCGTTCAAGCGGCTGACCGTTGTGGTGGGTGGGATCGTTTCCATAGCGTTATTCTTTCACACGTTCGATGTGCGCGCCAAGCTCGCTGAGCTTTTCGTCGAGATGCTCGTAGCCGCGATCGATGTGATAAACACGGCGCACTTCCGTCACGCCATCGGCTTTTAAACCGGCGAGCACGAGCGCTGCGGAGGCGCGCAGATCGCTCGCCATCACTGGCGCGCCGTAGAGGCGATCGACACCCTGGATGATCGCGGTCGCCCCTTCGATCTGCACCTGCGCGCCCATGCGCTTCAATTCCGCGATGTGCATGTAGCGCTGAGGAAAAACGTTTTCGGTGATCGTGCTGATCCCTTCGGTGGTGGAAAGGAGCGCGCACATTTGCGCCTGCATGTCAGTGGGGAAACC
>JBBSGS010000081.1:0-10755 GCA_038253875.1 Chthoniobacterales bacterium
AGCCTCCCGTTAGGTGGCCACACGCTCAGCCGCAAAATGCTCGAAGCGATGGTCGCGCTCCGCATCGAGCGTGAACTGAAGAAAGACGAGATCCTCGAGCTTTATGTGAATCGAATTTATTTCGGCTCTGGCTGCTACGGGATTGAGACCGCGTCGCAGGCCTACTTCGGGAAAGACGCCGCGAAACTCGATCTCTCAGAATCTGCGGTGCTGGCGGGATTGATTCGCAGCCCCAATCGCTTCTCCCCGCTGAAAAATCCCGAGGGCGCGGCGCGGCAACGTGAAGCCGTTCTCGGCCGTATGCGCGATTTGAAAAAAATCTCTGCTGCGCAGGAAGCGCAGGCGAACCACGAAAAGATCGTCTCCCATCCGCGGCGTCTCACCTTGATCCAGGAAAATTACGCGATGGACGCGGTGCAGCGCGATCTGAACATGCTCCTCACGCCCGACCAGATCGATAACGGCGGACTTTTCATCTACACGACGCTCGATCCAATCGTGCAAAAAGCTGCAACCGATGCGGTTGAAAAGCAGCTTGCTAAAATCGAGCGCCAGCCGGGATTCCACCATCCGCTTAAGTCGCATTATCGAGCGCCGACCGAGGGCGAGGACAACGCCATGCCGTATCTCGAAGGCGCGCTCGTCGCGATCGATAACGCCAGCGGCGGCATTCGCGCGCTCGTCGGAGGTCGCGATCATGCGCAAAGCAAATTCAATCGCGCGCTCCCGCCCGCCAATCGCCAGATAGGCTCTTCCTTCAAGCCGTTCGTTTACACCCTCGCCTTCATGCACGGATTGCTCCCGGGCGCCGCGGTCAGCGACGGACCGATCCAGCCCGGTGAAATCGCGGGCGCGGGAAACTGGGCGCCGGGAAATTCCGACGGGCGCTACGGAGGCATCCAGCCGGTTTCGTACGGACTCATCCAGTCGCGTAATACGATGAGCGTGCGCGTCGGCGAATTTGCCGGGCTCGACGACACCCAAAAAACCGCGAGCACGCTCGGCCTCGGCACCGACATTCCGCACGGCGCGGCCATTTACATTGGTTCCTTCGAGAGCGACCTGAAAGATCTGACCGCGGCCTACACCGTTTTCCCAAACGCCGGCACTCGCAAACAGTCTTACCTCATCGAGCGGATTGACGATCCGGATCACCATCCGATTTATCGCGCCGCGCACGTCACCATCCCGGCGCTGGATCCCGCCGCCGCCTGGATGACGACCGAATTGATGGAGGATGTAATGACGCGCGGGACGGCGGCGAACGCACGCTCGTTAGGCTTCAAACTCCCGGCGGCTGGCAAGACGGGGACGACGAACGATTTCAAAGACGCCTGGTTCGTCGGCTTCACCAGCTCAATCACCTGCGGCGTCTGGGTTGGTTTCGACCAACCGGTCACGATTATCCCGCGCGGCTACGGCGCGGCCCTCGCCCTGCCCATTTGGACGCAGGTTATGACACAGGCGGCGGAACGCTATCCGGCCGAGAAACTGCGGCCGACGGTGGCGTTGCAGCACGCCACCGTCTGCTCGATCTCGAATGCGATCGCGACCAGCGGCTGCATCGCGGCGGGAGCCGCCTACGACATCGATCTGCCGGTTACGCGCATCCCGCGTGGAATCTGTCAGGTGCATGGCGGAAGCCCGACATTGCTCGGGCAGCGGATCGAACAAATCGGCC
Source organism: Chthoniobacterales bacterium (assembly GCA_038253875.1). Lineage (GTDB taxonomy): Bacteria > Verrucomicrobiota > Verrucomicrobiia > Chthoniobacterales > UBA10450 > Palsa-1392. The sequence goes on from JBBSGS010000081.1 coordinate 1,682, forward strand.
GCAAAGTGCAGCAGGCGCCGCGGAGCATTCTGCAATCATTTAGAAATTTTTTCGGCGGCGGCAAGTGATTGCAGGGCCGCCTAGCGGCGCCCGGAGGAGCGTGCTTCTGCGCGTCCAGCTTGTTGTGGTGGGCGTGGTGTTGAAAACTGGACATGTGGAAGCATATCCCTCCCAGCGGCCGATTGCGCCGCGTCGTTAGGCCCTAACGAATCAGCTCCCCGAGCCGACGTATTCCGCCGAATAAGTATCGAACTTTGCCGTCGAGCCGACCGGGGGCGGGCTCTTCACATCGTAAACATTGTTGCCCACCACTTCCTGCGATTGGGTGTCCCAAATCATCACGCTCTTCTTTGCTTCCGCCGAGGTGTGCGCGTCCTTCTCGGTATCGACCGCGATATAGCGGGTCTTGCGCGCTTTGCTCTTTCGTTCTGCCGACATCTGCGCGTAGGCGCGTTGCGCGCGCTCCTCCGCGATGCGGTGTTGGCGCTCTGTGGCCTCGTGCTTCGCGATGATGTAGGTCACGGCGGCGATGGCCGCACCTGTGGCCGCGCCGATGGCAACCGACTCGGTCGTGCCGGCCCCGGCGGCCTGGGCGATTCCCCCCGCGGCGGTGCCGCCGGCGGCGCCGAACACGCCGGCGTTTTGCAAAGGTGTAAGATCGGAGCAGCCCGTAACGAAAATCGACGCGGCCGCGAGAAGTGAAGAAGTCTTGAGCATGGGTATCTTCATAAGGCGACGAGTTTTAGCTCGCGCCTCTCCTTGCGACAAGATTTTAATTTGGCGTCGCTCGCTTCAGGGCGCCTGCTCGGTTTTCAAAATCACGTTGTGCTGATGGCACCAATCGAGCGCGGGGCGATTGCCCAACTCCGCGGCGCGCCGATACCAGTCGCTCGCTTCGATTGGGTTCGCGGCGACGCCGGTGCCCGCTTCGAAACAGCGGGCGTACAGGAACATGCAAAAGGGGTTGTTCTGCCTGGCGCCATCGCGAAAGAGGCCCACCGCTTTCTGGGTGCGCGCGGCTTCGTTCCTGCCCAAATCCGTTTCCGTGCTCGTTAGGTAGAGCACACCGAGGTTTCCGGTCGAATCGAGATAGTTTGAGTTCGCCGCCTTCTCGTAGAGGCGGAAGGCTTCGCGGTCGTCGTGAGCCACGCCAATTCCTTTGTGATAACAGTTTCCCAGCTGATCCATCGCGCGGACATCGTTTGCGCTGGCCGCCTCTTGCAAGAGATGGATCGCTTTCGCTTCGTTCCTGCTCACGCCTTTGCCGAAGAGATAACACTCGGCGAGCAACGTGCCCGCGCTCACGTCACCAGCTTCCCGCGCCTGCGCGAACCATTGCGCCGCCTTTACGAAATCACGCTCGACCCCCGCTCCGTTGGAGTAGCGCAAACCAATTTCCGACATGGCGTGGCCGCGTCCGCGGGCAGCCGCCGCGCAGAGCCAGTCGAATGATGCTTTCGGGTCGCGCTTGCGCAAGCCATCGCCAAGAATTTCCATCGCGCTGACCACATCGAGCTTGGCCGCCTCGGCCAGCGGGACGCGCAGCCCTTCGATGCTCTCGTCGTTTAAAGCACCTTTTGCCGCCTGCAATTTGCTCAGCAATAACTCGAGACGCACGCGGCCCACTTCGCTCTGCGGAAAACTTTTTTGCAGCTGCACGAAAGCCATGATCGCGCGCGGCCAATTCTGGGCTGTTTCGTACTTCTCCGCTTCGGCGATCGAGTCGCGCGAGAGTTCCGGGCTCTTGCCTAACGATGCCGCTGGTGGCGCCGCCGGGACCGAAGGAGTCGCCGTCGTTTGAGCGATGGCGGGCGTGGTGGCGGTGGCAATCGGCGAAGCGATCGCCGACTGTGGTGCGGAAATTCGCTCGGATGGGCGCGTCTTGAAGAAAACCAGCAGGCCGGCCCCGATCAAAACGACAGCACCTATCCCCCCAATGATCGCGCGAGAGGTTTTGCGGGCGGCGACTGGCGGTGACTCAACCGCGGGGGGAATCGGCATCTCGGCGACGAGGGTCGGAAAATCCCGCTCTTCCTTTTTCGGCTGCGACTGGATTTCTGCAAGGCAGCTTTCCAATTCGCCGCGGAGCGCAGCCGGGGTTTGCGGGCGTGCGGCCGGATCTTTCGCGATCATGTTTGCCACCAGCGCGCGCAGACTCGCCGGAAAATTCTCCAGTTTCTCCAGCGGGGGCGGCTTGTGCAGATGCTGGCTCATCACTTGGGCGAGCGAGCCGCCAAACGGCGTCTGCCCAACGAGCATGTACCAAAGCGTCACACCTAACGAGTAAATGTCCGAGCGAACATCGATCTCTTTCTCTTCCAGTTGCTCGGGACTGGCGAAACGCGCGGTGCCGACAAACCCGCCCATCGAGAGCGTCGCCAGATCCTCGTTCTCCTCGTGCTTGATCGATTTGGCGAGCCCGAAGTCGATCACCTTGACGAGAAAATCATCCTCCTCCCTAACGAGCATCAGATTCGCTGGCTTGATGTCGCGATGGACGAGATGGTGTTTCGCTGCGGCCGCGAGCGCACGCGTCACCTGGAGCGTAATCCGCAAAGCGATCACCGGATCGATCGGTCCCTGGCGCTGGATGAAGGACTCGACGGTTTCGCCATCGACGAATTCCATCGCGTAAAAAAACGCGTCGCGGCTGGTGCCGAGATGAAAAACAGAAGCGACATTGGGATGGCGCAACTGCGCCGCGGCGCGCGCCTCGCGCAGGAAACGCTGCTGCGCGATTTCGCTCTCGAGATATTTGGCGTTGATCACCTTGAGCGCGACGTGCACCCGCAGGTTGGTATCGAACGCCTTGTAGGTAATGCCCATCGCGCCCCGGCCGAGTTCGAAGAGGGAACCATCTTCGCGGGTCAGCACTTCGTAATGATCGAACGCGATTTTCTCGGCCATTCGGAACGACTGTAACACAGCCATCCTGGCTGTTCCGTAGTCCGGGCATCCTGCCTGGACAGTAATCTCCCGCCGGCAAGATGCCCGCGGGGCGCGGCAGGCTGGAAGCCTGCGTTTACGCTTGTCGCACGCGACCGGCTGCCAGATACTGCAGCCTTACCCATGCCCGCGAAACTTCGGATCACGCCGCTCGCGGGCGAGCCCTTCGAGCTGACGATCGGCAACACCGCCACCATCGGGCGCACCAGCGACAATACCGTTTGCCTGAGTGGCAGCCAGCTCGTCTCGCGCCAGCACGCGCTCATCCGTTGTCACGACGGTTATCAATATCAAATTATCGATCTCGGCAGCCGCAACGGCACTTTGGTGAACGATCAGCGCGTCGTCACGCCGGTGATGCTTGCTCCCGGCGCGCGCATCCTCATCGCAAAAAACGAACTCGTTTTCGAGCGGATCGAGGACGATTTTTCCAACGCTCATCTCGAAGTCACGCTCGCCGGTTCGATGGCGGGGGCGCCTTCCGCGATCCGGCCGGTGGCACTGTTAGTCTGCGACATTCGCGGTTTCAGCCGGATGGCCGAAAAAATCTCCAGCTCCGATTTAGCGCAGCAACTGGGCGTCTGGTTTCGCGAGGCCGGCAATCTCGTCACCAAAAACGGCGGCACGGTGGATAAATTTATCGGGGATGCGGTCCTCGCCTATTGGGGCGGATGTGGCGACGAAGAAGTGGATTGCGCCGCGACGCTTCAGATCGCCCGCGATCTTCTGGCGCTTGCGGCCCGGATCAAATGGGCCAACGGAGAAACGTTTCATGTCGGGATCGCCCTTCATTTTGGCTCCGTCACTTGCGGCAACGTCGGGCTCGATGCGCAGCGCGATGCCACCATCATCGGCGACGTCGTCAACACTGTTTTCCGCCTCGAAGGAGTGATGAAGGAACTTAATCAGCTCGTTCTGCTCTCCGCCGATTTCGGCGATCGTTTGCCGTCGGACGAAAAATTGGTCGATCTCGGTGAGCGAAAATTAAAAGGCAAACAACAAGCGCTCCGCATTTACGGCCTCGCTTAATTTTATTGGCCCGACGATCGACTATGCGTTTATATCGACGCGCGGGGGCATTGGCTACAGTCCGGCGGTGGTCGTTAGCCGTTTCATCGCGGCACCAACCGCGCAAAATCCTCCACGGTATCGATGTCCACGGCGCCCTGCGGAAATTCGACGCGGGCGACCTTATCCGGGTGAGCCGCCATGAGGGTCTTTGCACCCTGTCCATCGCTTAGTGACAGGAGCGCGGAGAAATGCGGGCGCGCGAAAAGTGCCGGCACGCCCACCGTATCTGAGTAGGCGGCAGCGACGACCGGTTGCTGCGTTACAGCATGGGTGCGGATCAAACGCTCGATAAAGTTCGCGTTCACCGCCGGCTGATCGCAGGCGAGGAGGACAACTGCGTCGAGCTCTGGCAGCGCGGCGACCCCGGCGCGAATGGAGGTGCCGATGCCGCGTTCCCAGTTTTCGTTAGGCACGAGCGTAACGGGCAGATTCTGCAGTTCCGCGGCGATCTCTTTCCAGTCACGCCCGATCACAACGATAATTGGGGAGCATCCGGCCTCACGGGCGGCGTCGACGGTGTGACAAATGAGACTCTGACCCCGGTACTGCAACAACTGCTTCGGCTGCCCGAGCCGCGTTGAGCCGCCGGCGGCGAGGACGAGGGCGGCGATCTTCACGCCACAGCCAACTCCGGCACGACGTGGATCGGCGCTTTGCGATCGCGCAACGAGTCCGCCTCCGCGCCGGCGAAAATTGCTTGAATCTCGGCCACGATCGCGAGCGCAATCTGCTCGGGCGATTCCGCGCCGATGTCGAGGCCGGCGGGCGCAAACAGCTCCGAGCGGATCTCGACCCCCCTTTCCGCCAAGGCATGCAGGAGTTGATCGCGGCGGCGGCGGGGACCGAGCAGGGCGACATAGCGCAGACCGAGCGGGAGCAGCCTTTGCAAGGCCGCGTAATCGCGGCCGTAGTTGTGGGTTTTCACGATCGCCGCGGTCCATTCGTCGAATTCGTTAGGCAAAGCAGCGGCTTCTGCGGCTTCGACCAATTGCCAGCCAAGGGTGAACGCCAGCGCGCGCAGCGCCGGGCTGTCAGGACCTTCGCCGATGAGGAGCAACTGCAGCGGCGGGCGGATCGTTTGTACAAAAGCGTTTGCGGGATCGTCTTCTGCTGAAGCCAGGATGCGGCTGCCTAACGAACTCTCACCGGCGAAGACGGTTGTCGCGCGACACCCGCGGCGCTCCCGAGTGGCGGCGGCGATACCGTCGAGAAATTCCGCGTCGGCGCGCTCGACGAAAACTTCAATGGCGCCATTGCAGCCATAGCGCAGCCGGGTGTCGAAATGGAGCAGGATCGGTTCAGCGGTTGCGATGACTGCCTGCGCGCGAACCGCAACTTCCTCCTCCAAACAACCGCCGCTGAGTGCGCCGAGAAAAGTTCCATCCGCCGCGATGAGCATCCGCGCGCCCGGCCGGCGATAGCTGGAACCGTTTGCCCTAACGAGTGTGGCGAGCGCGAGCGGTTCGCCCCGGCGTCGCGCGAAGGCGCCGATGATTTCCTGGAGTTCTTTCACTTGTGGCTGCGACGCGCACGTCGCAAAGGGTGCCGGCGGCGCCCCGCCGCCAGTTTCGCCGCACCGGTTCCGCTTCGCGGCGAGGCGCCGCGGGCACCTCCGGTGACGAGGGCGTCGCAGCCACCCCGGGTGCTGGCCACGGTGTTCCACCGTCGCGAACTTTCCCGGAACATTGGCGTTTCCGTGAAGTTCCCGCGCACAAGGAAAGTTCGTTGCGGTGGAACACCGCAACCAGCACGCGAGACGCATGCGCTACCCGGAGCTGAGCTGTTCGCGCGCACGTTTTTTTAGAGCAACTTGTCCGGTGTAATCGGCAGGTCGCGGACCCGTTTCCCGGTGGCGTGATAGACCGCGTTCGCGACCGCCGCGGCAATCCCGGTGATCCCGATTTCGCCGATGCCGCGGGCGCCGATTGGGTTGAAAGCAAAGTCCGGTTCGCCCACGAAATGGACGTCGATCTGCGGAATGTCGGCGTTGGTCGGCACATGATAGTCCGCGAGATTCGCCGTCGCGGGCAGCCCGGTTTGCGGATCGTATTCGGTTGCCTCGTGCAGAGCCATGCCGATGCCCATCACGACGCCGCCCAGGATCTGGCTGCGCGCCAGCTTGTGGGTGACGACACGGCCGCAATTGATCACGGTGACGACGCGCGTGACCTGCACCCGGGGCAGGAGCGGGTCGATCTTCACTTCGCAAAAATGTGCGCCCCACGATTGATAGGCATGCTTCTCGTCCTCCTCCGGCTCCTGAAGCTTGCTCTCGACCGCGATCTCACCTTTGCCCGCGCGTTTCAGGATGTCGGTGTAGCTGTCGGATTTTGACTTGTCGTTCTTCAAGCCAATCCGCCCGGGCGCCACCATGACAATATTTTCGACCTTGGCATCGTGCAGCGGCGATTTGGAATCCTTCACCGCGAGATCGCCGAGCGCTTTGTGCAGGAGGCCGGCCACTTCGTGAATCGCGGTGCCGACCGTCCCGGTGGAATTCGAGCCGCCGGCCACGGGTCCGAAGGGGAAATCGGATTTGCCGAGTTCGAAGGTCACTTTCTCGAAAGGGACGCCGAGTTGCTCAGAGGAAATTTGCGTGAAGGCGGTGTAAGCGCCGGTGCCAAGATCGTGCGTCGCGCACTGCACGATGGCGCTGCCATCGGCACGCAAGGTCGCCCTGGCCGCGGCCGCCATTTTGTGCGCGGGATAGGTCGCGGTCGCCATGCCCCAACCGACAAGCAGACTGCCGTCGCGCATCTGGCCGGCTTGATGATCGCGCTTCGACCAGCCGAACTTTTCCGCGCCGACTTGGTAGGCTTCCTTGAGATGTTTGGCGCTGAAAGGGACATCTTTGATTGGATGGTTGTCGGCATGGTTCGTTAGGCGAAGTTCCACCGGATCCATCTGCAGGAGATAGGCCAACTCATCCATCGCGCACTCCAGCGCGTAAACGCCGGGGCATTCACCCGGCGCGCGCATGAAAGTGGGAGTGGCGACGTTGACCGGGTAGACGATTTCCTCCACGCGGATGGCCGGGCTCGCATACATAATGGCGGTCGAGCGCGCCCCGCACGATTCCGTCCACTCCGCGACCGGCGAGGTAAGTGTGTGACTAACGTGTTGCATGGCCTGCAACTTCCCGTCAGATGTCGCGGCCAGAGAAAGGGTCTGGCTGGTCGGCGTGCGATGTCCGGTGGAGGTAAACATTTCCTTGCGCGAGACGTGAAACTTCACCGGCATCCCAACAACCTTCGCCGCCATCACGGCCAAAAACTCGTGCGGCCAAACGGCGCCTTTGCACCCGAAAGCGCCGCCGACAAATGGGCAAATGACGCGCACGTTTTCGAGGTCGAGATCATAGGTGCGTGCGAGGATGCTTTGCACGCCTTTAACAAATTGCGTGGCATTCCAAACCGTCAGTTTCTTGTCGCCCTCCCACGCCGCGATCGTCCCCGACATCTCTATCGGATTGTGCGTTTCCGTCGGCGTGGAGTAGGTTTCGCGCAGCCGAGTGAGGCTCTGATTAGCCAGTGCCGATTCGACATCGCCTTTCTTCGGCTGGACGCTTTCGTCCTGATTTTTTTTCGGCTTGGTCGCTTTCTCCACCGCCGCGGCCATGGTGAGAAGCGCCTCTTCGGGCGCGTAACTAACCCGGACTAACGAGGCTGCGTATTGCGCTTGTTCGACCGTTTTCGCCACGACCAGGGCGACGTATTGTCCGGCGTAATGGACCTTGTCGTCGCTCAACGGATTTCTCTCTTCGATACGAATGCCCTTCGTGCGGGCCGCGCCGCCGCCACTTTCCGCTTCCTTCGGTTGCGGTGCGTTTTGATGGGTTAAAACCTTGAGCACCCCGGGAGCGGACTCTGCCGCCTTGGTGTCCATCGAGGTGATGGTGCCCTTCGCCAGGTTGCTGACTACGGGCCAGGCGTGGACGCAGCGCGGAATCTCGAATTCGACCGCATACGTCGCCTGGCCGGTGACTTTGAGCGGACCATCGACGCGATTTCTTGCCGGCCCGAGGATGTTGGTGTTTGCCATGATAAAAGTCAGTGGTGGAAACAGAATGACGAAGGCCGAATGAAGAAGCCCGAAGGAATGACCAAATGACGAATGACGAAAAGGACGCTCACAATTCGGACTTCGGAATTCGTCATTCGACCTTCGTCATTCTTCTTAAATCAATTTTGTCCAAAGTGATCGGCAGCTCGCGGACGCGCTTGCCGGTGGCGTGATAGACTGCATTCGCGACCGCGGCGGCGACTCCGGTGATCCCGATCTCGCCGATGCCGCGCGCGCCTAACGAGTTAATATGCGGGTCGGGGATGTCGATAAACAACGGCGTAATCTTGCCGACATCTGCATTCACGCAGACGTGATAATCGGCCAGGTTTTGCGTCACCGGGCGGCCAGTCGCGGGATCGTAACTCGTCTCTTCCATCAAGGCCATGCCGAGGCCCATGATCACTCCGCCGATGATCTGGCTGCGGCTGGTTTTCGGATTGAGCACACGGCCGTTGTCGATCGCGCTGACAAAACGGGTGACACGCACACGCGGCAGGAACGGGTCGATCTTCACCTCGCAGAATTGCGCGCCGAAAGATTGAAAGGCGAATTTCTCCGCCTCTTCCCCTGAATGGGTTGGGCCGGATTCACCCTCGACTGCGTCCTGCCTGGCGCGACTGAGAATGTCGGTAAATTTTTCGCTCTTCGTCGGATCGCTTTTGAGAGACAAGCGGCCATCCGCGACGATTAGGTCGGCTGCTTTCTGGCCAAACAACGGAGATTCCTTTTCGGAGGTCACCAGCGCAGCCAGCTTGTTTTTCACGGCATCAGCCGCGCGCAAAATCGCTTCGCTGATTGTGGCCGTGGTGTTTGAGCCGCCCGCGACCGGGGCCATGGGCAGGCTGCTGTCGCCCAAATTGAAGGTGACTTTTTCGACCGGCAATCCGAGCGCATCGGCAGCCACCTGGGTAAAAACGGTGTAGGCACCTGTTCCGAGATCGTGCGCCGCGCTGCTGACGACGGCCCGACCGTCCGACGTTAGGCGCGCTTTG
>JBBSGS010000082.1:0-10679 GCA_038253875.1 Chthoniobacterales bacterium
AAGTACGACCTCGGTCGCGTCGGTCGCTACAAACTGAACCAGAAACTCGGCATCGATGTCGACCTCGGCGAGCGCATCCTGACCGACAAGGACTTCATCGCGGCGATTAAGTATCTGATCAATCTCCGTCGCGGCGAAGGCACGCTCGACGACATCGATCACCTCGGCAGCCGTCGTGTGCGCACGGTCGGCGAATTGCTCTCCAATCAATGTCGCGTCGGCCTGGCCCGGACCGAGCGATTGGTCAAGGAGCGCATGACGTTGTTCGACATCAACATCGACGGCATGACCCCGCAGAAGCTCATCAATCCGAAAGCGCTCAGCGCGGTCGTGCGCGATTTCTTCGGGCGTTCGCAGCTTTCGCAGTTCATGGATCAGACGAATCCGCTTGCTGAGCTGACGCACAAACGCCGTCTCTCCGCTCTCGGGCCCGGCGGTCTCAGTCGCGATCGCGCCGGCTTCGAAGTGCGCGATGTGCATCCGTCGCACTACGGCCGCATTTGTCCGATCGAGACGCCGGAAGGTCCGAACATCGGTCTCATCAGCTCGATGAGCACCTTTGCGCGGATCAATGAATTTGGCTTCATCGAAACGCCCTACCGAAAAGTCGAGAATGGCCGGGTCAGCGATCAGGTCGATTATCTCACCGGCGATCGTGAAGAGAACTTCATCGTCGCGCAGGCCAATGCGCCGATGGACGCGAAAGGCCATTTTACCGGAGAAAAAGTTTCCGTGCGTTATCGCGGCGACTTCTTGGAAGTCGAGCCGGCAAAGGTCCATTACATGGACGTCTCGCCCAAGCAGCTCGTTTCCGTCGCCGCAGGTTTGATTCCATTCCTCGAACACGATGACGCCAACCGCGCCTTAATGGGTTCGAACATGCAACGTCAGGGTGTGCCGCTGATCGTTTCCGAGTCGCCCCTCGTTGGCACTGGTCTTGAGGGGAAAGTCGCGCGCGACTCCCGTGCCGTCGTCGTTTCCACTGAATCCGGCAAGGTTGCCTCGGTCACCGCCGACCAGATCGTAGTGACAAAAGACGGCTCGATGCCTGAAGGCAGGAAGAAATTAAAGACCGATCTCGAAGCGGGCGTGCACGTCTACGAACTGCGCAAGTTCATGCGCTCGAATGCCGGCACCTGCGTCAACCAGAAGCCGATCGTGAAAAAGGGTCAGCACGTGAAGAAAGGCCAGGTCATTGCCGATGGACCGAACACTGACCAGGGCGAACTCGCGCTCGGCCGCAACGTGCTCGTCGCCTTCATGCCTTGGAACGGTTACAACTTCGAAGACGCCATAATGATTTCGGAGAAGGTCGTGAAGGAAGACATCTATACTTCCATTCACATCGACGAGTTTGAAATCGGCGCGCGTGACACCAAGCTTGGCCCCGAAGAAATCACCCGGGACATCCCGAACGTAAGTGAAGAAGCGCTCCGCAATCTCGGACCGGACGGAGTCATCCGCGTCGGCGCCGAAGTGAAGCCGGGTGACATTCTTGTCGGAAAAATCACGCCCAAGAGCGAGACGGAATTGGCGCCGGAAGAGCGCCTGCTCCGCGCCATCTTCGGCGAAAAGGCCGCCGACGTGAAGGACACCTCGCTCACGGTCCCATCGGGCACCTACGGCATTGTCATGGATGTGAAAGTTTCCTCGCGCCACGAAGTCTCGCGCGAGAAATTGACGCCGGCGGAAACCAAGCGCCAGCTCAAATCGATCACCGAAGACAATCGCAAGAAGAGGGACGAACTGACCGAGCAACTGACCGATGCGCTCTCCAACTTCTTGTTAGGCGAGAAGGTGCCGCTCGACGTCGTCGACGCGCAGAGTGGCGAAATCATCATCCCGGCAAATCGCAAAATCACCAAGACGCTCCTGCGCAAACTGGCTGTGGCGCACGATCACATCGAGATCGATCCGAGCCCGATCCGGAACAAAATCCGCGAGATCATCGCACAGTACGAACACAAGTTCGCCGAGCTCGAGCTCGAGCGGGAACGTTCGATGGATCGCGTCGAAAGCGGTGACGACATAGATCCAGGCATCATCAAGCAGGTGAAAGTTTTCGTCGCGAGCAAGCGCAAGCTGAGCGTGGGCGACAAGATGGCGGGGCGCCACGGCAACAAGGGTGTGGTCGCGCGGATCGTGCCCGAAGAAGACATGCCTTATCTGGCCGACGGAACGCCGGTCGAGATCTGTCTCAATCCGTTAGGCGTGCCCAGCCGCATGAATGTCGGTCAGGTGCTCGAGACTCACCTCGGGGTCGCCGCCAAGGCGCTCGGCTTCAAGGTGGCGACGCCGGTTTTCGACGGTATTTCCGAAGCCAAGATTCGCGAGTATCTCAACGAAGCGAAGAAGGTGGACGGCTTTAAGTGGGTGCAAGAAAACGGCAAGGCCCGTCTCTTCGATGGTCGCACCGGCGACCCGTTCGATCAGGAAGTCGTCGTTGGCTACATTTACATGCTGAAGCTCGGCCACCTGGTCGCGGACAAAATCCACGCCCGCGCGGTTGGCCCTTACTCGTTAGTCACGCAGCAGCCGTTAGGCGGCAAGGCGCAATACGGCGGTCAGCGTTTCGGCGAGATGGAGGTTTGGGCGCTCGAAGCCTATGGCGCGGCTTATACCTTACAGGAACTTCTCACGGTGAAATCGGACGACGTCCAAGGCCGCACCCGCATCTACGAGTCGATCGTAAAAGGCGATAACTCGCTCGAGGCCGGGACCCCGGAATCTTTCAACGTCTTAATCAAGGAAATGCAGTCGTTAGGCTTGGACGTCAAAGTCGGGGGCCAGGCGCCGGCCTTTCTCGAAAACGTCGCGTAATGGAACCATCGAGGCTTCATCGTGGCTGCGACGCCCTCGTCGCAAGGCCGTTTCTGCTCCCTTTGATTTTTGCGGCGAGGGCGCCGCAGCCACAATTCGAAAACTAGAATACATATTTATGAACGAACATTCCTGGCGTGAGTTGGTGGGCGAAGAACGCCCGGTCGGTTTTGATCAGGTCGCAATCGGTGTCGCTTCGTCTGACACCATGCGGTCCTGGAGCAAGGGTGAAGTCAAAAATCCGGAGACGATCAACTACCGCACCTTCAAGCCGGAAAAGGGCGGCTTATTCTGCGAGCGTATCTTCGGTCCAACGCGCGACTGGGAGTGCTCCTGCGGCAAATACAAAAGGATCAAACATAAGGGTGTGATTTGCGACCGTTGCGGCGTCGAGGTGACGCTGGCGCGGGTGCGCCGCGAGCGCATGGGTCACATCGAGCTGGCGGTGCCGGTCTCGCACATTTGGTTCTACAAATGTATGCCGTCGCGTCTCGGCTTGATGCTCGACATGAGCGCCCGGCAACTCGAGCGCGTGATCTACTACGAGGACTACATCGTGATCGATCCGGGGAACACGCCCCTAACGAAAACCCAGCTCCTTACAGAGGTGGAATACCGCGAAGCGCAGGAGCAATACGGCGAAGAATTCAAGGCCGGCATGGGCGCTGATGGCGTGAAAACGCTGCTCGCAGAGATCGACCTCGCCAAGCTCAACAAAGAGCTCGAGGAAGCGATGGGGAACACCAAGAGCAAACAGATTCGCAAAAAACTGGCGAAGCGGATGAAGCTCGTGCAGGGCTTTGCCTCGTCGCATTCGCGCCCCGAGTGGATGGTGCTCGAAGTTCTCCCGGTCATCCCGCCGGACTTGCGTCCGCTTGTCCCCTTGGAAGGCGGACGTTTCGCGACTTCGGATCTGAACGATCTTTATCGCCGCGTCATCAACCGCAACAATCGGCTCAAGAATCTTCTCCAGCTCAAGACGCCCGACGTCATCATCCGCAACGAAAAGCGCATGTTGCAGGAAGCAGTAGACGCGCTCTTCGACAACGGTCGCCACGGTCGCGCTGTCACTGGCGCGGGCAATCGACCGCTCAAATCGCTCAGCGACATGCTTAAGGGAAAGGGCGGGCGTTTCCGTCAGAACTTGTTAGGCAAGCGTGTCGATTATTCGGGTCGATCCGTAATCGTCATCGGGCCAGAGTTGAAACTCAATCAGTGCGGTCTGCCAAAGAAAATGGCGCTCGTTCTCTTTGAGCCGTTCATCATTCGCCGCCTCAAGGATCTCGGCTACGTCCACACCGTGCGCAGCGCGAAGAAAATGATCGAGCGCCAGACGCCGGAAGTTTGGGACATCCTCGAGGAAGTGACCAAAGGCCATCCGGTGCTGCTCAACCGTGCGCCCACTTTGCATCGACTCTCGATCCAGGCTTTCGAGCCGCAATTGATCGAAGGCGAAGCGATCCGCATTCACCCGCTCGTCTGCACCGCTTACAACGCGGACTTCGACGGTGACCAGATGGCGGTGCACGTCCCCCTCTCGGTCGAGGCGCAGATGGAGGCGCGCATGCTTATGCTCGCGCCGAACAACATCTTCTCCCCTTCGAGCGGAAAGCCGATTACAACGCCGTCGCAAGACATCACGTTAGGCTGCTATTACCTGACACAGAATCCGCGCCGCGCCGCGGGTGCTGCTGTCGAATCCCGTCTCCCCCTCTTTGCTAATGCAACCGAAGTCGAGTTCGCGATGGCCGATGGCGCGGTCAAGACCCACGATCGCATCCGGCTGAAGAATCCGGATTTCGGGAAGAAAACCATCTACGGCGATCCTGAAACGCGGGTCATGGAAACAACCGCGGGCCGCGTCATCTTTAACGAAATCTGGCCCGACGGCCTCGGCTTCTTCAACAAAGCCGCCGGCAAGAAGCAGCTCAGCGACATCATCTGGCGCTGTTATCAGGTGGCCGGACAGGACGGCACCGTCGAAACGCTCGATAAGCTGAAGGAACTCGGTTTCCGCGAGGCGACCAAGGCCGGCGTCTCCATCGGCATCTCCGACATGATCATTCCGAAGGAGAAGGAAGTGGAGCTTGCGAATGCTTACAAGCAGATCAAGCAGGTCGAGCAGCAGTATCGCAAAGGCAACATCACCGATGGCGAGCGCTACAACAAGATCATCGACATCTGGACTCACGCCGGTGACGAAATCTCCAACGTCATGTTCCGCACTCTCGAGCATAACGAAGGGCGCAAAGAATTGAACCCGGTCTTCCTCATGGTTGATTCCGGCGCTCGCGGCAACCGCCAGCAGGTCAAGCAGCTCGCCGGTATGCGCGGTTTGATGGCCAAGCCTTCGGGCGAAATCATCGAGCGGCCGATCACTTCGAACTTCCGCGAAGGCCTCACCGTGCTCGAGTATTTCATCTCCACTCACGGCGCCCGCAAAGGCCTGGCCGACACCGCGCTCAAGACCGCGGACTCCGGTTACCTAACGAGAAAGCTGGTCGATGCCTCGCAGGACGTGATCATCAACGAGATGGATTGCGGCACGGTCAACGGCATCGTCGTGAAATCGATCTACGAAGGCGACGAAGAGGTGGTCGATCTTTCGACCCGCATCATTGGTCGCGTGAGTTGTGAGACGATCGCCGACCCCGTGACGAAGAAAAAGATCATCAAGGCGAACCAGATGATCGACGAACCCACCGCGGCCGCGATCGAGAAGATCGGGGTCGAGAGCTTGAAGATTCGTTCCGTGCTCACCTGTGAAACCGGACGCGGCGTTTGCGCGCTTTGTTACGGTCGCAACCTCGCCACCGGCCAATTCGTCAAGCTCGGCGAAGCGGTCGGCATCATCGCTGCGCAATCGATCGGGGAGCCCGGGACGCAATTGACGATGCGGACATTCCACATCGGCGGCACCGCGAGCCAGACGTTCAAACAGCCAATCATTAAGGCGAAGAACGAGGGGACCGTGCAGTTCAACGATCTGCGCACGGTGCAGGCCCTCGACGGCAACTGGATTGCGCTGAACAAAAACGGCTCGATTACTTTGCACAACGAAGAGGGCCGCGAAATCGAACGCTACGCCATCGTCATCGGATCGGTTATTTCCAAAGCCGACGGCGGCACGGTGAAAAAGGGCGAGACCTTCGTGCAATGGGATCCGTATAACGTCCCAATCCTGACCGACAAAACCGGCAAGATCGAATTCCGCGATATGATCGCGGGCGTGACGATGAAGCGCGACGTCGATGAAGCGACCGGCCTCATGGGCACAGTCATCATCGAGCATAAGGAAGATCTGCATCCGCAAATTGTGATCGTCGGCGACGAAGGAGAAGTCTCCGCAAGCTATTCGATTCCGGCAGGCGCGCACGTCATCGTCGAAGCCGGCCAGAAGATTCGCGCGGGCGCGTTGCTCGCGAAAACGCCGCGCAAGGTTGCCAAAACCAAGGACATCACCGGCGGTCTGCCGCGTGTCGCGGAACTATTCGAGGCGCGCCGTCCGAAAGACGCGGCCGAGATCGCGAAGATCGACGGGATCGTGGAAATCGGCGGCACGGTGCGCGGAAAACGGAAGCTCATTCTGAAGGACACTGCCACTGGCGCCGAAGAAGAGCACCTCATTCCGATGAACAAACATATGATCGTCTTCAAGGGCGACTTCGTGAAGAAAGGCTCGCAATTGACCGAAGGCCCGGTAGTCCCGCACGAGATCCTCGAGATCTGCGGACCGCAGGATCTGCAGGAGCATCTCGTCAACGAAGTGCAGGAAGTCTACCGGCTCCAGGGCGTCGAGATCAACGACAAGCACATCGAGATCATCGTTAGGCAGATGCTCCGCAAGGTAAAGATTACCGACCCTGGCGACACCCCGCTTCTCTGGGGCGATCAGATCGACAAGCTCGATTTCGAGAAGGAAAACACCACGGTTGTGGCGCAGGGCGGCAAGCCCGCGGAAGCGACCCCGGTGCTCCTCGGCATCACCAAGGCTTCGCTCGAAACCGACAGCTTTATCTCCGCGGCTTCGTTCCAGGACACGACCCGCGTCCTCACCGAAGCGGCAACGTTAGGCAAAGTCGATCGTCTGCGCGGCTTCAAGGAAAACGTCATCATGGGTCACCTCATCCCGGCCGGCACCGGCTTCCCGGCGGTGCGCGAGATCAAGCTCGTCGAGCTCGGCGAGCAGGTGGGCGCGCCCTTGATGGAAGAGCCGGAACCGCAACCGGCGCTCGGCTAACGAACCCGCAAACAATGTTAACCCTGAGAGCCGCAACGAAAGTTGCGGCTCTCAATTTTTAAAGATGTCGATCGCAACCAAGACCGGCGATGCCGGTGAGACTTCGCTCATGTATGGACGGCGCGTCGCCAAGACCGATGCGCGAGTCGACGCCTACGGCTGCGTCGACGAGTTGAATTCGGCGCTTGGCCTCGTTAGGGCTACGGCTGGGGCGACGCCCCTGGCAGAACAGGTTCTGGCGATTCAAAAGGAACTGGTCACGGTGATGGGCGAACTGGCGACCGCGCCGCCGGATCTCCCGCGCTTCGTCAAGGATGGCTTCGCCCTAACGACTGCGACAATGGTCGATCGCCTAACGAGTTCGATCGACGAACTGGAGAAAGACAAAACCCTCTACGGCAAAGGTTGGGCGATGCCGGGGAACACGCCGCTCTCCGCCGCGTTCGATCTCGCGCGAACAGTCTGTCGCCGGGCCGAGCGCCGCGTCGCCGCGCTTGAGGTCAGCGAACATGCGCAGGCGGAAATCCTTCGTTACCTCAACCGCCTCTCCGATCTCTGCTGGCTCCTCGCGCGCTTCGCCGAGAAGCACCCCGCCTAACGAGCCGATGGAGGGACGACCGCCGTGTCGTCCGAGATTCCGAAACCCGGACGGGACGGCGCCCGTCCCTCCAACCCGATTCCGCACTCCGTTTCATTTCGCGGGCCGTGCCCTAACGACTGCGAGTGGAGGATCGTCTGGGTAGCGCACTCGTCTCGAGTGCTGGCGACGGTGTTGGAAAGCCCGGCCGTTGCTTCGCATCCGTTACGGCACCATCGCGAACTTTTCTGAGCCCGGCCGGTTAGTCGTGACCTCCAAGCGCCCAAGGAAAGTTCGTCGCGGTGGAACACCGCAACCAGCACTCGAGACGAGTGCGCTACCCAGAATTTACCTACTTCGGCACCTCATTACCGGCGCCGAGATATTCCCAACGCTGGAGCGCGATCGGGACATTGCCGTTCTTCCAAACGAAATCGTGGAAAGCCCGCAGATTAAATTTCTCCCCCTGCAGCAGGCGCGCTTCCGCGAGCATTTTGGTGATCTGGAGTTTGCCGATTTGGTAGGTGATGGCCTGTCCCGGACCGGTGGAGAAGGCAATCGCTTCCTGCCGCGCGGTCGTGGGATCCATTGGCACTTTCGTCTCCAGATATTTCGCCGCCTGCTCAAGGGTGAATTGGCCGAGCGCGAGCTTCACGTCCACCTCCACCCGGAGCGCGCGCAGGCGCATGAAATTGTAAATGATCTCGCGGGTGTGCGGGCTGTCGTCGAAGAGACCGGCCTGGAGCATCATTTCCTCGGCGTAAAAACCGATGCCTTCGTTCACCCCAGAATCGTAATAATGCCGCCGGATCGGGTCCTCGTGTTTCCAGGAAAGACAGAGCTGAAAATAATGGCCGGGGATTCCTTCGTGGACGGTGAGCGGCCGCGGATCAGCCGCAGTCGCGCGCATGAAATAACCAAGCTTGGGCGAAGGTGGATCGACGTAGCGGATGCAGTTCTCCCGCAGGCGGGACGGCGAAGTGAAGTCATCCATCTCGCCGAATCCCTCGAGCGCGTGCAGATAAGCCGGCATCGCGCGCAGAGTGTAGTGTTGCATCCAGTCCGGCACCGTGAGGACCCCGTGCGTCTCGAGAAAATCGCGGATTAACGACTCTTTTGCCGCCGCGTCTTTCTTCCAGCTTTCGACATCCGTCGCAAGAACGGGCGGAGGAACCGTGCGATTCTTTTGCGCTTCGAAAGCTTCAAACGTAACCGCCCGGTCCCACTCCTGCTGTCCCATCGCGAGTAGCTCCTCGGGCGAATACGGGAGCAGGGCGACGTTCTTCAAAAAGAAAAGATAAGCGTCGCGACCGAGTGCGGTTTGCGCCGGCAGCGAAGGCAGTTGGTCTTGCAGGTGTTTCCGAAATTTCTCCAGCGCGTCCGCGGCGCGCTCGGTGGCGCGGGTTAGCTCCGAAGATTGCAAAGTGGTCGAGGGCTGCAGCGCGGCTGCCATCTCCTGCAAGCGCGGCCGAATTTTCTCGAGCGCCTGAATCGTGACGCTGGCAAAGGGCGCCGGCGGATTCGTTAGGTTGGCCGTCGCGCTTTCCAGGATGGCGGGAATATTCTCGATCCGCGCGAGGATTTCCCGGCTCCTCGCCTCGTCGTAGGGAGCGGGCACGGTCAGCGCTTCCACCACCGGAGTAAGCGTTTGCTCGAGATAAAAGTTGGGGTCGCGTTTCCAACGCGGATTGACGTCCAGCTCCCAGTGCAGGCGAGCGAGAGCCGAACCGATCAACCGATAATCAACCTGCTGCGGGATCGGCCAGGAGCTGGCCTCGATTTCTTTCCAGCGCGCTTCGAACTTCCCGAGATCCGCGCGGCGCTTTTCCATCGCCGCCCCCGACCAATCGCGCGTTCCACAGGGAAGCTCCAGGCGATTGACATCATCGCCCGAGAAGGGCCCGTATTGCGCGCGCCACGTCCAGAAATCCTCGGCCAGTTTTGCGAGTCGGATGTCCCCCGACCCGATGGTCGATTGGCCGTAGCCGTTGCTGGCCAGGAGAAGTGAAAGAGCAAAGAGGAAGATCCGTTTCATCATAAAGGTTGTTTGCGCAAGCTGCAGCCTAACGGCTGGGGCGGAAAGAGAGGAGCGAAATCGCCCGATCGATGGCGGGGCCGAGAGCGCGCGGTAGCGGCGGCGGTGTCGGCCGCCAACGAACCTCGGTTACACTCCCGTGTCCGAAGCGGGCGCCGGAGTTGCCCTAACGAACTCCGCGTGAAGTCTGGAAAAAGGCGGGGCAATCTTAAATCACTCGCGATCCTGCAGGACCCGGAACCAGCGCAACGCCTCAGCCACCTGCTCCCTTAAGAGGACGTGCCCGTAGGGAAATATCTCCTGGCGGATGCGACTGAAGCCGGTTCTGCGCATGGAAAATTTTACCGCAATCTGCTGGGCCGGCGTCGCGATCCGGTCCTCTGCGCCGATGCTGAGGAAGATCGGAGTGCGCAGAAAATGAGCGCCCGGCCGGTATTCCCGGTAGCCCTTGGTCAGCCGGTCTTCGTTGATGCCGCTCAGGAAAATGCCGATGATGCGGTTCCCCGCCAACCAGAGCAACGGCGCCATCAGCCCGGATTGTTTGGCTCCGCCGGAACCGCCGGCGCACGCCACTGGCCATTTACTGGAGCCCGCGAAACTGCGGTGGAGAGCGTCCAGTGCTGCCAGGGTCGTTCCGGCGCGCCAGCCGGAGGTGTCCTGCCTGGCCGGCTTGGGGCCATCGCCCGCGAGCACCACCCAACCCAGGGCCAGCGCCGGCGCGCGATATTGCTCGAGCGCGTCGCGGTTTTGATGCCGGTTGTCGCTCGAGGAAAAAACCACCAGGACCGGCCAGGTTTTTTTCGGGTCAAAACCGGAAGGCGCCGCCAGCACGGCGACGGCATACGGTGGTGGCGTGTTCCGGCCCTCGGAAGCGTATGATTTTTCCAGGTTGCTCAGCGGAACATCCGCCAGCACCGTCGCGCCCGGAACGACGGGAACACCCGCGAAGGTCGCGCCCATCGAGATTGTGGGGATCATCCCGGCGAGGCCGAGCGCGAGGACGATCC
>JBBSGS010000083.1:0-10624 GCA_038253875.1 Chthoniobacterales bacterium
CGCGCCTAACGAAGAGGAAAAGGAATTTCTGCGCCAGACCGCGCTCGAGGAAAAGGCTCACTCCCGCATCCTCAGCACCATGAGCGCCGCGCCGCCCTCGTTAGGCCCACGCGGTTTACTCGATACCATTCTGAAGCGCGAACGCTGGCACGGCCGGGGCGGCGGGTGGGTGGCGGACGCGATTTACGGGGTGAACGATGGTCTCGGGGCGGTCTTCGGCATCGTCTCGGGCGTGGCCGGCGCGACCGATAACCAGCAGCACGTCATCCTCATTGCGGGCCTGGCCGGGATGATGGCCTCATCCCTTTCGATGGGAGCCGGCTCATATCTCGCGAACAAAAGCGAGCGCGAAATCTATGAAGCCGAGATCGCGCGGGAGAAGGCCGAGGTCGAGGAAAATCCCGAGGAAGAGATCGAGGAGATGGCGTTGTTTTATCAGCTCCAGGGATTTGCCCCGGAGGAATCGCAGCGCATGGCCGAACGTCTCGCCGAACAGCCGGAGCAGATGGTCCAGGCGATGGCCCAAAGCGAGCTCGGCCTGTCGCAGCATCATTTTCCCAACCAATGGACCTCGGCCTTTTCCGCCGCGCTCTCGACCGCGATCGGCGCGTTCATCCCGATCATTCCGTTCTTTTTCATGAGCGGGTTCCCGGCGGTGATCGCGGCCTTCGTCATCAGCATTCTGGCGCATTTCGCGGTCGGCGCGATCAAGTCGCTCATCACCATTCGTTCGTGGTGGGCTTCGGGTTTTGAGATGACAATGGTCGGAGTGCTCGAGGCGGTGGTGACCTATGGGCTGGGACTGGCCTTCGGAGCCATTGGTTAGGCATTCGTTAGGCATGGAGACGCCGCTGCTTGCCATTGTCGTGCCCGCTTTTAATGAAGCTGAGCGCCTTGAGCAGACCTTGCCGACAATCCTGACTTATCTGCAAACGCATCGTCAGGCGAGCGAGCTGCTTGTGGTGGACGACGGCTCGACCGACGAAACCGCGCGGGTGACGGAGGCGATTATCGAGAAACATCCGGGCGTGGCCGCGCGTCTTTTGCGCTCACCGCGGAATCGTGGGAAAGGCCACGCCGTGCGCCAAGGGCTGCTCGCGACCAACGCGCGAATCGCGCTTTTTAGCGACGCCGATCTCTCCACGCCGCTCTCGGAACTTCCGCGGATCGTTGGCCCGATCGAGACGGGCGACTACGACATCGTCTTCGGCTCGCGCGCACTCGATCGCACGCTCATCGGCCAGCGCCAGCCGTGGCAGCGGGAGCAAGGCGGGCGCGTCTTTAACGGCCTCGTTCGCCTAACGACGGGGCTGCCTTTCTCCGATACCCAGTGCGGTTTTAAAGCCTTTTGCATGGAGGCAGCCCGGCCGCTCATCGAACGCGCGCGCATCGACGGATTCGGATTTGACGTAGAGTTGCTCTACCTCGCGCGCAAGGCGGGCCTGCGCCTGCTCGAGCGCTCGGTGCGCTGGGACCACTACGAAGGCAGCAAAGTGCATCTCGTTCACGACAGCCTGCAGATGTTGAGCGAAATCATGGCGATGCGCGCGCGATCGGCGCGAGAATCCGCCTAACGATCGCGCTTTTGTTCCCGTGGCACTTAAATTAAAACTCATGCTGCTGCCGGCGTTTCTCGCCTGCGCGAGTGCGACCTCGGGACAGGAAATCCGCCGGGCGCAGCCGGTCGAACAACCGCCTCCCGGCGCTCCACCGGAAGTCCGTCGCGCCCTTCCGGTGAATCCTGCACCACCGCAACTCACAGCGCCGATCGCTCCGCGGATCTCCAGCGTTCCTGTGACCGCAGCAGCGACAGTAAACGACACCGCGCGCTTTCTCGCCGGCCTTCCTGTTTCAGAAAACTCTTCGCTCATTCCCCTCACCCGTGAGCCCTCCTGGCAACAACACGCGGCGTTTTTCAATCAAGCGTGGGCGAAACTCGCGGCGCGCCAGTTTGCCGGCATTCGCGCCTGGGAAACGAACTATTTGCCGGAAGCGAGTGGCCCGATCCCGGTTGTTTACTATATGTTTAGCGGGCCGGATTATCTCTATGCTGACCAATTTTTCCCAAACGCGAGCACCTACATCCTAGCCGGCACCGAACCGATCGGGCCTCTTCCTGAGGTAACGCGTTTTGCCGGACCGTCGCTCGATTCCATCCTGCACAACCTCCAGACCGCACTCAACTCCGTCCTCAGTTTCAGCTTTTTCATCACCAAAGATATGAAGGCGGACCTGGATCGTGAAGAGTTGAAAGGCACACTGCCGATCTTCTACGTCTTCCTCGCGCGCGCGGACAAAACCATTACCGACATCACCTTTCTTACCTTGGATAAGAACGGAGATCCGCACATCGCCGGACCCACGCCGCCCCGGGGAACAACGCCGGGCGTGCGAATCACATTCGCCGGCGCGCCCGGGAGCGCACCGCAAACTCTTTATTACTTCAGCACCGATCTCTCCAACGAAGGCATTCGCTCGCATCCGGGGTTCCTGAAATTTTGCGCGCAGCAGAACGTCGGCATGAGTCTGTTAAAGTCGGCGTCGTATCTCATGTTCGAGCCGGGTTTCGATATCGTGCGCAATTTCCTCCTAACCCATAGCGAGACGCTCATCCAGGACGATTCCGGCATTCCGGTCACAGCGTTCGATCCGGCGAAATGGGACCTGCACCTCTTCGGCAGCTACAGCGCGCCGATTGACCTTTTCAAACAACACTTCCAGCCAGAGTTACAAGCTCTCTACGCTCAGAGCCAGCCGCCGCCGCTCGAATTCGGGATCGGCTATCGCTGGAGCCGCTCCCGCTCCACCGTCATCGTTGCGCGGCACAAGTGAACGTGCTTGCGGTTTTTGCCCGAATCTTTCACTCTCGAAGTCGGATGAGCCAATCTCTTCACGCGCATGATTGATTGGTGGAATTCCCTCCTCATCGAGAGACAGGTCTTTTACGCGATCGGGATCGTTTCTCTTTCGATCCTGCTCTTGCAGATCCTGCTCAACGTGGTGGGACTTGACGCACATCACGACGCCGATCTGAGCGGACACGGCGATCACGCCTCAGGCCTCGGCCTTCTCACCGTCCGCACGGTAACGGCCTTCTTTGTCGGCTTCGGCTGGGGCGGCGCGATTATTTTGAATCACGGTCACTCGGTCCCCGCGGCCATCGCCGGTGGCACTGCTATCGGTCTGATTTTTCTTTTGGCGACCGCTTTTTTGATTCGCAATCTCCTCCGATTGGAGAGCAGCGGAAATCTGGATTATCGCAACGCCGTCGGCACGGTCTACACCACCATCCCGGCAGCCGAAGCGGGCAGCGGACAGCTCGAACTAGTCCTGCAAGGCCGCCTTATGATGGCCGAGGCTTACACAAAAGCCGCTCACGATTTGAAACCGAACAGCAAAGCCCGCGTCGTCGACCTGATTGGCCAAAGCACGTTAATGGTCGAGCCGCTCTCCAGTCCGCCTAACGCCTAACGCCTAACGACAATATGCCTATCCACTCCTTCATCTGGCCGATCATCCAGGATTATCAGTTCCTCGATCTCACACCGATGCCGATCGAGATCAATCTCCAGGGCGCGCTCTCGAAACAAAATATCCGCGTCAACACGCCCTCCACTTTCACCGTCGGCGTCGCGACCGAGCCCGGGGTGATGGAGAACGCCGCCGAGCGCTTGCTCGGTTTGCAGCTCACCGAGATCAAGGAACTCGCCAAAGACATCATCTTCGGCCAGATGTGGGTCGTCATCGCGACGATGAACATTGAAGAGATCAACTCCGATCGCGACAAGCTCATCGCCAACATCGCGAGCGGCGTCGAAGTCGAGCTCAAGAAAGTCGGGTTGCGCTTGATCAACGTAAACATTCAGGACGTGACCAATGTTTCCGGTTACATCGACGCGCTTGGGCAGGAAGCCGCCTCGAAAGCGATTAACGAAGCGCGGATCAAAGTCGCGCAAGCCGATCGTGATGGTCAGATCGGCGCCTCGGAGGCGCAACGCGACCAGCGCATCCAGGTGGCCAACGCCAACGCGACGGCGACCAAAGGCGAAAACGTCGCCGCGGTTGAGATCGCCAATTCCAGCGCGGAACGCCGGAGCAAGGAAGCCGAAGCCGAGCGCATCGCCTCCGCCGCCGAGAAGGTGGCCACGGCGCGCGCACTCGAAGAAGCATATTCCTCCAAGCAAAAAGCAGAAACCCAGCGGGCCGAACGCGACAAGGCCACGCAATACGCCAACGTCGTCGTGCCGGCGGAAATCTCACGCGACCGCCTGCTCGTGGAAGCAGAAGCGCACGCCGAGCAAACCCGCCGGATGCAGAAAGGCGCGGCCGACGGACAACGCGCGCTCAAGCAAGCGGAAGCCGACGGTCTTCTCTTCGTGAGGAAAGCGGAAGCGGAAGGTCTGAAGGCCCGCCTTCTCGCGGAGGCTGATGGCACGGAAGCCATCCTAACGAAGAAAGCAGCGGGCTTCCGCGACCCTATCGACACCTGCGGCGGCGCCACAGGCGCGCAAAACATGCTTATTACCGAGCAGCTGCCCGATCTCGTTCACGAGCAGGTGCATGCGATTTCGAACCTCAAAATCGACAAGGTTACCGTCTGGGACAGCGGGAAAAATGGCGACGGCAAAACGGGGACGGCTGATTTCCTCTCCGGAATGATCAGCGCCCTGCCGCCTTTGCATGGGTTAGCGCGCAACGCCGGCCTCGATCTCCCGACCTATCTCGGCCAGCTCCAGCGCGAGGCCGAGAAAGGACTGGGGAAGACACCTCCACCCGCGGCGTCCCGAAATAAGGGCGAACAATCTGCGCTCACCAAGTCACCTTCAGACTCACGGTAGGCCATGTTCAAAAGACGCCACGTCATTCCGGGGGAAGCGCCTGGACTCCTCAAGCTCGCCAAGGATGCGCCTAACGAACCGCCGGTCATCACCCTGATCGAGTACGGACCCGATTCTCTTGAGGAACGAGCGAATGCCGGCTGTGATGAGCTGCTTCCCCATCTTAACAATGAGTTGGTCACCTGGATCAACATCGATGGCTTGGGCGATCTCACCGTCCTGCGCACCCTGGGCGAGCGCTTTAATCTCCACCCACTCGCTCTCGAAGACGTGCTTGATACCAGCCAGCGTCCGAAGGTCGAGCAATACGATGACTATCTCTTTATCGTCGCGCAGATGCTCTATCTTGGTAAGAACAATGAGATCGGCGCGGAACAGGTCAGCATGTTTCTGGGCAAGACTTTCCTGATCACTTTGCAGGAGGAAGGTGAGTTCGACGTCTTCGAACCTGTGCGCGCCCGTATCCGCGGGGGAAAGGGCCGTATCCGTATAGCGGGGAGCGATTATCTCGCCTATGCCTTGATTGACTCCATTATAGATCACTATTACCCGGTCTTGGAATCGATCGGGACAGAGATCGACGCGATCGAGGATGAGTTAATCGATAAACCTCTCGCTCGTCCGGTCGGAAGCTTGCACGAGCACAAGCGCACGCTCACTCAGATTCGTCGGATGGTCT
This sequence comes from Chthoniobacterales bacterium, assembly GCA_038253875.1. Taxonomy (GTDB): domain Bacteria; phylum Verrucomicrobiota; class Verrucomicrobiia; order Chthoniobacterales; family UBA10450; genus Palsa-1392. The sequence continues at coordinate 5,518 of JBBSGS010000083.1, forward strand.
GGCCGCTGCGCGATGTGACGAACCTGCTCCTGCACGATGAGCCGGGCCTGATTCGACCCGAGACGAAGATCTATCTCCGCGATTGCTACGACCACAGCGTGCAGTTGATGGACCTGGTGGAGAGTTATCGCGACGTCTTATCGGGACTTACGGAAGTGCACATCTCCAGCATAGGTCTTCGCACCAACGAAATCATGCGCGTGCTAACAGTCATCTCTTCGGTCTTCATACCACTGACCTTCATCGCCGGAGTTTACGGGATGAATTTTGCCCACATGCCGGAGCTGGCCGAACCGTGGGGTTACGGGGCTTGTCTCCTCCTCATGCTGGTCGTTGCCGTTGGACAGATTCTTTATTTTAAGAAACGCCACTGGCTTTAAGCGCGTGCATCGTGAGTGGGATGTGACGCGGCCTCCTTTGTCAGCGTGGGTGCGTCGCGACGACAGAGCGTCGCGCTCCAGCCCACTTCGCTGACACTTTCCGAGCCTTTTGGCTATCGACGCCCGGACCTGGCAACGAGAGCAACTCGCGGGCGGCCCGGTCTCAGGGAGGAGACGATTTTAAGAAGACGCCCTCATCGGCATGGTTTTCGCTTTAGAGGGAACAACACCATGGCCAAACCCATAAACTCCGTCATCGGCATCGACCTTGGGAAGCATGTTTTTAAAAGCGTACTTCTGCAGCGCAAAGGCGAGCACCGTTTCGTCCTGACGAATTACGCCTCGCACGTCGTGCCCGAGGGGTTGGCGACGGCGGATGATCTCACTCAACAGGTGAAGTTGCTCCTGAAAGAAATGGGCGGGAGCGCGAAAGGGTGCGCAGTGGCGGCCTCTGATCCGGACGCGCTCCTCCGCATCATCGAGCAGCCGACTACGCCGGTGGAGCTGCTGCGCAGCGCGCTCAAGCTGAACGGCCTCGCGGTCCTCAATCAAGAGTGCAGGGATTTCGTGCTCGATTGTGCCCCCGTCTCGGCTGTCGCGCTGACGCCGGTGACACCCGACGGGGCACCGGCCGCAAGCCCGAGCCCGCCCGGCAAAACCCGCTATCTCGTCGGTGGAATGCTGCGACCGGCGGTGAAACAAATCTCCGACGCGATGGCAAAAATGAAGCGCACGTTCAACATTCTGCAGCTAGCGCCGGTCTGTTCTTTTAACGCTTTCGAGTTCGCCTATCCCGAGGTTTTCGCCCGCGAAGCCTTTCTCCTTCTCGACATGGGCCACGAGCAAAGCACCGTCCTCATCGGCAACAAAACCGAGCTGGTGCTTGTGCGCAGCATCGATTACGGCGGGAAAATTTTCGGCGAAGATCTCACTGCCGGCGGTGCGCTCGACGCGAATGCGGCGCGCGTTCTCATTCAGCAAGGCGACGCCGGCATGACCGACATCTGCCGCACCTCGCTCTTCCGCCTCGCCACCGAAGTGCGTAATTCGATCGGATTTTTCGAGGGCCAGTGCGAAGAGAGCATTCACCGGATTTTTGTCTCCGGCGGCATGGCAAGGACGGAAATGATTTTGCAAATCCTGAGCGACGAACTCGCACTGCCTTGTGAAATTTGGGATCCGTTGGAGAGCTGCGAAGTCGCTTTGCCCGCGGCCAAGCGCCAGGCGCTGGCGAGCGAATTTGTTTCTCTCAACGTCGCCTGCGGTGCTGCCATCTCCTGCCTGAAAGCTGCCTGACCATGGCCCTGCAACTCAATCTCCTTCACGAACAATTCTCCGAGCAACGCCAACGCAAGCGTGACCCGCTGAAATTGGGCGTAATTGCATTGATCGCCTTCGGCGCAATCCTCTTCCTCTACTACGGCTGGAACGCCTACCAAACGATCCAGATCAAGAGACAGCTGAACGCGGCCGAGGCCGAGTGGCAACAAGTCGAGCCGAAAGTCACCGCCGCGCAAAAACGGGCCGAGGAACTGCGGAAAATCATCGACAGCACGAAGGTGCTCGACGGGTTGATTGACAACCGCTTTTACTGGGCGCCGCTCCTCTCCAGGATTTCCGGGTGCGTCGCGCCTAACATTCAACTGATCAATCTTTCGGGGAACGCCGCGGATGACGGCGGCGCCGTGGCTCTCGTCATCGAAGGCATCGGAGCAGCGCGGGAACCGCGGGCCGCCGCGGAAGAATTCCGCCGCCTTCTCGGCGAGCAATTGATGAAAAGTTTTACCGAAGTGAAGGCTGAATTCAAAAACTTGGAAGACCTCGACACGGCCGTAAATGTGGCGGGAGTGCCGACGCCGACGGCACGCTTTATCGTGAATGTATCTTTTAATCCCAAGCCGCCGGAGCCGGAAGCGGTGCCGGCCGAAACGCGGTCGCCGGGAGCGAAGAAATAAAGATGAAAAAACTGAGCAAAGACCAGATCCAGAAAATCATTCTCAGCGCGCTCGGTTTCATCGCCCTGATCTATTGCTATTTCACTTTCTTCCTCGGGCCGCTCAACAAAAGCCGGGCCTCGATGACGCAATCGACCGCGGACCTCCAGGCAAAGACCGCCTCCTCGAAGAGCGAAATGAAAAAAACCGCCAACCTCGAGTTGCAGGCAAAAGAGGCAACCAGCCGTTATGAAGCCCTCAAAGCGACGACTGCAGCGGGCGCTCCCATTGCCTGGTTCCCGCCGAAGATGCGCAACTTTTTCGCCGCCCGCGGGATCGACAAAACCGGCGTGCGGCTGGAAGCGAGCGGCGCCTACAAACAGCCGGAACTTTCCGACTGGATCCACGACACCTGGGCGATCGAGCTGCCCTTGAGCGATTACGAGACGTTCGGGAAAGCCATGGCCGAACTGGAGAACAGCGAGCCGCTCCTCGCGGTTCAGAGGATCGTCATCCGCACCGTCCCGGAAGAGCCACAATTCCAGCAGGTCATGCTCACTGCCCAGACCGCTTTGCTCGCCCAATGAAAACTTTTCTCACCATTCTCTGCCTAACGAGTTTACTCTCCGCCGCGCGTGCGGAAAAAAACGCGCCCACCATTATCCTGAAGCACAAATCCACCTTCGAGCCCTCGGTTGCGCGTGATCCTTTCTGGCTGATTGGCTGGACCAAACCGAACGCGAAAAGCGCCAATGAGACGGGCTCGGCCCCGGTTATTTCGCCCTCTTCCTTCAACCTCACCTCCGTGACCATGGGCGCGGGACCGCGCTTCGCCATTCTCAACGGCAAAGTGATGCAGGAGGGCCAGCAGTTCGGCCTGCAATCCGGCACTCAGATATACCGAGTGACAGTGCAGGCAATCCAGGACGGCCAGGTCGTTCTCGTCTACGAAGGCGGCGAAATCGTCGTGCCCTTGCGCCGGCATTAGCAAAACTGGACCCGCCGCGGCAGGTCCTCCCGGAGGGACTTGTCCGCAAGTCCAGTTTCTGCCTAACGAATTGCCACCCCGACTGCCGCGAGCGGCACAAACTCGCTCTCGTGCAACATGACCGGCTTGGTCCCGCGGAGCAGCCGCCACCATTCGCGCGCACACCCGGCCACGATCAGAAGGACGAGCACGAGAAAGGCCAGCGCAACGAGAGCGTCGAGACGATAAATCACCGCCTGCCGCGCGAAGTCCACGTTCGTGGCTTGGGCCGCCACTTTTTCCTCGAGCATGTGCGCCCCGCTTAGAAACCCGATTTTCGGATCGGGCGAAAAAATCTTCAGGTAGCCCGCCGAAAACGTCACCCCGATCATAAAGAGGAGTGGCCCAACCGTCGTCCAGGCGTAGCGGGCTTTGCCCATTTTGATCAGGATGGTTGTGCCGAGACAGAGCGCGATGACGGAGAGCAACTGATTCGCCAGACCGAAAAGCGGCCAAAGGCTGTTGATTCCGCCTAACGGATCGAGCACGCCCTGGTAGAGGAACCAACCCCACGCGCTCACCAGAAGGACGCTCGCGAACAGGTTTGCACCCCAGGAACGCGTGTTGCCCAGCGGTCGCCAGATCTGGCCCAGCAAATCCTGAAGGAGAAAACGCCCGACGCGCGTCCCGGCATCGATCGTGGTGAGAATGAAAAGCGCTTCGAACATGATCGCGAAGTGATACCAGAGAGCCAACGCGGTCGGGTTGGTCGTTAGGCGAGAGAACATGTGCGCCATCCCGACCGCGAAAGTCGGCGCACCGCCGGCACGGTTGAACATCGTGCTTTCCCCAAGATCACTCGCTAGCTTGTTCATTTCCACCTCCGTCACAGGGAAACCCGCGGCGGAAACTTTCGCCACCACTTCGCTCGGCGTGCCTTTGGCGTTGATCGAAAAATATTCCCCCGGCTGAAGCACGCAAGCGGCGATCAACGCCATCAACGCGACCATCATTTCCGTCACCATGGCGCCGTAGCCGATGGAACGAATGCGCGCTTCGCGCTCGATCATTTTCGGCGTTGTGCCCGAAGCGATGAGGGAGTGAAAACCGGAGACTGCGCCGCAGGCGATCGTGATGCAGACGAAAGGAAAAACCGGTCCCGCGAAGACCAGGCCGGTGCCGTCGATGAAACGCGAAAGCGCCGGCATTTGCAGAGTCGGGTGGATGATGAACACGGCCACCGCGAGCGCCGCGACCGCGCCCAGTTTCAAGAAAGTGCTGAGGTAATCGCGCGGCGTGAGCAGCAGCCAGACCGGCAGCGCGGAAGCTGCAAAGCCGTAGATGATCACCGCCCAGGCGAGCCAGATCTGATCGTGACGGAACCAGCTTTCCAACACCGGGAAGTGCTGCAGAAACTGCCCGCCCCAGACGGCAAAGAGCAGGCCCAACAACCCAAAAACGGTCATCCATCCAACGCCCACGCGGCCGGAGCGGAGCCCGAGGCCCATGATGACCGCGACCGGAATCGTCGTTGCCATCGTGAACACACCCCACGGGCTTTTGGCCAGCGCCTGCACCACGACAAGCGCAAGAACGGCGAGCAAAATAATCATGATCGCGAGCACGCTGACGAGGGCGAGAGCGCCAACCGCGCTGCCGATCTCCTCCTTGACCATTTGGCCTAACGTTTTCCCTCGCCGCCGCACCGAAGCGAAAAGCACGATCATGTCATGCACCCCTCCGCCTAACGTTGCCCCGATGAGAATCCAGAGCGTCCCGGGGAGGTAACCAAATTGCGCCGCGAGCACCGGACCCACCAGCGGTCC
>JBBSGS010000084.1:0-10555 GCA_038253875.1 Chthoniobacterales bacterium
ATTGGATTGGTGCCCCCGCGCCGGATGGCGGAATGCTGCCGGCGCGGGCTAGCGCCTGTTCACTTTGCTAACGGCGCGGAAAATTCCCGGTTGAGCGCGTTGTTCCGAAGCGATTTTCGTGTTGGCTAGCACTCGTGGAGACGCAGCTTTCTTCTCCGCCCTCTGCCAGAGCGAGAGTAAGTCTCATTACCGCAGCGATCGTGCTCGGAGTTCTGAGTTATTTAACCGTGCGGGCGTGGACGCCCGCGCCAGTTCAGCCACAGCGCAGCGTGCCGCCGCCTCCGGCCACAGCAGCGGCAATTCCTGCGGAGGAAGCTGCCACCGATAGCGCGATTCGTTTTTACGCCGACCGGGTGAAGCGCGACCCGGAAGATACGCGCTCACAAAACGCGCTTTCGGAATATTACCTGCAGCGAGTGCGCGAGACCGGTAACGAAGATTACCTGCCGCTGGCGGTGAGCGCCGCGCGCGCCTCTCTGGTGGCGGTTCCTGCGGAGCGCAACCTCAGCGGCCTAACGGCACTGGCGCATGCCGAATTTTCTAATCACGCTTTTGCCGCCGCGCGGGGGGATGCGCTCAGTTTGATCAAGCTGAACCCTAGTAAGAGCGAGCCTTACGCTATTCTGGGCGACGCTTCTTTGGAGCTAGGCTATTATGAAGAAGCCGCTTCCGCATTTCAAAAAATGCAGATGTTCAGCGAGAAAGATGCCGGGAACGAAACGCGCCTGGCCCGGCTGGCGATTTTGCACGGTGCGATGGAGGAAGCGCGCGGCCATTTCGAAGCGGCGCTCGCGTTTCTCCTCGTGCTGCCCGAGCCACCTAACGAGACCACGGCCTGGTGCCGCTGGCAGCTGGGTGAAACCGCCTTTGCCAAGGGCGACTACGCGACCGCTGAAAAGCATTATCGCGAGACGCTGAAGGATGCGCCGAGTTACTTTCGCGCGCTCGGTTCGATGGGGCGGGTGCGGGCGGCCCAGCGCGATTTTCCGGCGGCAATTTCCTACTATGAAGAAGCCGTGCGCATTGTTCCCGTGGTCGAGTTTATGGCGGCCCTCGGAGACCTATACCAACTTTCCAGACGAACCAGGGACGCCGCCGTCCGCTATGAGTTGGTCGAGCAGCTGGGCGACCATTCGCGCAAAGTGCACGGGACGCCCTACGATCGCCGCATCGCCTTGTTCCTGGCGGATCACGACCGGAAACTCGAACAAGCCTACGCGCTGGCTCGAGGTGAATTCGACGCTGGCCGTCACGATATCTACGGCGCGGATGCGCTCGCCTGGACCGCTCTGAAATCCGGCCGAGTCGTAGAAGCGCAGGCGGCCAGTAAAGAAGCCCTGCGCCTCGGCACACTTGACGCCAAACTTTTCTATCACGCTGGCATGATCGCCCGCGCCGCTGGCGACGACGCGGTCGCTATCTCTTTTCTCCGGCGCGCTCTCGCCCTCAATCCCGAGTTCGATCCTTTGCAGAGCCTACTCGCCCGTAAGGCGCTGGAGAGCGGAAAGCGATGAGGCCTTCTGCACAGGGCCGCCGGGCTTGGGCTGCGGCCGCGTTCCTCATTCTTGTGAGTTCTCCCGCGCGCGCCCACGACCTGCCGCTCAGCTATGTCGATCTGCGGATCAGCGAAGGCCAAATCGACGCCACCGTCGAGTCTACTGCGAAAAATTTCACGCGCGAGTTACCCGGCGTCGATGAAACGCAACTTCTCGACCCGGTCGCGGTCGAACAGCTAAGAGACCGGCTTCTGGCGAGCGTCGTTTCTGGCCTAACGATAAGCTGCAATGGCGAAACCCTCCATTCAGCGCTCGCCAAAATTGAGCCGTTGCCGGCGCAGAGAAACCTCCGCCTTGGCCTCCAATTCCTCGGCGCCAACGTCGGCCGGGCGCTGCACCTGCATTGTCGATTATTTCCGTCCGATCCGCGGCACCGAACCTTCCTCAACATCTACGACGGCGCAGCGCTGAAGTATCAAGGCATCTTCGACCGGGAGGTGGCGCAGATCGATTACAGCCCGAGCGGCAACCAGAGCACTCTTACAGTCGTTAGGCAGTTTCTTGTCGAAGGCATTCACCATATCTTTATCGGGCCCGACCACATCCTTTTCATCGTCGGCTTGCTCCTCCTCGGCGGATCGGTCGGGCAGCTTCTCAAGATCGTGACTGCCTTCACCATTGCCCACAGCGTCACCCTGGTGCTCGCGACTTTGAACATCCTCACTCCGCCACCGCGTTTGATCGAACCAGCGATCGCCGTGAGCATCGTGTTCGTCGGCGCACATGCGTTACTCCAAGGGAACGGCGAGCGCGATTGGCGGCTCCTGTTTGCTTTTTGTTTCGGCTTCGTTCATGGCTTCGGCTTCGCCAATGTTCTGCGCGAAATGGATCTGCCGCGCGCGGCCTTGGGTTGGTCGTTATTCTCCTTCAATGCCGGCGTCGAAATCGGTCAGGCCTGCATTGTCCTGGCCGTGGCGCCACTGCTGGCATTGATCCAGCAACGGAGCGCTACCGTGGCCCGAAAAGTAGTGACTGCCGCCGCCTTTTGCGTCGTCTTCGCGGGCGCTTATTGGTTCGCGCAGCGTTTATTTCCGGCGCCGTAGTTCGTCTGAGTAAGCGCACACAGGGAATTCCCTCCAAGACCGCTCTGGCAATCGATTCTGCTTCGCGATACATCTGCTCTGCACATGAACTCGGAACCAGCCATCCAGACCATCTCATCCGGGAGCGAGCAACGAATGAATGTGCCGGTCGTGACGGTCGGGGGCTTCTTCAACGTCCACGCGAAGGCGCTGCAGTTGAAGCTCCAAGGGAGCGAAGTGGGCTTCGAGCGGCGCATCCGGGAGCCGACCATCAACCGTCCCGGTCTCGCGCTGGCTGGGTTCTACACTTACTTCGCGGAGAAGCGGGTGCAGGTGCTCGGCGCGGCAGAGCAATCATATCTCAAGGATCTCTCGGCGCGCCAGAGACGCGCGCGTTTCCAGGCTCTTTGCGCGCAAAAGATTCCCTGTCTGGTGATCTCGCGCGGGTTCCATCTTTCAGCGGAATTGCTCGCCATCGCCGAAGTAGCGCGAGTGGCGGTCTTTCGCACGCCGATGATTACAATGAAGTTCATCAACGCGGCGACCATCGCGCTCGAACTCGATTTCTCTCCGACGGTGACCGAATTCGGAAGCATGGTGGACATCCTCGGCGTCGGCGTACTCATCCGGGGAGCAAGCGGCGTGGGTAAGAGCGAGTGCGTGCTTGGGTTGATCGAGCGCGGCTACAGTCTGGTCGCCGATGACGTGACGCGGATCAAGTCACTTGAGGGGCGCGAGCTGGTAGCGACGGCGCCGGAATTGACCCGCTACCACATGGAGGTCCGCGGGATCGGCATTATCAACGTGGTTTCGATCTTCGGGATCGGCGCGATCCGGATCGAAAAGCGCGTCGACCTCGTGGTCACGCTAAAAGATTGGCAGGAGCTGGAAGAAGTGGATAGAATTGGGCTCGACCGCGAGCTTTACGAGATTCTGAAGATCCAAATCCCGCACATTACCATTCCGGTGCGGCCGGGACGCGATATCGCCCGTTTGATCGAAGTGGCGGCAATGGATCAAAAGCTGAAGGGGTTAGGGCTGAACAGCGCGGTGGAATTTAACGAGCGTTTGCTGGGCCTGATGGAGACGAAAGATACCTAATGGGATTACTGAATCGACGCGCCGCGCCAGGCAGCAGCGAGAAGGTGGAGAAGGATCTCACGATCCTTAACCGGCTCGGTCTGCACGCGCGGCCCTCGGCCATGTTTGTGCGGGTGGCCAGCCGCTACCGTTGCGAACTCTGGGTGTCGAAGGAAGGCGAAGAGATCAACGGCAAAAGCATCATGGGCCTGATGATGCTCGCGGCCGGGCAGGGCTCGAAATTGCACGTTCGGGCCGAGGGGCCCGACGCCGCGGAAGCCATCCGCGAAATCGAGGCGCTGATCGAATCGCGTTTCAATGAAGAATAGGTGACGTTCCGGTTAATCTTTTGCCGGAATGAGTAGCGCGAGCGAGGAAAAGCGTTTTAAGGGTTTGGCGGCGGCGCCGGGCATCGCCTTGGGCCAGGCCTACGTCTTCACGATGGAGACGGACGATGTCCGGCACTATCACATCGAACCGGCGCACGTCACGGATGAGATCGCGCGTTTCGAGGCGGCCTTAATCCAGACGCGGGTGCAGATTCTCGAAATGCAGCAACAGATCGCGGAGGCGATCGGTGCCAAGGACGCGGGAATTTTCGACGCTCACCTCCTAGTAGTCGAGGACCAGACGCTCATCGACGAGGTCCTGCGCAAGCTGGAATCGGAGCACTGCAACGTCGAGTTCGTCTTCCAGGAAGTGGCCAACCGCTACGTCGACTCGTTAAGCAAAATCGACGACCCTTATCTGCGTGAGCGCGCGCTCGACATCCAGGACGTGACCCGGCGGATCATCCGTAATCTCCAGGGAAAAGCGCCGCGCCCCTTCCTCTCCGTGGAAGAGCCGCACATCCTCGTCGCGCATAACCTCACTCCTTCCGACACCGCGACGATGAATCGCGAAAAAGTGCGCGGGCTCGCCCTCGATCTCGGCAGCCGTACTTCGCACACCACCATCATGGCGCGCTCGTTAGGCATTCCTTCGGTCGTGGGATTGCACAACGCCACCGAGACGCTGGCCTCGGGCGCGGAGGTCTTAATCGACGGCTACAACGGACTTCTCATCGTTGATCCGAGCGAGGAAACGCTGCGCGAATATCGCGAGCTCGAGTTGCGCCAGGGCGCGATCACGGAACGGCTCACGGAGCTGCGAGAAACCAAGTCGACCACCCGTGATGGCCGGCACATTGTCCTTTCCGCGAACATCGAGCTGCCCGAGGAAGTGGACGCCGTCCTGAGCAATGGCGCGGAAGGCGTGGGGCTTTATCGAACGGAGTTCCTCTACCTCAACCAAAGCACGCTCCCGACCGAGGCCGAGCAATACGAGATTTATCGCACCGTCGCGCAGCGCGTCGCGCCCAATCCGCTCATCATCCGCACGCTTGATCTCGGGGGCGACAAACTCTCCGACAGCATCGAGAGCGGCGACGAGTTGAATCCCTTTCTTGGCTGGCGCGCCATCCGCTTTTGCCTCGAGAACCTCGAAATCTTCAAGGCCCAGTTGCGTGCGATTTTGCGCGCCAGCGCCGGCGGCAACATCAAGATGATGTTTCCCATGATCTCCGGTCTCGAGGAGGTGCGACGCGGCCAGCAGATCGTGGCCGAGTGCCAGGAAGAACTTCGTCGCGAAGGGAGCCCGTTCGACGAGGGCCTCGAGATCGGCGCCATGATCGAAGTGCCCACCGCCGCGATCGCCGCCGACCTGCTCGCGCGCGAAGTCGATTTCTTCAGCATTGGGACGAACGATTTGATTCAGTACTCAGTCGCGATCGATCGCACGAACGAGCGCGTCGCGCACCTTTACGAACCGACCCATCCAGCGGTCGTTAGGCTGCTGAAGATGGTGGCCGATGCCGCGCATGCCAACGATATCTGGGTCGGCGTCTGCGGGGAGATGGCGGGCGAAATCCTCTTCACCCCGCTCCTCCTCGGCCTCGGCATGGACGAGCTCAGCGCCGGGGCGTCGATCGTCCCCCGGGTAAAAAGCGCGGTCCAGCGCCTAACGATGAGCGAGTGCACCCAGCTGCTCGAGGAAGTGATGTTGCTCGATACCTCCGCCGCCGTGCTCGCGCGCTGCACTGCAGTTGCGCAGCGCCATTATCCTGAGCTGCTCGGATAATCGCGCTCGCCCTCGTCCTTTGTCCTTCGTCCTCGTCCTCGAGAAAGGCGGGAGCGAGGAGCAGGAGGAAAGAGAAAATCGTCCCTTTGCAGCCCCCTGAGCGTCACCTCGCACAAAAAGCGCCTAACGACGGACTCCCACGCCTCCTAGAGGGAGGCGTCTACAGCGACCGTTTCGAAACGCCGAAAGCGTTAGAGCACACCATAACGGCGCTGCCGTCGCCCAAACTCTTTGACCGCCTCGAAAAGATCTTCCTTTCCGAAGTCCGGCCAGAGTTTGGGCGTGACGTACATCTCGGTGTAAGACAACTGCCAGAGGAGGAAATTGGAAATCCGCATCTCCCCCGATGTGCGGATGAGCAAATCGGGGTCGGGATAATAGCGGGTGTAGAGATGTTTACTGAACATCTCGACGTCGATCATGGCGCGATCGATGTGCCCCAGCTCGATTTCGTGGAGCAGGCTCTTGATGCCATCGATAATCTCCAGCCGGCCGCCATAACTGAGCGCAAGAATAAGGGTGAGCCCGTTGTTGCCGGCGGTCTGTTCGATCGATTTGTGCAGTTGTTTCTGGCAGGCGGTCGGCAAATCGGTGAGGCGGCCGATCGCTTGCAGCCGCACGTTTTTCTCGAGCAACTCCGGGGTCTTCTCTTTCAGGAAACGCTCGAGCAAACGCATCAGCGCCATCACTTCCGCTTTGGGTCGCCGCCAGTTCTCCGCCGAAAAGGCGTAAAGGGTGAGGTACTCGATCCGCAAATCGCCGCACCCTTCGACGCAGGCGCGCACCGCTTCCGCACCTTGCTCGTGGCCCTTGATCCGGGGCAGGCCGCGCTCCTTCGCCCAGCGTCCGTTGCCATCCATGATAATGGCGACGTGCCGAGGGGTCGCTTGCGCCGGCGGGTTCATCTTTCGTTAGCGGGCGGTTTCGGCCACACCGAGACCAACGCCGGATCGTAAGATTCTGGACGCGCGGAAGCGCGTCTCTCCGGAGGAACATGCTTCCGCATGTCAGTCTCTACCGCAGCAGTCTCACTTCCTTTGATTCGGCTCACTAAAGGATAAGGGTCTGCCCCCGGGACGGCCCCACACTTACGATCGTTAGGCGAGCGCCCGTCCATTCCGCCAGCTTGCTCACGTAGGCGCGGGCCTCGTTAGGCAAATCCGCCAGCTTGCGCGCCCGCTCGGTCGAGCGATTCCAGCCCTTGAGCGAAACGTAGATCGGCTCACAGCGCGTCAATTGCGCCGCATCGCTCGGCGGGACGTCAAGCTCTTTGCCATCGAGACGGTAGCCGACGCAGACCTTGATCGGATCGACCTTGTCCAGCCCGTCGAGATTGGTAATCGCGAGTTCGTCGATGCCGTTAATCATCGTCGCATAACGAGTCGCGACGGCATCGAACCAACCGCAGCGCCGCGCCCGACCTGTCGTCGCGCCAAATTCCCGGCCCATTTCGTGCAGCATTTCCGCAAGCACCGCATCCTCGGTCGGCAGCGCACCCTCACCCACCCGCGTGGTGTAGGCTTTCATGACCCCGAGCACGCGATCCATCCGATGCGGAGGCACACCCGAGCCGGTGCAGGCGCCACCCGCCGTCGTATTCGACGAGGTGACGTATGGATAAGTCCCGTGATCGATATCGAGAAAAGTTCCCTGCGCGCCTTCGAAGAGAATCTCCTTCCCGGTCTGCAGTGCCTGATGGAGGTAAACCACCGTATTCGCGACGAACGGCTGCAGCCGTTCCCCCGCCGCGAGGAAATCGGCGTTCACTTTCGCGAATGAGATTGGTTTTGCGCCGAGCGCTTTAAGGATGCTGTTGTTCTCGCGCATTTTGGCGTTGAGCTTTTTCGAGAACAATGCCGGCTGCATGAGGTCGGCGATGCGCAGGCCGGTGCGCGCGGCTTTATCGCCGTAGGCGGGGCCGATGCCGCGCTTCGTCGTCCCGATTTTGGCGTGGCCTTTGCGCAATTCCCGCTGCTCATCGAGCGCGCGATGATAGGGCAAAACGAGATGCGCGCAGTCGCTGATCAGGAGGTTGCGGCCAATCTTGACGCCGAGGTTGCGCAAACCGTCGATTTCCCTAACGAGCGCGATGGGGTCGATCACCACACCGTTGCCGATCACGCAAATTTTCCGGGGCCGCAAAATGCCCGAGGGGATGAGGTGGAGAATAAATTTTTTGCCGGCGTGGATGACGGTGTGGCCGGCGTTGTTGCCGCCCTGGCTGCGGACGACGATGTCAGCCTTGGCGGTGAGGACATCGATGATTTTGCCTTTGCCTTCATCGCCCCATTGCGCGCCGACGAGAATCGTATTTGCCATCTGCCTTCGCCGGTTGAGGAATGGTCGGAGCGGATGTCTACCGGAAGTCCGCCGCCAACGCGCCCGAACGATAGAATGACGCCCGACGCGCGCAAGCTGCTTTTGTTTTTCAAGCGCACGCCGCAGCCCGCCCTCGCGCACTCCCGCAGCAGTCGCGAAATTAAGGATTGCCATGCGCCCGCGGAATTCGTTACCTCTCCGGCCATGCGTACCATTCTCATCATCATCCTCATCCTTCTCCTGATCGGCGCCTTCCCCGCCTGGCCCTACAGCAGCGGTTGGGGCTACTACCCGGCGGGCGGAATCGGATTAGTCCTTTTGATCCTGATCATTCTCGCGATCGTCGGCTGAACCTAACGATCAACCGGGAGGCGGGTGGTCTCGGAACCGTCGGCGACCTCTGTAGCGCGTGACCCACGAGATTTGGGTCCAAGAACGACCTCGCGGGTCAGAGACCGCGCTACATGATCGTTGAAATCGCGCCGGCTTTTCGTTAGGCGCGAGGCGGTTGCACCTCGATCACCGGCAGGGGAAAACGGAGCTTCAGCTCATCACCAAGGTAAATTTCGACATGGTGTAAACCGAATTGCTGGAATTGCACGCCCCCGAAATAATGGACGTTGGTCGCGTGCCCTTCCATCTCCTTGAGCACAAACTCGACTTCCGCTTGTGCGATCGTCTGGGTGTCGTCCGGCCCGATGATCTTCGAGCGTTGCCGGAATTTTCCCGCCCCGCTGCACCAGCGCGTCCAAATGCAGAGCCGCATGTAATTGACCGGCAGTTTCGGAGTGGGGATGATGTTGAGCACGCCAACGAGCGTCTGCATGCCGTTGAACTCACAACGCACATCCTCGCAGAGCACGCTTCTCTGAAGGTCGGGTGAAATAGTCTCCTCTGGCGCGATCGATAGACTCTACCTTGTTTGCACTCAGCGGCCAATCAGCCCGCGGCTCAGCGCGATGAAAAGAGCTAGGCCGAGCACGATCCGATAGATCGCGAAGGATGCGAAGCCATGCTGGCGCACCCACCGCAGAAACCAGGCGACGACCGCGAAGGCCGCGCCGAAAGCAATTGAGAAACCGATCGCGAGCACGAGCCACAGGTGCGGCGTCATCGTGAGGGGCGCAATCGCGTCGGTGGTGTGATGCGGCCTGAGCGTCTTGAGCAGATCGTAGCCGGTGGCGGCGAACATCGTCGGGATCGAAAGAAAAAAGGAAAACTCCAGTGCTGCCTCGCGCGACATCCCGGCAATCTGTCCCGCGGAGATGGTGCACATTGAGCGCGAAGTGCCCGGAAAGATGGCTGAAAGCGTCTGCACCGCGCCGATCCAGATCGCGCTCGGGAGGGACATCTGTTCCATATGCTCGACCCGCGGCCTAACGAAAAGTGCGTCGACCGCCCACATGATGATGCCGCCGATAAGAAGCGCGCCCGCCATCACGAAGAGGTTTTCCAGATTTTTCCCGATCAGTTTGGTGAGCAAGAACGCCGGGATCGCAGTCACGACGAAGGCGATGAGCACGAGGCTGAGCGGATGGGTCAGTAGGTTGCGATCGCCACCCTCTCCTTTCGGAAAAGTCCCGAGAAAATTCAGAATGCGCCGCCCAAAGTACGCCGTTAGCGCCAGGATCGCGCCCAGCTGAATGACGATGCTGTACATTTTCCAGAAACCATTCTGGAGATCGATCCCTAGGAGCGCTTCCGCGATCCGCAGATGCGCGGTCGAACTGACGGGCACAAACTCGGTCAAGCCCTCGATCACGCCAAGGATCACAGAAAGGAGGTAATCGTTCATCCGGTCTGAGGAAGGTAACGCCGCGGCTGACCGGCTAGATCGCTTCCGCGCCGCGTTCGTCCGTGCGGATGCGAACCACTTGTTCGACTTCGCAGACGAAGACTTTGCCGTCGCCGATCTTTCCAGTCTTCGCCGCCTGCGTGATCACCTCGACGGCTCTTGGCGTACGCTCATCGGTGAGAACGATCTCGATCTTTACCTTCGGCAAAAAATCCACAGTGTATTCGCTCCCGCGGTAAATCTCGGTATGACCCTTCTGGCGACCGAAGCCTTTCACTTCGCTCAGCGTCATTCCTTCCACTCCAATCTCGGCGAGCGCCTCCTTCACATTCTCCATTTTAAACGGCTTGATGATCGCCTCGATTTTTTTCACGCCGTGAAACTAGAACCCCGAAAATAAAGCGCAACCGCCCCTCACCCACCTTTGTCGCTGAGTGCCTCCAGCTCCGCTTCCACCATTTCGCGGACCAATTCCTGGAAGGTCGTGCGCGGACGCCAACCAAGGGTGCGCCAAATTTTTTCACTCCGGCCCACCAGCCTCGTCGGCTCGCTCGGGCGTTCGAAGGCACGATCGTGTTTCAAATATTTCTTCGGCGGGAGATCGACGACCGCGAAAGCCGCCTCGACAAACTCCTGCACTGAGTGTGTCTCCCCGGTCGCGACCA
>JBBSGS010000085.1:0-10427 GCA_038253875.1 Chthoniobacterales bacterium
ACGGCGGATGCCACCTCGGCGACCAAGCGCAAGGCGCTCGCCGGCGGCGCGGCCGATTTGCTGCACAAGCCGTTCGACGCCTCCGAGATTTTCATGCGCATCCGCAACCTTCTCATGACGCGTTTCCTCTACGTCGAAAGCCAGAATCAGAATCAGCTTCTCGAGCAAAAAGTGAGCGAACGGACGCGTGAGCTGGCTCTGGCTTTGGAGGAATTGACCCGAACCCAGGATCGCATCGTGCAGCAGGAACGCCTCCGCGCCTTTGGCGAAATGGCGGGGGGCGTCGTACATGATTTCAACAATGCGCTCATGTCTGTGATCGGCTACAGCGAGTTGCTGCTACAGGATCCGGCGTTGCTCGATGATAAACCGACGGTACTCGAATATCTGAAGACGATGAACACGGCCGGCCGCGACGCTTCGCATGTGGTCAGCCGATTGCGCGATTTTTACCGGCCGCGCGAAGACGCGGATGTTTTTGTCGCGCTCGATTTGAACGACATCATTGAGGAGGCCGTCGCGCTCACCCAGCCGAAGTGGAAGGACCAGGCGCTGGCCAGCGGGCGCACGATCTCGATCGATCTCGACCTGGGCAAAATCCCCCCAGTCGCCGGCAACGCTTCCGAATTGCGCGAAGCGCTGACGAATTTGATTTTTAACGCCGTCGACGCCATGCCCGGGGCGGCATCATCACCTTGCGCACCCAGCGCGACGAAAACCGGGTGATCATCGAGACGAGCGACACCGGTACGGGCATGAACGAAGAAACACGCGCGCGTTGTCTTGAGCCGTTCTTTTCCACCAAGGCGGACCAAGGCACCGGCCTCGGACTTTCAATGGTCTTCGGTATCATCCAGCGTCACGATGGGAAGCTGGAGATTGAGAGTAAGCAGGGTTGCGGCACGACGTTCCGCATTTCGTTCCCCAGCCAGGTGGAGCTGTTCCAGTCCGCCACGGGCGAGGTTTTCCGGCCCGAGCAGCTTCTTCGGATCCTGGTGGTGGATGATGAATCGGTGCCCGGCGATGTCGTGACCAAATATCTCCAGGCCGACGGCCACGAGGTCGTCAACGCCATCAGCGGCGCCGACGCGCTCGCCAGATTCCAGGCGGAACCATTTGATCTGCTCGTGACCGACCAGGGAATGCCGGGCATGAGCGGTGTGCAACTGGCGGGCGCGATCAAACAAATCAAAGCGGGGCAGCCCGTGATTTTGCTCACCGGTTTTAGCGACCCAGCACTGGCTCATGATGAGGCGCCTGCGGGAGTTGATCTCGTGCTGGGCAAACCGATCCCGCAAAAAGAACTGCGGCTGGCTGTCGCCCAACTCCTCCCGGCATGAGCACTGCTCCAGCTTCATTGCGGGCCCATCCGGTGCAGCCTAACGTTTGGTCCCCGGCGCGGCCGCCCCTCTCCATGGCAGACAATACCCCGAAAGGCGAAAACTCAGCGAACGTCACGGTGGCCGGCTCCCTCCCAAACGAGGTTTTGCATCGGGCCAAGATACTCATCGTGGATGACGAGCAGACCAACGTGCTGCTCCTCGAACGCCTTTTCCGGCGGATGCAGTTTGCCAACATCGTTAGCACCAGTGACTCGCGCGAGGCGACGGCGCTTTTCACCAAGTTCCAGCCCGACCTCGTTCTCACCGATTGGCTCATGCCCCACATTGACGGCTTCGCCTTGATCGAAAAAATACGCGCTCTGACGGGAACTGACGAATATTTGCCCATCGTCGTCCTGACCGCCGACGTGACCCAGCAGACGCGGCAGCGCGCTCTCGCCGCGGGGGCGACCGACTTTTTGACCAAGCCGTTCGATCATCTCACCGTTCTCCTGCGCATCGCCAACTTGCTGCAGGCCCGCTTTTCCTACCTGAAAATCCAGGAACAAAATGCGGGGTTGGAAGCAAGCGTGCGCAGCCGGACGATCGAGCTCGAGCAAGCGCTAACCGAACTCCAGAACACGCAGCGGCAGGTAATCGAACAGGAACGCCTCGCCGCACTCGGCACCATGGCCGGCGGCATCGCACACGACTTTAACAACGCTCTCAGCATCATCATGGGGTTTAGCGAACTTCTGTTGCGCGACGCCGAGCATGGTCTGACTAAAGAGAACGCCACGCCCTCGATCACTACCATCCTCACCGCCGCTGAAGACGCGGCCAAGATTGTGCATCGGCTGCGGGAGTTCCATCGCCCTGACAAAACCAGCGCCCAACGTTTGCCGGTCGATCTCAATCAGCTCGTTGTGCAAGCGATCTCGCTCACTCAACCTCGCTGGCAGACCCAGGCGACCGCCGGCGGACGCAAGATCACAATGACGGCGGAAGCGGGCGAAATCCCGAACATCGCAGGGGACGCTGCAGAGTTGCGGGAAGCGCTCACCAATCTCATTTTCAATGCCGTCGATGCCCTGCCAAAAGGCGGCGCCATCAAACTTTGCACCCGCCAGGAGGGCGCGCAGGTTGTCCTGGAAATCAGCGATAGCGGCACGGGCATGAGCGAAGAAGTACGCCAGCGTTGCCTTGAGCCCTTCTTCACCACCAAAGGCAAATGCGGGACCGGCCTCGGCCTTTCAATGGTCTTCGGCATCATTCGCCGGCATGAAGGCACCATGGATATCCTCAGTCAGGTCGGCAAAGGGACTACCTTCGTGTTGCGGTTCCCCTCCGCCAGCGGAGAGAGCGTCTCCACAAACGATCCGGTGCCACGATTGCATCGGCCTTTGCACATTCTGGTCGTCGACGATCAACCGATACTCTGCCAGCTGTTGTGCGAACAGCTGCACGACGACTTCCATAGCTGCGAGACCGCCGTGAGCGGGAGTGATGCCCTGACGAAATTCGGCGGCGCTCATTTCGATCTCGTCATCACCGATCAGGTTATGGCCGAAATGACGGGCGAGCAGCTGGCCGTCAGCCTTAAAAAGATCGACCGGCAAGTTCGGGTCATTCTCCTGACCGGTTACGCGCAAGACTCGACTACCGAAACGGAGTATTCCGAGGCAGTCGACCTCGTCCTCGCCAAGCCCTTGTCACGCTCCGCGCTCCGTAAAGCTTTCGCGCGGGTGATAGCCGAAGACTAGCACCGCGCGCTGGCGCGCTGGCAGCGCCGTCGCGAGCTTGGTTTGGTGTAGGTAACTTCAGAGTAACTTTTCGCCTTTCGAAACAGCCGTTACCTATCAAAACAGGGCTGCTCGGGGGGGGACTTGAACCCCCATGCCTTGCGGCATACGCCCCTCAAACGTACGTGTCTGCCATTTCACCACCCGAGCGCGAAGTGGAGAAAGTCGAATGAGGAACCGCGGAAAGCAAGAACGGCTTCCCTGCTTCGGTCCTCCTTCTGTTCTTAATCGTCCTGTCTGCTTTGCGTCGTAGACCCGCGCTACACGCCTCTTAATCCTACTCGTGCTCCTGCTCCTGATCGTGATCGACCCCCTCACCAGCAGGAAGAACTTCGAAGCAAGGCGCAAAACCTGCGTTTAAGCTCGCAGCAATGAATCGGGACGGCGCAATCGAGCAGGAACAGGATTGGATCAAGGTCGATCTGCATATCCACACCCTCGACGACCCCAAAGATCATCTCGATTACACCGCGCATCAGTTGCTCGAACGCGCGCGCAACCTCGGCTATCGCGTGCTCGCAATTACCCTGCACGAGAAAGTTTTCGACCGCGCGGAAGTTTACGCGGACGCCGCCGCCATGGGAATTTTGCTCATCCCCGCCGCGGAGCTGCGGCTCGAGGGCGCTGATGTCGTCCTGCTCAACGTCCAGCCTAACGAAATCGAGGGAGTCCGCACTTTTGCCGATCTGCGCCGCTTGCGCAAAGCGCGGGGCGATTCTCTTTTTTGTTTCGCGCCGCATCCCTTTTTCCTTCTCGGCGGTTCGTTAGGCAAACGCCTTCTGCAGGAAATCGATTGCTTCGACGCGATCGAGATCTGCCATTTCCATAAAGGGTGTTTCGACCTCAACCGGCGCGCCCGCCAGGTCGCCGCAGCCCACGGCAAGCCGCTCCTCGCGACCTCCGACGCGCACCGGCTTACCGCCTTCGGCTCGCACTACACAAGCATGCTACGACCATCGGCATTGACCGCGGAGACCGTGCTGCAAACACTGCGCACCGGCTCGCTTCGGCTCACCAGCCCCTCCTCAAGCTGGCGCGACCTGTTCACGATTTTTTACTTCCTCTTCATTTTGCATCCCGTGCGCAAGCAATTGCGCCGGCTGCGCGGAAGTTGAGGCTGGCCTTGCACGGGGCAACCGTCTATGTCACAAAGTCGAAGCGCTTTTCCTGACATGAGAATACGACTTTTGAGCTGTCTGATCCTCCTCGGCGCGTTCGCTTTTACCGCCTGCCCGACGACGAATCCGAAGAAGAACTCCAAAAAGCCCGGGACGACCGAGAAAAAACAACTTTCCGACGACGAGAACGCGGTCGATTTCGAGGCCTTCCTCGGCCGGCTGCGTAAAGCCGTGCACGCGCACGATGTCAATACGGTAGCTGCGATGATGACCGAGGATTTCGGTTATCGTTTGGTTCCTGAAGGCTCCGGCCCAGGCGTCTTTCAGTATTGGGACGAAAACAATCTATGGACGGAACTGGACTCAGTGCTCGCGGAACGCTTCGTGCCGAAAGACAATTACATGGTCGCGCCGCCGCAGTTCGGTGATCCAGCGTCGCAATACGACGGTTACCGGGCCGGCATCCGCCGGATCAACGGCAGCTGGAAGTTCGCCTACTTCGTCAACGGATAGCGACGCGCTGTGAGTGACAAGTAGAAGCCGAGCGTTGTCCAATCTCGTCATACCTCCTTGTCACTGATCTCTGATCTTCCCCACCGGCCGCCGTTCGTATTCGTTAGGCAACTCCTCCGCTGCGAAGCGGGTAGACTGGCGGAATGTTCTGCCCGGTTTGCGCGCGACGACCCGATGTTCGCCGGCCATTTTCCCGGCAACCCGCTCGTGCCCGGAGTCATTCTCACCGAGGCACTGGCCCAAACCGCGGGCATCGCCGCCGCTTCCGGGTACCCGCCGAATGCGCGCCCGCTTTTTCTGTTATCGGCCATTCGCGGAATGAAATTCCTCGACGCCGTGCGCCCGGAGGAAGAGATCCGGCTGCTCGCGGAGAAGCTCGCGCAAGTCGATGAATTGCTGCAGTTCAAAGTGCGGGCCAGCGTCACCGGAAAGGTGGTCGCGGAAGGCCAGCTCGTGCTCAATGTGAGCGCGGAAAGTTCGCCGGCCGCGTTGGAATAGGGCGCGCTTGCGCTACTCTTAGGGCTTGGAAAGCCTGCTATGCGCCAGCCGGAAATCGCCCTTATCATCCCCGCTTGCGACGAGGCCGCCTGCATCCGCGTGGTCCTCGACGAATTCTTGAGCGTCATCGATCCGGAAAGATTTGTCATCGCGGTGGGCGTGAATGCTTCCACCGACAAGACGGCGGAACTGGCGCGGTCGCGGCCGGTCCTGGTGGCGGAAACGGCGCTGCGTGGTTACGGCCACGGCTGCCAGGCGGCGATTAACCTAACGAACGATTTCTTCCCCTCGATTCGCGCTTACATTTTTTGCGCCGGCGATGGCGCAACCGCGCCTTCCGACCTCCACCGGCTGGTGGCGGCATTCGAGCAGGGTTATGACTTCGTCCTCGGAAGCCGCACCTTGCGTTTGCGCAACTGGCGCGCGATGACGTTGCGGCACATGCTGGCCAATGCTCTGCTCGGTCTTTGGTGCGGAGTCTTGAGTGGCCGGCGTTTCAGCGACCTTGGGCCGCTCCGCTTGATTAGCCGGCGATTGTTTGAGGAGGTCGCGCCTCGGGAGATGACCTTCGGCTGGACGATTGAAGCGCAGATCGCCGCCGCCAGGCTCGATGCGGCGATGTGTGAGATGCCGGTGACGGAACGGAGGCGGCTCGCCGGCCAGCAGAAGGTTTCGGGAGTAACCTGGCGGCGCACGTTCGTGATCGGCTGCAAAATTCTGGCCGCTGGCTATCGCACCTGGCGGAGCTCTCCCGTCGCAGGTCAGATATTGTTGCCGCAACCGCAGAGCCACATCCCGCGCGAAGCGTGAAACATTCCTGGTCGTTGCTTCTGGCCGCTGCCCTCACGAGCGGCTGCGGGAGCTTCCGCCAGCCTCCTCTCCCGCAGGCCGCCAGCAGCGCTGCCACTGCTTCCGCTCCCTCGGTGGACGAAGTCTGGGCGGCAAAGCTGCGCGCCGCCGACGCGATCTATTTTAGCCTAACGAAAAGCGCAACGGCGGCCGGTCAACCCATTTGGCAAATCGTGCAAGGGCTGCAAGGCAGCGGCCAGCCCGTCGCGCTCGGCTGGGCGGAAGTTCCCGCGACCGAGCAGCCGTTGTTCGAACAATGGAAGCGACAGGAAATCACCGCCGCGCAGTTGGTCGATCAACTCGTTAGGCCGGATCGCGCTGCTTTACTGCGCGCGGCGCTGCGCCCCGATCTCAGGCAGGCGGCGCTCGGTTGTGCGAGAGACTTGCTCGGCAAAATTCGCGACGGCGCAACGCTCTCAGCCGAGGAGCAGGCGCAGCTCCCGACCGGCTTTCGCCCGCGCCCGGCTGCCTTCGAGAATTTCGTTGATCGCGTGACTGCCTCGGCCCGGCTGCGGCGCTACGACATGCGCCACCTCTACCGCGTGCATCTTGTGGCGGAGCAGACCATCGCGGAGAACATTGTGCGCTTCCGCCGCGAGCACGCGGAATCGAAGCTGCTCGTCTTTTTGCCTAACGACGCTATGATCGATCCGCGCGAGATTGCCGATTTCGCCGCGCAGAAAATGCCATTGCGGCAGTTGATTCTCGATCGATCGCAGCCCTTGCGCGAGGCGCAGCCGCAGTTAGTGGCCTGCGGGCGCCACGGCTTTTTCGAGGTCGTAGATTGTTCCCCAAGTGCCGCTCGCAACGATCGACGCCTGGCCGCGCCACGGCTGCGTGCTTGAGGCATAGGCGCGTTTTTCTTCCTCGCCCCAGAAGAGGTAACGAGTCTTGAGCGAGCGCGCGCGTTCGCGCCAGCCCGGGGCGCCGAGCATCAGCGCTTTCAGTTGCTCTTCGACGAGCCCGTAGTCGAAGCCTTGCGTCCAAAGATGCCCGGGATAGCCGAGCACGACTTTGCGGCCATTGAGGAGGAGCGGGTGATTGTATGTAGGGAAAGCAGCGAACCGCTCCGCGATTGGCAACTGGCGCAGCGCCACGGCGACGTTGTTTAAATCCAAACGATTGGCGATATCGAAACCGGGCGAGCCCACGTTCAAGCCGCCGATCAGACAGACGAATCCCGAGGCGAAAAGGAGAAAGCAAATTGCGTAACGAACCGGGCATGACGACGCCGCGATCAATTCCTCCCACAAGAACGGTAGGATGATGAAGTAAGCCCAGATGATGAGCTTCGTATTATCCCAACCCCAGGGCGCGGTCTTGATGAAGAGCGCAAAAAGAAAAAGCGCCGCCGCCGGCGCGACGAAGGCGAAGGCTGGCGTGATCTCGAAAGCGCCTTTGCGTTTCCGCTCTTCCCACATGCGCCAGGCAATCACGCCGACGAGGGAGAGCGCGGCAGGCAGCATCAAGCCAAAATTCACCGCCCAAAAACCGAGGATCGAATGCGAGAAAGAGGGGTCGGATTGCAGCCAGCCGGGGGCCCAGGCCAGGATCGACTTCGCCTGTAAATGGTCGGTGATTAGCCAGACGATGCCGGTCGCGGGCAACAACGCCGCCGCTAAAAGCAGCACTACCTGCTTCCGCATCACCGCGGTGCCGATGATCAGCCAGCAGCCGAGCAGCGCCGAGAGCGCCAGAAACGTATGCACATGAAACAACGGCATCGTCGCGTAGAGCGACCATTCCACCCACCACGGAATCAGCCCGCGAGCGGCGCTCCTTGACTCGTTAGGCCGAGAGGAAAAATATTTCCGGCGCCAATGCAGGAGGAGGATGAGGCCAGCGGGAATGGCATAGAGCAACCCGCGCTGCGTCACGAACATCGCAAGAGGAATGCTTTTCCAGGCGATGCCCTCCGCTTGGTAATCGGCGAAGTGGAATGTCTTGAAGAACTGGTAACCGGCGAAGCCACCGTTGCAGAGGAAGCCCGCCACTGCGAAAGGACCACCCCAGCGATAAAATCCGTAAAAGGTCGCAAGCGAGGCGAGCAAACCGCTCCAGACAAGGCCGCGGATCAAGTCTACGTGCACGAGCAGGAGGAGCGCGTTGAAAAGATCGATCCCGGCGGGATAACGGAGTTTGCTGAAAACGTAGATTGGGTTATCCGGCCAGAGCGCCACCCCGTTCGCGAAATAGTTAATATAAGTCAGGTGCAGGCCGAGATCGCCGAGATTGTTAGGCGATTGAATCTTGAGATTGGCGCCATCAATCCAGAGCAGCCAGCAGAAAGAGCGCAAGGCGAAGAGCGCGAAAATCGCTCCTGCCACCCACGTCCAGAAATGCCAGATCCGGCGCGGCGCGGCGACCGGCAATAGCGGCAACTTCATCCTCCGCCGGGCGCGCTTCGATTTCGGTGCGTCCACTGCGGCGAAAACCGGAGTCCGCTTACGCTCGGAAAAGTTCGCACTGTAAATCCAGGCTGCGATCGCCGCGCCACCGCCGACCAGCAGGGCCAACCCGGCAAAGCCTGCGTCGAGTCCTCCACTAAGAACACCAAGGAGCAGGCCGACGACGGTCGCAACATTAACCAGAGTCACTCCGGCTGAAAGCAGCTTCATCGCGCCGGCTGACCGGACGCCGGCTCGGGTTGGCCCACAAAATCCGGATCTTCGCCGCGGAAGAATTTCCCGAACGTCCTAGCATTAAGGTAAAGCTTGGAAGTGTCCTGGTAAGGCCGAATCGTGAGCGGTTCGGTGAAGTAACTCTGGTGGAGTTTCTTCTCGATGTTAGCGATCTGGTCCTCCTGCACGAGCAGGAAGTCGGCATCCGCTTTTCCGGGCAGGTTATCGTGCTCGTAGTAGCCGACATTCGGAAAGTCACCCAGTATCCAGGGGAAAGGGTAGGTGCTCGTGCGAATCAAGTGACCGACCATGCCGTAATACACCGGGTTGCTCTGGGCCAGCTTCAAGACCGGCCGGGTGAGCTTATAAATATCGTTGTAAGTCTGCACATAGACATAGGGTTCAGTGTCTGTCGAGCAACGGAAGTAGTTCAAGTAGATGGCGAGCACCAATGACGTCAGCAAAGCCAGGCCGCATGCCCCCAACTGAATTGCTCTCATGATCTTCTCGCTGAGTTTCCATGTGCCCCCAAGGAAGAATCCAACCGCGCCGCCGAGAAGAGCAAAGCCCAGGACAGAGGCGTAAAGCCGTTGACCGATTTCGCCGCAGGTCGAACTGGTGCTGGAGGCAGCAACCGTGACCTTGAACGCAGCGCGCAGATAAGCCGGCCAGGAGCAGGCATCGTACACCGCGGAAGACTGAATGAGATAACTGGCGAGTGCGCCAACCACGAACCCGACCACCGCAAAACCGACCACGTAGAAAGCCTTGCGCGAAATCTTGAGTGCCGCCGCGCCTGCTGCAAAAACGAACAGGAACGGCCAGACAATGCTAATGATGCACCATGGCGTCTTGTAATTAACTATGCTGTAAGCAGCCAGCACCCCGACCCCGTAGATGGCAAGATAGCGAATGGCGAAGTTGCGAAAGAACTGACACGCCAGGCAAAGCATGACTCCGATAACGATCGGCCATTCATAGCGCAGAGTCAGCTCAAACCAATAGGGCCAGGGCTTTTCGTGCCCGTTCCCTTTCGCGCCGGTCTGATACCAGGCGGCGAAGGTCTCATAAAGGCCACGCACTCCCGGCCAGTTCCAGAAAGTGCCTGAATAGAAGAAGACGATGGCCAGGATACCAACGGCGATAACTGTCACAAGGTCGGCCAGGTCCCATTGCTGCCGCGCGCGCTTTAGGTCCGGCAACGGCGTAATCTTCTGGGAGACCCATAGGGCGCCCGCCGCGATGGCAGCGCATCCGAGATGGATGATGTAAGTCTCTTTCGTCAAAATCATCCCCGCCGTCCCCATCCCGGCACACCAGAGATAGCCGCGTGTCCCCACCTTCCAAAGGCCAAGGAGGCCGAGCACAAAGAGCATCGAAAAAAGCAGGAGCCAGACTTCGTGAATAGCGTAGCGGCCGTAAAAGATAAACCCGGGCGAGATTGCCATCGCGAGCGCGGCGCCGCGGCTGACCTTGCGCCCAACAAGGGGCTCAAACTTCAGGGTGACCCAAAGGGCCCCGAGGCTCCCAAGTACGACCGGCAATCGCAGTGCCCAGATGTGGCGGCCAAACAAGGTCTGCGCGAGGAAGAGGATGTAGAAGTGCAGCGGTCCGTGATAATTCGTGGGATCGTATTTGTAAAAACCGGTGCGCTTCATCTGATCCACGAACCAGCCATTAATCCCCTCGTCGAAATGGGGCGGC
>JBBSGS010000086.1:0-10366 GCA_038253875.1 Chthoniobacterales bacterium
ATTCTCGAGACCGGCCGGAAATTTGCGCCGCGCACCTACCGCTTTGCCGAATGAACAGTGCTGCCTTTGTTGTCCTCGCGATTTTGACCCTTGCCGCGGCGCTGGCGGCGGCAGCGCTGCCGAAGTTGATTCACGCTGCGCTTTGTTTTGCGGCGGCGTTCGTCGGGGTGGCGGTGTTTTACTTTTTGTTAGGCGCGGAATTCGTTGGCCTGGCGCAGGTCTTCGTCTACGTCGGCGCGGTTGCAGTCTTGATCGTCTTCACCATCCTGCTCACCCGCCGCGATCCGGAGAAGGAGCGCGGTTTCCACTGGAGCGGGGTGCTCGTTGCGCTCGCTGTTTTCGCAGGCCTCCTTTGGGCGATCATGAAAACGCCCGGCCTCTCGATCGCCGCGCAACCGATCGGTGTGCTCACCGTTAGGCAAATCGGTGCGGCGCTCATGACCGATTACGTTTGGCCGCTGCAATGCGTCGGCCTTGTTCTGACCGCGGCGTTGATCGGCGCGCTTGTCCTCGTGATGGAGGAGAAGCGATGACGCGGGCGACTCTTCTTCCGGGGAGCACGGGCTGTCAGCCCGTTGTTCGGTGCAGTTTGCGCCGAACACCACACAAGGTGCAAAACGAGAATTTCGCGCCACGGGTTGCGCTGCGCGCAGAATGCATTGGGCGAAACTCGCCCAACGCGACGGGCTGGCAGCCCGTGCTCCCCGGAAAGAGAATCCCGCGATGACACCTACTCTCTCCGCTTTCCTCATCGTCTCCATCGCGCTCTTTTGTATCGGCTTGCTCGCCGCGCTTAGCCGGCGGCACGCCATCTTCATTCTCATCGGCATCGAGATGATGCTCGCGGCGGCAGGATTAAATTTTATCGCCTTCTGGCGCTTTGGTCCACAACCAGCGCCGCCCACGGGAGTGATGGTGACCATCTTCGCGATTGCGATCGCGGCGGCTGAAGCCGCGGTTGGCCTCGCGCTCGTCATCGCGGTTTACCGTCATTATCGAACGACCAACGTCGATCAAATCGATCAGCTCAAAGGATGAGCAACTGGATCGTCGCTCATCTCTGGTTGATCCCGGCAGTTCCACTGGCGGCATCGCTTGTCATTCTTCGCCTAACGAATTCTCGACGCACCGGCGCGGCGGCTCTCGCCATCGTCGGGCAAGTGCTCGCGTTCGTTCTGTCGCTCGGCGCTTTTTTGCCAACGCTGCAAACACCCGGCTATCGCACCTTCACCAACTTCATCTGGTTCACCTTTGGCGAACAAACGCTCCGTCTCGGCCTTCTCCTCGATCCCCTCACGGCCGTGATGCTGGTCATGATCACGCTCGTCAGTCTCTGCATTTTTGTTTTCAGCGTCGGCTACATGGCGGCGGACAAAAACTTTACTCGCTTCTTTGCCTATCTCTCATTTTTCTCCGCCGCGATGCTCGGCGTGGTCGTCGCAAACAGTCTCCTCCTCCTCTTCGTGTGCTGGGAGTTGGTCGGGCTCGCGTCGTATCTCCTCATCGGATTTTGGATGGACAAACCGAGCGCTGCCGCGGCCGCGAAAAAGGCCTTCATCACGACGCGCATCGGCGACATCGGTTTCTTCGTCGGAATTCTTTGGCTCTATGGCCGCAGCGGCACGCTCCTCTTTTACGATGGGGGAAATGGCGCGCTCGAAAGCAATGGTCTGCTATCGTTAGGCGCGAGCGCCACTTTTATCGCGCTGCTCATCTTCTGCGGCGCGGTCGGCAAGTCGGGACAATTCCCGCTCCACGTCTGGTTGCCGGACGCGATGGAAGGCCCGACTCCCGTCAGCGCGCTCATCCATGCGGCCACGATGGTCGCGGCGGGTGTGTTTTTGGTCGCGCGCGTCTATCCCCTCTTTTCGTTAGGCGCGATCGACGGCATGACGCCGTCACTCACGGTCGTGGTCTGGATCGGTGTCATCACCGCGCTGATCTCCGCCCTCATCGCGCTCGCCCAGGCCGACATCAAACGCATCCTCGCCTACTCCACCGTCTCGCAGCTCGGTCTGATGATGGTGTCGTTAGGCGTGGGTGGAGTCGCGGCCGGGATCATGCACCTGCTCGCGCACGGCTTCTTCAAAGCGCTTCTCTTTCTCGGCTCCGGTTCCGTCATTCACGGCTGCCATGAGGAACAGGACATCCGCAAAATGGGCGGCCTCCGCGGGCTGATGCCGGTGACCTTTCTCACCTACGCCATCGGCATGATGGCCCTGAGCGGGGTGCCGCTCTTCTTCGCCGGCGCCTGGACGAAGGAGGAAATCCTGCACGCCATCTCGCTCTGGTCAGTTTCGCGCGTGCCGCATTATCTCATGCTCGCCGGCGTCGTGCTGACCGCGCTCTACATGACGCGGCAGATGATCTACGTCTTCTTCGGCCGCCGGCGCGCCGCGGCCGAGCACGCGCACGAGAGCCCGCCGGTGATGACGCTGCCGTTGCTAGTGCTCGCGGTCTGCGCCGTGGCATTCAGCGTGGTGCTCACGCCGGCATGGCCCTGGTTGCACCGCTATCTTTCCGGGGAAACCGCGCGCTTCGACTTCCCGCGATTGATTCAGCCGGAGCTGTTCGTTGCCCTCGCCCTCGTCGCGTTGGGAATCGGACTCGGCGTTCTAATTTATCGACGACCGGGCGATCTCGACCCGATGGAGCGATCGTTGCCAGCGCTCTTCCGGTTCCTCCAGAATCGGATGTGGCTCGATGAACTTTACGATTGGACCGTGCTCACTCTTGCCCGCGACGCGGCGCGAACCTCCGACTGGCTGGACCGTTATTTTTGGGACGGCCTCGTTCGCGGCTTCGGAGCGCTCGGTGACTCGTTAGGCTCTGTCACGAAGGGCTTCGACGAACGCGCGATCAACGCCGGGGCGAATGATGCGGCCGACGTCGCCCGCGGTTTGGGCCGGCTGATTTCGCGGCGGCACTCCGGGCAGATCCAAACCTACCTCGGCGTGGTCGCCGTGGGCATGCTGGCGCTGCTCCTTCTCTACGCATGGCTCACCTGATCGCGGGACTGATTTTCATTCCGATTTTGGTGGCATTGTTCGTGAGCGTGGCCCCGCGGAACTCTGCGCGCGCCGTCGCGCTCGGGAGCAATCTGATCACCGCGCTCGTGGCTCTGACCTTATGGCGTCATTTCGATCCGGGCGCGGCCGGGTTGCAGATGGTGACGCGACACGGGTGGATCCCGGCCATCGGCGCGGAGTATTTCCTCGGGATCGACGGGCTCAGTCTGTTACTGATCCTGCTGACGTCGCTTATTTTTCCGTTCGCCCTGCTCGCGCAACGCGTCGGCCGCGGGTTTTGCGCACTCATGCTGCTTATGCAGGCGGCGCTCTTCGGCACCTTCACGGCGCAAAATTTTATCCTCTGGTTTCTGTTCTACGAGATGAGCCTGATCCCGGCTTTTCTGCTCATCAAAGTGTGGGGCGGCGCCGATCGCGATCGCGCGGCCACGAAGTTTTTTCTTTACACTTTTCTCGGCAGCGTGGCCATGCTGCTCTCCTTTCTCGGGATTTATCTCGTTAGGGGAACGTTCGATTTTGTGGCGCTGGCGGCCCTCGGGAAAAGCGGATTGCTCCCGGGAAAACTCGGCTGGCTCGCGTTTGCCGGGATCTTCCTCGGCCTTGCGGTGAAGGTGCCGCTCTTTCCCTTTCACACCTGGCTGCCCGACGCCTACGAAGCCGCGCCCACCGGCGCCTCCATGGTCCTGACCGGGGTGCTTTCAAAAATGGGAGTTTACGGTTTCATCCGCTTGCTCCTGCCGCTCTTCCCTAACGAGATCAAAATCGCCGGGCCATGGCTGCTCGGCCTCGCGGTTTGCTCGATCGTTTTGGCTTCCCTCGCGGCCTGGGCGCAGAAGGATTTGAAACGCATGGTCGCCTATCTTTCGATCAACCATCTCGGCTACTGCATGCTCGGTCTTTTTGCCGTGACCACGACCGCGGTCGTACCCGCCGCGGAAGCGCAGGCCGCCTTGAGCGGCGTCTTTCTGCAGATCTTCAACCACGGCATCACCGCCGCCGCGCTCTTCTACTTCGTCGGCTTACTCGAGGAACGTCGCGGAGCGCGCGGGTTGACCGAATTTGGCGGACTGATGCAGCGGACACCGCTGCTCTGTGGCTGGATGAGCGTGGCGATGTTTTCGTCGTTAGGCATGCCCGGCCTCAACGGTTTTGTCGGCGAATTCTTGATCTTCAAAGGCTCCTTCGCGCTCGCGGCCGGCTACACCGCAGTCGCCGTGCTCGGCCTTCTCATCACCGCGATTGTTTTTCTGCGCGCGATGCAGGCACTCTTCAGCGGACCGCTCGCGGAGAGCTGCAGCAGTTTTCCTGATCTGCGCCTCGGCGAGAAATGGGTCGTGGTCCCGATCACGCTCGTCATGTTCGCCGTTGGCATCTTCCCGCAGTTCATCCTCACGATCTTTAACTCCACCGTCACCCAGATGGCGCGATTGTTAGGCTGAGAGAAATCAGCATGAGCAAGGAGATCATCCGCGTTAGTCAAATCACGCAGTCGATTCATTTGCTGCGCGGTCAGAAAGTGATGCTCAGCCAGGACTTGGCCTCGCTCTACGGCGTCACGGTCGGCGCTCTGACGCAAGCGATGAGAAGGAACGGCGACCGCTTTCCGCCGGACTTTGTGTTCCAGCTTACGGCTGAAGAGCTTGCCAACTTGAAATCACAATTTGTGATTTCAAGTTGGGGCGGGCGGCGTCATCGCCCCCACGCCTTCACCGAGCAAGGCGTCGCCATGCTCTCAAGCGTGCTCCGGAGCGAGCGCGCGGTGAAGGTGAACATCGCGATCATGCGCGCGTTCGTGCAATTGCGGGAGGCGCTGGAGACCAATCGCGAGCTGGCGAAGAAGTTTTCGGAACTCGAAATGCGCGTTGGGAAACACGACGACGAGATTGCTGCGATCATCAACGCGATCCGGCAGTTGATGGCCCCGGCGAAGAAACCGCGGCGCGAAATCGGGTTTCATGTGCGCGAGTCGCCGCCACGCTACGGGACGCGAAATCGCCCATGATCGCCTGGACGATTTACCTCACCTTTGCGGGCGCGGTGCTGCTGCTTTTTCTCCCGCGCGCAGTGGCGCGCTGGATCGCGCTCGCCACCGCAGCGAGCGGATTTGCGATCAGCCTGGCGGCGTTTTTCGCGCGGCAGACGGACTTCGCTCAGTTCGCCACGATCGCGCGCGTGGCTTGGGTGCCGGCGCTCGGCATGAACTACCATCTCGCGGCCGACGGCGTCAGCCTAACGATGGCGCTCGTGACCGGACTGACCGCGCTTTGCGCCGTTCTCTTCTCTTGGAAAGCCGAGACCCGGCCTAACGAGTTCTTCTTCTGGCTCCTCCTCGTGGTCGGCGGCTCTTACGGCGTCTTTCTCAGCGCCGATCTCTTTCTCCTCTTCGTTTTCTACGAGCTCGTGATCGTCCCGAAATATTTCCTCATCGCGATCTGGGGATCGACCAACAAGGAATACGGCGCGATGAAGCTGACCCTCTATTCCTTCTTCGGTGGCGCGCTCGTGTTCATCGGCATCCTTGCAGCTTCTACGACCGCGGGCACGTTCGACCTCGCGCAGCTCGCGCAATTTCAATTCACCCCGCAGCTGCAAGCGTGGGCGTTCCCCGTTTTGTTTCTCGGCTTCGCCGTCCTCGGTGGCATCTGGCCGCTGCACACGTGGGCGCCGACCGGTCACGTCGCCGCGCCGACGGCCGGCTCGATGTTGCTCGCAGGAATCGTGATGAAGCTCGGCGCCTACGGCGCATTGCGAGTGGCGATGAACCTTTTCCCGTTAGGCTTGCAGATGTGGAGCAAATGGATCGCGGTCGTTGCCGTCATCGGGATCATCTACGCGGCGGCGGTCGCGCTCCGCCAGAATGATCTCAAATTCGTCATCGGCTATTCGAGCGTCAGCCACATGGGCTTCGTCCTGCTGGGGCTGTCCGCGGCCAATCTTCTCGGCGTTAGCGGCGCAGTCCTGCAAATGTTCTCGCACGGCGTGATCGGCGCGCTCCTCTTCGCGCTCGCCGGGGTCGTCTATTACCGGACGCACACACGTAACCTGAACGATCTCTCCACCCTTGCCCTCAGCCGCGGGATGCCTTTTGTCGCGTTCGCTTTTGTCCTCGCCTCCGCCGCGTCGATGGGCATCCCGGGTTTCAGCGGATTCGCTGCGGAAATCACGATTCTCATCGGCGTCTGGAAAACGTTTCCGCTGGCTGTCGGGTTTACCGGCATCGGCATGGTGCTGGTGGCGGCGTTTACTCTGCGGGCGCTGAAGAAAGCGTTTTTCGCTGATGATCGCTTTCGCTCGCCGGTTGCCGGTGTCTCGAATGAGCCGATCGCGATCGCAGACCCGATCACGTTCGTCGAAAAATTAGGCGCGAGTCTCCTGATCTTTGCCACCCTCGCCGTCGGCCTTTATCCCCAGCTCCTGCTCGACCGCATCGAGCCGGCGGTCCAAGCCATGCGTTTCCTGAAACCGTGAACTATCTCGATCTCGTTAGGCTAGCGCTGCCGGAAATCATTCTCGTCGTGACCGCGCTGGCCGTCCTCACGATCGGGCTGGTGGCAGATCGACGAAGTGTAGGGGCGACCGTTTCGGTCGCAGGCCCCGGAAGTGCGGGCACTCACGGGAATGCGGGCGACACGCCCGCCGCTACACGACTATGTTCACTCGCCGCCGCAGTCGGTCTCGCAGTCGCTGTTGGCGCGGTTCTTCTATCGCCGCCGCACGCCATGCTTTTCCACGGGATGCTCGTCATCTCGCCGCTTAATTCGCTCTTTAAGATCGTCTCCCTCGCGCTCGCGCTGTTTACCGTTATTTTGATGCGCGGCGAACGTTTGCTGCCTAACGGCGGCGAATTTCTCGCGCTCATCCTGCTCGCGACGGTCGGGCTCATGCTGCTCGTCGGCAGCGAAGAGCTCCTCATGATTTTCATCGGGCTCGAGCTTACCGGTCTTTCGCTTTACGTCCTGACCGCGTTCGACAAGACCGACACGAACTCCGCTGAAGCGGGCCTGAAGTATTTCCTCTTCGGCAGCATGGCGAGCGCCTTCACCCTTTTCGGCCTCAGCTACATCTACGGCCTGACGGGAACGACCGCGCTCAGCGCGATCGCTTCGAAATTGAGCACCGCGCCGGTACCGCCGTTGCTCATGGCCGGCATCGTCATGACCCTCATCGGCTTCGCCTTCAAAATCGCCGCCGCCCCGTTCCATCTCTGGGCGCCGGACACTTATCAGGGCGCGCCCATTCCAGCGGCCGCGTTCATCGCTTCCGGCTCGAAGGTCGCGTCGTTCGTCGTGCTGGGGAAGATCGTCCTCGTCGGCTTCGGCCCGGCGCGCG
This sequence comes from Chthoniobacterales bacterium, assembly GCA_038253875.1. Taxonomy (GTDB): domain Bacteria; phylum Verrucomicrobiota; class Verrucomicrobiia; order Chthoniobacterales; family UBA10450; genus Palsa-1392. The sequence continues at coordinate 7,359 of JBBSGS010000086.1, forward strand.
GCAGCGCCGACTGGCACGCGCTGGTCGGTGGCTGGTCGCCCGTGCTCGCCGCGCTTGCGGCCTTGTCAATTGTCGTGGGAAATCTCACCGCCCTCGCCCAACGAAACGTCCGCCGATTGCTCGCCTACTCCGCCGTCGCCCACGCCGGATACACCTTGCTCGGCCTGGTCGCAGCGGGCAGGGACGGCTTCTCCGCGACGCTTTTTTACACCACGACTTATGCGATCACGCTGGTCGGCGCCTTCGGCGTCGTCGCGTTCGTTAGGCGCGAAACGGGCGGGGACGATCTCTCCGATTTCGCCGGTCTGCGTGATCGTTCGCCACTCCTCGCCGGTTGCATGGCGATCTTCATGCTATCGCTCGCGGGCCTGCCTCCGCTCGCCGGATTCTTCGGCAAGTTTTACCTTTTCAGCGCTGCTCTTCACGCCGGCCCAAATCATGGCCTGCTTTGGCTCGTCGCGCTCGCCCTCCTTGGCAGCCTCATCTCGCTCTATTATTACCTGATCATTCTGAAGGCGATCTTCCTCGACGAATCCTCGCTCTCAACCTCTCAACCTCTCGACCACTCAACCTCTTTCGATTTTCTGCAACGCATCACGCTCATGCTGCTCGCGGCCTCCGTCTTATTGTTAGGCGTGATGCCCGGCGTCTTGCTCCAGCGAATCTTCGCCTCGTTCTCGTAAAGCAACTGCAGGAGAATGATTTCGGCTTGACGCTCGCCGCGACGCGACGGGACAATCGCCCCCATGAAAACACTCAAGACTGCACTTGCCACCACTGTCGCCGTGCTCGCGGCGGCCCTTATCGCCACTCCGGCCTTCGCCGCGGAGCCCACGCCTAACGCCGCCGCCGCAGCGCCCGCCGGACAGCCTCCCGACGCCGAGATGATGGCCAAGATGATGGAGATGGCCAAACCGGGCGAAAATCAAAAGCTGCTCGGCGACCTGGCCGGCACCTGGAATTACAAAGTGAAATTCTGGATGGTGCCCGGCGCCCCGCCGAGCGAGTCAAAGGGTACGGCCGTGCGCAAGGCGGCCTTTGACGGGCGCTATTGCATTATGAACGTCACCGGCAACATGGAGATGCCCGGGGCGGACGGCAAAATGAAGAGCATGGTGTTCAAAGGCATGTCGGTGGAGGGCTACGACAACGTGAAACAGAAATTCGTTTCCAGTTGGATCGACAACATGGGGACCGGCATCATGATGTCGGAAGGCACCTACGATCCGGCCACGAAAACCTTCACCTATCAGGCCGAGGAAGAGATGATGCCCGGAATGAAAACCAAAGTCCGCGAGGTGATCAAGATCGTGGACAAGGATCACCACTCCTTCGAATTCTACGAAGATCGCGGGGGCCAGGAAACCAAGACGATGGAGATCAACTACGCGCGCGCGAAGTAAGCGACGCGGATCAACCGCGAAGCGATCAGCAAATGACAATCTCACGACGTAAATTTGCGCAATTGTTAGGCGCCGGCGCGGCTGCCACAGTGGCCCGTCCGGCGCTCTCCTTTGCTAAAACGGCCGCGGGCGAGTCGCCGGCGCCGGTTGCGGGCTCGAGCATCATTCGCTTGAGTTCGAATGAGAATCCGTACGGGCCGTCTCCGCATGCCTTCAAGGCAATGAGCGACGCCTTTGGCCTGGCCTGCCGTTATCCCGACGAACACGCCGACGTGTTGGTGGAATCGCTCGCGAAACTCAACGGGGTCGATCCCGATCAGATCCTGCTCGGGGATGGCTCGGGCGAGATTCTCAAGTTGTGCGCGGAAGCTTTCACCGGCACGCGGGGCAAGCTGGTCGCGGCGGATCCGACGTTCGAGGCCATCCTCGGCTATGCGGAAGTTGGAGGCGCGGAGGTCGTGAAAGTCCCGCTTACAGTCAGCTACGGTCACAACCTCGCCCGAATGACGGCGGCGGCTAACGAAGGGCTCATCTACGTTTGCAACCCGAACAATCCTACCGCCAGCATCACGCCGAAGAACGAAGTCCGCGAATTCATCGGCAAGGCTTCGCCTCAGACGATGATCCTGGTCGACGAAGCTTACTTCCACTACGCCGACAGCCCCGATTATGAGAGCGTAATCCCGCTGATTAAAGATCATCCGAACCTGATCGTCGCGCGGACCTTTTCCAAGATTTATGGGATGGCCGGCCTGCGCTGCGGTTACGGTGTCGCCCAGAAGGCAACGATCGCCCGTCTGCGAAAATATCAGCCTTGGGACAGTGTCAACATCATGGCCCTGACCGCCGCGATCGCGAACCTCAATGATCCCGATCAAGTCGTCGACGGCCGCCGTTTGAATAGCGAAGCAAGAGCCTTCACGATCAGTGAGCTCGATAAGTTGGGTTACAAGACCATTCCAGCGCAGGCGAATTTCATTATGGTCGACGTGAAGCGTCCGGTTGTGCCGCTGATCAAAGGTCTGAAGCAGCGTAAGGTGGAGGTCGGCCGATTATTCCCGGCCCTGCCGAATCACCTGCGGGTCACCATCGGCAGGAAGAGCGAAATGGAAGCTTTTCTCTCGGCATTTCGCAGCGTCGCCGGCTGATTCAACCCTGACTTTGGACAAGAGACGAAGTTATTGAATCAGGAAAGCAGAACCCAGGAAAGGAAAACATGATGAATCTGGAAGCCACGAAGCCAGGAAAAGATGCGGGAGCCAATCTCCATCTTTCCTGCTTTCCTGTTTTGAAAGCCCGGCCTTATCTTTGATTTCGTTACGGCCTTATTCAATCCTCATGGCTTGAAAGCCCACCCTTGCTGGGCATTCCGTTCCGGCCTGGGTTCCTGATTGGCATGGAGAGCTTGGTCCCTTCGTCCTTGGGCGCGGCATCCGCCCCGCCGGTCGCTATTCGCCAGATCTACGCTATAGTCCGCGATGTCCAAGCCATCTGGCGCCTCTTTTACCCGTCGCGCGCCCGACATTATCACTGAAGAACTGGTGGCCGTGCTTTCCTCGAAAGCCTCGTTTGAGTTCAAGCCCTTGTTCAACATTCTCCTGCTCA
>JBBSGS010000087.1:0-10351 GCA_038253875.1 Chthoniobacterales bacterium
CGTCGCTGAACTCCCCTTGCGAAAAATCTGGAGGCGAGGGGAGTTGAACCCGCGCGAAACGATACAAACCTTACTATCCGATGCGGTTCACGAGGGGAAATTGTGTTTCGTCGTCATTGAGATCGGTTTGTTTCGGTCGAATCGCTGCGCACTCAGAGCAACGGCGCGCAGAACGGAATCGTGGACGCGCTGGAGGAAACGGAGCGCGTGCAAACCATCATCCGCACCTTAATGGATGTGGCGCAGGGGGAGTCGGGCCTGATGCCGCTCAACCTTCAGCCGACTGCTCTTGACTCGTTAGTCGCCAATGTCGTCGATCTCTACGAACACATCGCAGAGGAAAAGGAGATCGAGATCGCGACGGAGATCGCCGAGCCAGCCTCTCTTCCATTGGACGCAGCGCGTATGCGACAGGCCTTCGCGAATCTCCTCGATAACGCCATCAAATATACGCCGCTCCTGCGGCGCGGAATGCCGGTGACGATTTTCCGGGAGCACAACTGACGCGGCGGAGCGGCCCCTCGAATCAGAGACAACAGCCTACGCACTTTCATTACACATAAGTAACGAGGGCGTCATGTTCCAGTAAGCGGTCGTCGCGAAGGTGAGGGATGAAAGTAATATTTCCCACCCTGCTGGCGAGCTTGCTGGCCCTGGCCGGCTGTTCGAAAAACGATTCGACTTCCGCTGACACTGCGACCCCGATCCCCACCGCAACCGCGACGGCGACAATGGCGGCTAAAGCAACGCCAGTGATGTCGCCTTTAGCTACAGCGACGCCCACCAGCTCTCCCTTCGCGGATAACGATGTCCGGTTGCGCGATCCGGAAACGAAAATGGATTCGATCTTCGCCGATACCTTCCGCGGCGTCGGGCCTTGGTTCGATCAATCGACACGTGCCCACTCCGTCGATCTGCGCAAGCACAATGACAAATTCGTCGCCCGTCTTTACGTGCCGCGCGGTGACAAGTCCAAAGTGGACGCAAAAGTAGAGAACGGTGTCCTGCACATCACCGCGCAAAACGAAGGCACGGCGAACGGAAAGACGGAGGCGGAACGTCACGAAGAGTTCATCGCACTGTTGAAACCAGTGCAGCCCGACAAGGTAAACGTGCAACAGAAAGAGGACGTCGTCGTGATCACCGTTCCAAAGACGAACGCGAGTGCGCCAGCCGTGGCTGCTGCCTCTCCCGCACCTACCGCGACCGCTTCACCCAGCGGAAAGTCCGGCTGATTGGGCTGACACGATGCTCGCGAACATGAATCAGATGCAGGCGAAGCTGGACCAGTCCGTGCGTGACGTTTTCCAGAACGACCTGACGATGGGAGCGAGTAACTCTCTGCTCGGCTCGGCCATGAACATCGAAGATCAGGCCGACAAGTACGTGGTCCATTTTTATCTGCCGGACAAGAATCTCTCGGACGTGAACGTGAAGTTCGAAAACAACCAGCTTCATCTCACTGCGCAGGAAGAGAAGAAGAGCGATGCCGCCGCCGGCGACATGCAGGGCATGACCGTGTCACACTATGAAACCATGACCTCCCTGCCCGGTCCGGTAAAAGACGCGGATATGAAGGTGGAACGCAAAGAAGGTTCTGTCGTGGTGACATTGCCAAAGGCCTGATGTTGCCGTCCTCTATAGTATGAAGACCGCAGATCTCCCTGTTCTGGAAGTCGAACTCATCGCGGTCACCCGCGCGATCTTAGGCATAGGTATCGGACTCCTAGTTCATGACTATCTGTGCGCCGAAAGGCGTGCGCCGATCGGCTGGACGTGCCTGGCAGTGGGATTGCTGACTACGATTCCGCTGGCGACGCGAGTTTACGGCAGCGCGCACGATTAACGAGCGCCGGAGGCTTACCGTCCGCGCAGGAAATGAACACAGCTGAAGTACCGCGCGGCTGGCGCGGGGCCTGGCGGCTGGTGAAAACAAGCGTGGTCGAAGGTGGCAGGACAACACCTTTCGTTACGCCGCATCGCTCGCCTTCTACAACATCTTCTCGCTCGCGCCGGTCTTGCTGATTGCAGTCGGCGCCGCCAGCCTCTTCTTCGCCCGCGATATCGCCACGGAGAAGATCGTTGCTGAAGTCCAGCGCATGGTGGGAAGCCAGGGTGCGCAGGCCGTCCGGCAAGTCATGGACGCTTCGACTGGCTTTGGCAAAAGCATCTGGGCGATCGCTTCGGGCATCGTTACTTTTCTACTCGGAGCAACCGCCGTCTTCGTCGAGTTGCAGGCCGTTCTGAATAAGATCTGGGACGTCCGCGCGGAGCCAAGGCGCGGTGTCATTCTTTCGTTGCTGCTCGAGAGGCTTCGTTCGTTCACCCTCGCGCTCGGTGTCGGATTTCTCCTTCTAGTCTCGCTCCTCATCAGCGCGGCGCTGACTGCCCTGCAGGATTATCTAAATAACTGGATGCCCGGAGTGCCGGCGCTCTGGCAGATGGTCAACATCGGCGCATCCTTCTTTACCGCGGCGCTTCTCTTCGCGATGATCTACAAATATTTGCCCGATGTCGAGATCACCTGGAAGGACGTGTGGATCGGTGCCGTTGTCACCGCCGCCCTCTTCACAACCGGCAAATATCTCATCGGTCTGTATCTTGGCCAGACCGCGGCCGCGAGTGCGTTCGGTGCCGCCGGCTCGTTCGCCGTGCTCCTGATTTGGATTTACTACTCAGCACTCGTTAGCTTCTTTGGCGCTGAATTCACTCAAGTGTACGCACGACTTTATGGATCAAGAATTCAGCCCAGTGCTCATGCCGTCCGCGTCGGCAAAAAGCCGGATGTCGGTCACCGCTAACCGAATAGCGGATAACGCCGATGCCTAACGAGTCGTCAAACAAGATGAAACTCGATATCCCGCCGCAGCAGAAAACGCTGCGCCATGTGCTCATCGCGCTCGGCCTGGCAGCCATGGGGCTGATTCTGCTCTATCTCCTGCGTAGCTTTGCCGATGCGCTGCTGCTGATTTTTGCCGGCGTATTGCTCGGGGTATTCTTGCGCGGCCTAACGATGCTGGCGGTCGGATGGCTGCGCCTTCCGCGCGCGCTGGCTTTGGCGCTAGTCGTTCTGCTTTTGCTCGGAATTGGCGTCGCATTCTTCTGGCTGGCGGGGCCGCAGGTCTTTCAGCAGGGACAGGTATTGGTCGCGCAACTGCCGCAATCGATCACTGTTCTCCAGACGTCGCTGCAGAAAACGGATTGGGGGCGCGCGATTCTTTCCAGCTTGCCGTCGTTAGGTGAACTGCAGCTCTCCTTTACTTCCATCCTTGGCTCGGTCACGCAGATTTTTTCAATCACGATGGCGCTCGCGGGCGCTGTCGTTTTCATATTTTTCGTTGGTCTCTATCTTGCGGCGTCGCCTGGTATTTATGAAACCGGCTTCTTGTTTCTCCTCCCGCGCGAGCATCGGCGGCGCGGACGCGAAGTGCTGTTAGCTCTCGGCCTAGCCTTGCGCTGGTGGCTGCTCGGGCGCGCCATCACGATGACTTTGATGGGAACGCTGACCGCGCTTGCTCTTTGGTGGGCCGATGTGCCACTCGCGCTCGTGCTCGGCATCATCGCGGGGCTGCTCCTCTTTGTGCCTTATCTCGGGGCGATCGCGGCTGCCGTTCCGGCGCTGCTCATCGGTCTAATGCAAAGCCCTTCGAAAGCGGCTTGGGTGGCCGTGATTTATACGGGCGTTAATGTCTTCGAGGGTTATTGCATCATGCCTTTCGTCCAAAAACGCGCGGTCGCGCTGCCGCCGGCCTTACTTCTCGCCGTACAGATTCTAGCTGCAGCGTTGTTTGGCACGATCGGCGTCATCTTTTCCACGCCACTCACCGTTGTCGCCGTCGTCCTGATCCAAACGCTCTACGTGCAGGACGTGCTCGGCGAGAAGGTCGCGGTGCTCGGTAAACACGAGTGAGCGATCTTCTTTATGAGAGCGCGATCTTCCTCGGATCGCTCGTCCTCATGTCGGTTTCCATTTTCTTCCTAACTGTGGCGCTGGAAAGAATTGGAGCGTCGTTGAGCTTGTCGGAAGGACTTCTAGGTCTCGTGACCGCGCTGGGAGCCGATGCACCTGAAATCTCATCCTCGATGGCACTTTCAGCCGGACACAATGAGTTAGGCATGGGCGTAGTGTTGGGCTCAAACGTTTTCAACCTGGCCGCGCTTCTTGGCGTGAGTGCGCTCGTTGCCGGATTGGTGCGCGTGAACACGGCCGACGCTCTCTTCAGCGGCTGCATTGCCCTTCTCGCCACGCTCGTGGGCGGGCTAGTAATCATCGGGGTGCTGCCGCCGTCTCTAAGTTTGTTGCTTATAGGAGTGCTCGTAGGTCTTTTTATCTGGGTAGTAGCTCTCTCGCCGACGCGAATCAAACGCCTACCGCTTCCTCATCCAATCGCCACTTTTCTCATGCGCGCAGTCACGCCGATCAAAAAGGATGTCGATAGACACGAAGCAGTCGGCGCTTCGCTTATCCATTGGCTGCTCTTGTTGCCCGCGCTTTTCGCGATCATCGCCGGCAGCCGTGGGATCGTCACCGCGACAGTTTGGATCGCGGCGAAGTATTCCATTTCCCACGCCATCGCCGGGACGCTGGGCATCGCCGCCTTGACTGGAATTCCCAATGCCGTCGCCGCCATTCGTCTCGCCCAAAGCGGTCGCGGACCAGCTGTCGCCGCGGATGTTATAACAGTAACACTTTGAACCTTATCTTCGGAATTGTGCTCCCCGCGCTACTCGTGGGTCTAGGTCATCCATCTTCACGCACCTTCTTTCCTCTGACCTATGTGGCAGGCATGACCGTAGTCGCGACCGCACTCCTTCCCTGGCGCGGAGGCTTGCGACGCGCGGGAGGCACAAGGCTCGTTGTGCTCTACCTCTTGTTCGCGGCTGTCATCGTTCTTTGGTGAGAATAGCGCCTTACAAGAGCGGCGCGAAGGGACGTAGCGCGGCTTCGGTCATTCGTTCAGAGAAAGTTTTGTTTCTGATCTGCGTCTCATCAACTTCGTTACTGTCTTCAAAGTAGGCGAGAATTACGTTTTCCAACTCCGCCGTTCGCACCGGATCTTTAGCCAGCACGTTCAACTCGAAATTCAGTCGCATGGAACGGTGATCGAAATTTGCGGAACCGACCATAAGCCATTCGCCGTCGATAGCCATGACTTTGCCGTGGTTCTTGCCTTTCTGATATTCAAAAATCCGCACGCCCGATTGTAACAGTTCTTCGTAGAAGGAGCGTCCGATTCTAACTAGACTGGATGATCCGACTTCTCTGAAACGAGCAGGCGCACGTCGATGCCGCGCACAACGCAAATCTTGAGCGCGTTTAACAAGAAGGCATCGGGCACGAAGTAACCTGTCGTGAGCCAGACGCGCTTCGTCGCGGCGGCGTTCAGGAGGAGGGCGAAAGATTTCGGCATCGGCTCTTGCGGGAGATCAGGGCCGCCGCTGATCGCTTGCGCGAGATAGGTTCCTTCTTCGCTATGACGTTGATAGTAGATCGGTGCGACAAGCTCCTCTCCGCTCGCGAAGTACCAGTCATTCGCGAAGACGTCTTGCAAAGATGCGGTGATGTTGCCCTGCAGACGCATTTGAATGTCATGCCAGCCCCCGATGCTCGGGTCCTCGCCGGCATATTCGCGCCCGAGATTCATTCCGCCGACAAAGGCTAGCCGGGCATCGATGATCTGGAGCTTACGGTGATTGCGCAGGTTAAGCGAAAATCGATGTTTCAGCAAAACGAGAGTGCGGAAGAACTGAAATTGGCCGCCCGCGGCGATCAAGGGATCGAAAAAATCGTGAGCGAGACTTTGGCTCCCGACGCGATCGGCCAGCACGCGGATTTGCACGCCACGTTTTGCCGCGGCCACCGCGGCATCGAGCAGAGCGCGTCCATACTTATCGGCACGCACGGTATAGAACTGAATGTGCGCATGATGCTGCGCTTCGGAGATGCTTTGGTTAAGCGCTTCGTAGAACGACTTCGCATTCGTGAGCAGGGAATCTCGTCGGCCGTCGAGGGCGCGAATTCGTTCACTCTCGATAAGCCAGTCATCGTTCGCCGCTCTTCGCCCGATAAGATTTCGATCAGGTGCGACACTTGTTTTCCCTCTTCGTCTGAGCGGGGATTGTCTAACCTCGAATGGCGAAATTCCGCGCGAGATCGAATCCGCTTTCGGGTCATGCCCTCGACGCCGAAGACAAAGTAAAACAACGGCCCCAAGTAAAGGAAAAAGAATGATGGCCCAAAGCCACGCAAACGTCGAAATGGGAGGCTTTTTCGCCAGCAGAATGCGCGGGATTAGTGCCCAAGTTAGAAGGTAACCGATAAGCAAGATGATCCACATAGGGATTGGCTTGGACGACTAGCTCCTAGGTGAACCCCTGCCGTGTATCCGCGCTTTAAGTGGATAAAGCTGGAGATTAGCAGCCAGAAGATCGGGCCGAGTCCAAAGACAGGCGAAAAGGGTCAAGGCTTTTTGGGTTTGCTCGACGCAGTGCTTCGCCCTTTCTGGGATGCCTCCTTGATGGCGGCTGCTGACCGTCGATTTCCGCTTGCGAGGCGGCGCTCCGTGCGCGCTCTTCCCGAGGTGAAACCTTCGCTCTCCGTCACGGAGGCGCGGGCATTATCTTTGGCGGTAGACTTTCTTTCGGTCATAAGCGGAAGACTACGACGGTGCGGCTACCCCGACAAATAGTTAACGAGAAAGTCTAAGGGAATTTCTTTTCGACCAATGCGTCAGGCGGCGAAATGCAGAAGCCAGAAGTTAGGGCGGACTCCTAACTCTTCTCTCAATAAGTCCGCTTGTGACGGTCTCTTGGTTTATCATGCAGATCGCGATGCTGGCGGGATTCGTCACTGCCGATCCGGTAAACTGGTGCCTGCTCCGCACCCGCATCAAAGAGACAATGTGAATAAAATTCGGCGCATTCGGACTACCGCCCGAGACGCTTACGGCTGCTGGTCGCTCGGGAAACGAACTATTAGCGATGCGCTTTCAGTGGCAAATGCGCGAGACCGTGCGATTACGAATGTTATGCCCGCAAAGAAAATGACTGTTCACGCCAAGGCACGGAAGGCGAACCCCGATTCAGCTAACCGGCCGAAAACCAGAGTCGCGGGGTCGACCAAGAAAAATTCCCGCATGCAGCCGGTGCTAAGTGATGCCAAAGCGAAGAAGGCCGGAGCCAAGCTAAACAAGTCCTAGCGGGATGAGAAGTGAAAGGAACCGAATGAAAGTAATTCCCCAATTAGTGTTCGTCGCGATTGCGGCAACCCTAATCTCCAGTTCGCTGTTCACAGGCTGCAACAAGGAGCCGGCCGAGCGAACGACCGCCGAACATCAGGACGATGACAAACTTGCCGAGCAGGTAAAGTCGACTTTTGCCACCTCGCCCAGTTTTAAATTTCCTGATGTCCAGATCGCCGCCTTCAAAGGGACCGTGCAGCTAAGCGGCTTCGTTGTTTCCGACGATCAAAAGAAAGCCGCCGAGAATCTCGCCAAAGGCGTGCCGGGGGTTCAGTCTGTGGAGAATAAGATTTCTCTCAAGCGCTAGCAGTAAGCTGGATCCGAAGGAGAGAATTTCGAATCCAGCCAGTCGGTAAGCACTAGGTACGGTGAGCCCCATGACACTTAGGAGCGGCCTTGCGCGAGCCGCTGTACTCGCTGCGCCTTGTATCTGCTCGCGGGCAGAGTAAGCTCGCCCAGTCTACGGCCGCCGCGGCTACCGCGACGCCCTCCGCCCCTGAACAGCAGGCTCTTGCCATAGCGCCCTCGAAGGTGGACGTAAAGCCCGTCGCGCACGACAAGGAAATCCGGGAGCGCCTCCAAAGTGTCATGGATGCGACCCGCTGGTTTAATTCGCCGCAAGTCGAAGTGAAAGAAGGAGTGGTTTTCCTGAAGGGGCGCGCGCGCAATCAGCCGATCTCAAGAAATGGGCCGGCGACCTGGCCGGAAACACCCAGGACGTTGTCGCAGTCGTCAACCGGATGGATGTGACTGTTCCATCGATGTGGGATTTTGGTCCCGCCTGGAGCAAGCTGCTGGTTCTTTGGCGGGATTTTATTAGCTCGCTGCCTTTTCTCGGGTTCGGGTCGTCATCCTGGTCTTATCGGTAGCAGCCGGCCTGCTGGCGACACGACTAATGCGCGCCCTGCTTCGGCAGCGAATTCGGACGAAACTTCTTCGCGAAATGATCGCCGGCGGAATCGGTTTTATCGTCTTCCTTTTCGGCATCTATATTGTCCTTCGCGTTTCCGGGCTTACCCAACTGGCCATGACGGTAGTCGGCGGCACAGGACTGATAGGTCTTGCCGTAGGCATAGCTTTTCGGGACATCATCGAGAACTTTCTGGCAAGCATTTTCCTCAGCATGCAGCGACCGTTCGCGATGGGTGACCTGGTAGAGGTGGCCGGTGTGACTGGCTATGTCCGGCAGTTGAATGTGCGTACGACCATTTTGATAACTCTCGACGGCAACCTGGTCCAGATTCCGAACGCCACGGTTTATAAGAGTAACCTTTGTAACTTCACTACCAATGCCAATCGGCGCGAGAGCTTCGTAGTAGGAATTGGCTACGATGATTCGATCGATGAGGCGCAGGAGATAGCGAGTCGCGTGCCAAGCGACCATCCTGCCGTCCTGAAAGACCCAGAGCCTTCCGTGCTGGCGGAGACCTTGGGACAAGCCACCGTCAATTTGCGTATCTACTTTTGGATCAACGGCCATGAATATAGTTCCTTAAAAGTAAAGTCGTCGCTGATTCGCCTGTTTAAGGCGCTTACCAGAAACACGGCATCTCCATGCCGGATGAGGCCCGTGAAGTGATCTTCCCAAACGGCGTTCCGGTCACCATGATCGAGGACAAGCCGGAAGCAAAGAAAGACGCGGGCTCATCGGTGAAGGCTGCGAGCGCGTCGCCGCACATAGATTCCGATGCGGTATCGACCGAAGCGGAGACGGGGTTACACAGCGAGGCTGGCGTGATAAAAGAACAGGCTCTCGAAGCTCAACCACTACACGAAGCAGAGAATTTTTTGCCAGCTACTCCTGATCCCCCGCCCGCGGCGGCAAAACATAGCTGAGCTGAAGGTTCCCACATCGTCGCAAATAATCCTCGCGGTGATTGCGATCGTCGCGCATCGCGATGTCCTAAAATGAGTCTGCTCTTTAGTAGAGGGCTTTGCCTGACAAGTGGAGGCTTGCTTCGACCTTAAGTGTAGTCATACGCGCGCGCGGTTGATCGGCGATTGCTTATCGCGCTCGCCCACGTCTGAAGCCGCGCCTCCCAACATTTGTGCGCTGTTCACCAGTGCGACGTGTGAAAACGCCTGCGGGAAGTTCCCGAGCTGGCGTTTCGCGAAGGGGTCGTATTCCTCGGAAAGGAGCCCGAGATCATTGCGCAGGTCGAGCAGGCGTCCGAAAAGCGCACGCGCCTCTTCCTTCCGGCCAAGCAAATTCAGGCAATCGACCAGCCAGAAGGAACAGGGCAGAAAAACGCCTTCCTGTCCCGGCAATCCGTCGCCGCCGCTTTTCTCTGGCCGGTAGCGCAGGACCAATCCGTCTCGCGTCAGGTCGCGTTGCACGGCCTCGATCGTATTGCGCACGCGCTCGTCGCTCGCCGGGAGAAAGCCGACCAGCGGCATCATGAGAATGCTCGCGTCGAGCTGATCCGAACCGTACGATTGCGTGAATGCTTTTTTCTTGCGGTGGTAACCGCGGCGGCAAACCTGCCGGTGAATTTTATCCCGGATTTTTTCCCAGCGTTGCACGTCTCCATCATCGCGACGCAGTTCGCGGCTTAGCTTGATCGCACGATCGAATGCGACCCACGCCATCACTTTGGAATGCGTGAATTGCTTCGCTCCGCCGCGCACTTCCCAGATGCCTTCGTCCGGTTCGTCCCACTTCGATTCGAGAAAGTTGACCAGAGCCACGTCGAGACGCCAGTCGGCATCGTCGGTTTCAATCCCGGCACGATGGGCGTGATACATCGAGTCCAGCACCTCGCCATAAACATCGAGCTGTCGCTGATTCGAGGCGGCGTTGCCAATCCGAACCGGCTTCGAACCTTCGTATCCGCGCAGCCAGGGAAGCGTGTATTCCTCCAGCCGGCGTTCACCGCGCACGCCATACATGATCTGCATTTGCGCGGGGCTGCCGGCGATCGCGCGCAAGAGCCATTCGCGCCAGGCGCGCCCTTCGTCCAAGTAACCGGCGCCCATCAGCGCGAAGAGCGTGAAAGTCGCGTCACGCAACCAGCAAAAGCGATAGTCCCAGTTGCGCACGCCGCCAATTTTTTCGGGCAAAGAAGTCGTAAGCGCGGCCACGATTCCGCCGGTCGGCGCGTAGGTCAGGC
>JBBSGS010000088.1:0-10345 GCA_038253875.1 Chthoniobacterales bacterium
AAGTAGTTATCCGGGTTGCGATTGAGGACGAGCTTGCCTAAGGGCGTGATCGGGATCAACTCCTCCGGAATCAGCTTCGTCGGGTCGAGCAGATCGAAGTCGAACTTATGCTCGTCCTTCTCTTCCACGACCTGCACGCCGAATTCCCATTCCGGGAAATCGCCGTTCTCGATCGCGTCCCACAAATCGCGCCGATGGAAATCCTGATCTTTCCCGGAGATTTGCTGCGCCTCGCTCCAGAGGACCGAGTGCATGCCGAGGGTGGGCTTGAAGTGGAATTTCACGAAGCGCGATTTCCCGGCTTGATTGATGAAACGGAAGGTGTGAATGCCGAAGCCTTCGATCATGCGCAGGCTGCGCGGGATGGCGCGGTCTGACATTACCCACATGAGCATGTGAAAGGTTTCCGGCGAGAGGGAGATGAAGTCGTAGAAAGTGTCGTGGGCCGAGGCGGCCTGCGGGATCTCATTATGCGGCTCCGGTTTGACCGCGTGAATCAGGTCCGGAAATTTAATCGCGTCCTGAATGAAGAAGACCGGGATGTTGTTCCCGACCATGTCGAAGATGCCTTCGTCGGTGTAAAACTTGATCGCGAAGCCGCGCACGTCGCGGGCAAGATCGCTTGAACCACGCGAGCCGGCGACGGTGGAGAAACGAAGGAAGACGGGGGTCTGCCGCGAGGGATCGTTGAGGAAGCCCGCTTTCGTTAGGTCGGGGACCGCTTTGTAAGCCTGAAAATAGCCGTGCGCGGCGACGCCGCGCGCATGGACGGCGCGCTCGGGGATGCGCTCGTGATCGAAGTGCGTGATTTTTTCACGCATGAGGAAATCTTCGAGGAGGGACGGGCCGCGCTCGCCCGCCTTGAGCGTGTTGTTGGTGTCGTTAATCGGCGTCCCTTGATTGGAGGTCAGGGTCGTCCCCGCCATCTCGGAAATGTCGGGGGCCAATTCCTTGATCTTCCCGGTCGCGTCGTTGTTTCTGGCTCGTTTGATTTTCGGCATAAAGTTCCTTTCGGCTGCTGCGGTTGTTGGAGGCGCTCGGTGCGCGAGTTGGCAAGCTAGCCAGAAGTGCGATAGGAGAGAAAGACGCTTTCCCTATCTTGGAGATAGGCGTTGCCTATGGAACTGCATCAGTTGCGCTATTTTCTCGCAGTCGCGAAGACCGGCAATTTCAGCCGTGCGGCGGAGAGCTGTTACATCGCGCAGCCCTCGCTTAGCCAGCAAATTTTGAAACTGGAAAAGGATTTGGGCGAGCAGCTCTTCGAGCGCAAATCCCGGCGAGCGCTGCTTACGCCCGCGGGCGAGCTCTTTCGCGAACGCGCCGAGAAAGTGCTGCACGAATTGCAGGAGGCGCGCCGGGAAGTACGCGATGCGCGGGGGGAAGCGCGGGGACAGGTTAACCTCTCCGCGCTCCCGACGATCGCACCTTATCTCTTGCCGAAAATCATTCGCGGCTTCGCCCGGCGCTGTCCCGCGGTCGCCACGATCGTGCATGAAGAGACGACCGAACGCGCTTTGCGCGCGCTCGAGAATCAGGAGATCGATCTCGCGCTTGCGAGTCTGCCGATCGATTCGCCGCGGGTGGAAATCCGGCCGCTCTTCAGCGAGGAACTCCTCCTCGTTCTCCCCAGGCGGCATCCGCTCCTGCGCAAACGCACGCTCTCCGGGGCCGACCTCGAGCCGGAGAAATTCATCTTTATGGCGGACACCCATTGCCTGGGGACGCAGAGCCTGCAGTTCTGCTACGCCAAGGGATTCACCCCGCAGATCAGTTGCCGGAGCGCGCAAATGGAAACGGTGCAGGCGCTCGTCGCCGCCGGCGTCGGCATTTCCCTGGCGCCGGCGATGGCGCGGGATTCCTCCGCGCGGGTCAGTTATCGTTCGTTAGGCGAGCCGAAGCCGGCGCGGACGATTGCTCTGCTTTGGAACAAACGGCGCCATCTTTCCCGCGCCGCCTGCGAGCTGCGCGACTATATCGTCGCGACGACCTCAAAATAACCTCGTCGTTAGGCAGGTGGCGGCGGGTCGAAATGCTCAGCCTTCGATCTTCGGGGTGTCGATCCCGAGAGCGTCGGCCAGGTCCTGCAAATGGTCCTGTTCCTCAGCGATGATTTTGCGCAGGGTCTCCCCGAGCGCGAACTCGCCCATGGCGTCGGCCTGGCGGATGCGCTGGCGATAGTTGATCAGGGTTTGCTTTTCGTTCTCGAGATCGAAGCGGAGCATCTCCTTCGGTTTGTTGGAGACTTTTACTTCCTTCGGTTTGTTCACCGGAGTGCCGTTGAAGTAATCGACCTGCTTCGCGATGAGGAGGGCGTGGGCCAATTCCTCGGCCGCGTGGGCTTCGAGTTCTTGCGCGATGTGCCCGTACTCCGGGCCTTTCAGGGTCTGGCTATAGATGACATAGGCGATGATCGCCTGGTATTCGCGCGCCAGATCCTGGTTGAGCAGATCCACCATCTGTTCGCGGGTGATTTTCGTTTTCGCTTCCATATTGAATAGATCGCACAGAATAGGTGCGGCGCGCGGGACAAGCTTTGGACTTGGTGCTCTGTAACGCATGAAACTGGACGCGCAGAAGCGCATCCCTCTGCTAGCTTTCGCCCAATTGAGCGCTCATTTGTTGCGCGAGTTTCGGGCCCATGCCGCTCTCCTCGTGCTTGAAATAGATGAAGGCATCCGACCATTTCGGCGCCTCCTGCCTAACGATCTCGGCCCATCGTTGAATGTCGACCTCCCCGTAATCTTCCCTCCGCAGACGCAGGTAACCGTAATCCGCCGTCGCCACGACCGGCGTCTGGAGCTTTTCGCTGTCTGCGATGCAAAGCGCGACGCCGGCTTTCGCGAGAGCAGCGAAGGTTTCATCCGCAAACCAGGAAGCGTCCCGAAATTCAAAAGCGGCGCGCATACCCTCTGGAAATTCGCGCAGGAAATCGCTGAGAAGAGCTACATCTTTCTTGAAAGAGGGCGGCAATTGAAACAAGACCGGTCCCAGCTTTTCCCGGAGCGCGGAGACGACGCTGAAGAAAAACCGGAGCGTGTCGCCGCAGTCGCGCAGCTTGGCGAAGTGCGTGATCCGCTGGGGCACTTTCAGGCTGAAAGCAAAACGCGCCGGGGTTCCCTCGACCCAGCGCTGAATCGTCTGTGCGCTCGGGATGCGGCGAAAAGTGTAATTGATTTCCGTCGTCGCGAAGCGCTCCGCATAAAACCCGAGCATCTTGCTCGCGGGCATTTTTTCGGGATAGAAAGTCCCCTTCCATTCCGCGTACTGAAATCCCGAAGTGCCGATCCAGTGTTGCATCTAGTTTTGATGGATTGAATCGCCGGGCGCCCGGACCGCGATCTATTCGTTAGTCCCGGATTGACTTCCCGCCCGGCTTGTACGTAATGTGCTTACCTTTTTCTTCTTATGCGCGCAATTTGGAAAGGCAGTATCAGCTTCGGTCTCGTCTACATCCCGGTCGCCGTTTTTCCGGCCACTCGTGAAGAGAAAATAAGTTTCCGGCAACTTCGCCGGACCGACCTCAGCCCGATCAAATACAAAAAGGTCGCGGAGGCGGACATGAAGGAAGTATCGGGCGATGAGATCGTCAAAGGCTACGAATACGAGCGCGGCCACTTCGTTGTTCTCAAGGACGAGGATTTCGAGAAAGTGAAGATCGAATCGACCCACTCGATCGATATCACTGATTTCGTCGATCTCGACCAGGTCGACCCGAAGTATTTCTACAAGCCCTATTTCCTCGAGCCGCAGAAAGGCGGTGAGAAAGCCTATTCGCTCTTACACAAGGCGCTTAGCGGCACGGGCAAAATCGGGGTAGCCAAAGTGGTGATCAGCAACCGCGAGCATCTCGCCTCGGTGAAGCCCGACGGGTTGTTCCTCGTTCTCGAGCTGATGCATTTCGCGAGTGAAATCCTGAGCCCGAGCGAGCTTAACAATGGCTCTAAGAGCGCGATCAACGACAAGGAATTGAAAATGGCGCAGACCTTGATCGACGGCATGACGGTGCCATGGGAACCGGAAAAATATCGCGACGAATACCGCGACGCCGTCCTCGAAATGATCGAGCAGAAGGCGAACAAAAAAGAGGTCGCTGCCGCACCCGTCGCTGCCGTGCGCTCGACCAATGTCGTTGACCTGGTGAAGGTGCTACAGGAAAGCCTCAATCGAAATCAGTCGCTCAAGCCAAAACGAAACGGGACGCGCACAAGTGGCCGCTCCACTTCCTCGCTCGTGAAACAAAAGCGGCGCGTCGCTGCCTGACTTCTTGTTTCGTTAGGCAAGCGCAGAGGACGCGCGGCGTCGAGCCATGAGGAACGGGCGGAGCCGTATTCTCCGGGGAGCGCGTGCGCCTCGCCATCGCGAACTTTGATTTCTTTTCGCGCTAGTAGAAGTTCGCTGCGGCGCGCCGCCGCCGCCAGTGCGCGAGGCGCGCCCGTTCCCCAGACCGCATCCGTGATCAAGCCGAAGGTTTCAGACCTTCCACGTGCGCTTCGTAGTTCTCGATCAATTCTGTGATCCTGGTCTGGAATTGATCCTGCGCGGAATACAAGCCGCCGATCGGATCCGAAAATTCCTTCTGCTTGAGTTCATCCTCGATCGTGAGGGTCAATTCTGCCAGGGTTTCAATATTCGCCCGGGAATGGAACTCCATCTCCTTCAATTTCGAGAGCACCGCGACCGACTTCTCCAGCTCGCCTGGCCCCTGATCGGCGCCAGCTGCGGGCCCACTTTCGCCAGCTGTTTTGTGCCCGGCGGCGGAGCCTGTTTCCGGCTTCTCATGCTCTTTTTCCTGTTTCACTTTCTTGTCGTGGGCAACGTTTCGTGGATCGGACATCCTCACTGATACATCGATAACGTGCCTTCGTCGCGGCAACAGCTGGCGTCGTCGCTCGCAGAGGGCGGTCTATTTGCTTTACACCGAGAGAATTTTCCTTGGATACTTGATCTTCGACATGAGCATCATCGGAACGGTCGAAAGCCTTTGGCGCTATCCGGTGAAAAGTATGCGCGGCGAGGAGTTGGAGGAGATGTTTGCGGGCTTTTCCGGCGTCTACTGCGACCGTCTTTTCGCCTTTCGCAGCTCGGCCGCTCGGGCAGGACTTCCTTACCTGACGGCGCGAGATCAACGTCAGATGCTTCGTTTTCGGCCGCGCTTCCGCCAGCCGGAGAAAGCTGCCGCGCCTCCGAATTTGGCTGCGGCGGAGAGTCTCGCGCCCGGGGCCACCCCCATTTACGCTGGCTCGGAAGAACTGCTGCTCGAAGTGGAGACTCCAACGGGAGATACACTCGCGATTGATGACCCGGCGTTGATCGACTTGCTCTGCGACGGGCTCGACAACAGACCTCGCCTAACCTTGCAACGCTCAGAGCGCGCATTGACGGACTGTCGTCCCGTGTCGCTCCTCGCGGTGCAAACGGTGAGACAGTTAGCCGACGAAACAGGCATCCCGGTCGATAAGCGGCGCTTCCGGGCCAACATCTATCTCGACCTAACGAACCTGGCAGGCTTTGCCGAGGACGAATGGCTCGGCCGCTCGCTCCGCGTCGGGTCGAAGGCGACGATCTCCATCGTGCAACGCGATCCGCGCTGCATGATTATCACGCTCGATCCGGAGACCGGCGAAAAAGCTCCCGCGGTGTTGAGGACGGTAGCGCAAACACATGGCGGCACGACTGGCATCTATGGCGCGGTTCTGGTCGAAGGAATGGTGCGCAAAGGCGACCCGGTTGAATTGCTCAACTAGCACCGTGTCCTGCCTCCGCTTCCAGGTCCTTTCGGAGGATTAACCCTGGCACGCTAAAACTCCCTTAGCGCACTTCGCCATAGCGCCGGAACTGCTCCGTCACCTGCGCCACGACGATGCCTAACTTCCGGATCGTGGAGTGATTGATGAGGGTGCGCCCATCCGGCTGCAGATACATCCACTGACTCATTCGTACATTCGCGAGCGGATTCCCCGGCGAGAGCGCGAGTGTAAAACTCCAGTGAAAGACGTTGCCGTAGGCTTCGCCCGAGGCCGTTCCCACCATGTCATTCGCGGTCGCTTCGTAGCGGTGCGCATCGAGTTTGCGGATGCGCCAGGAACGATGCTGCGGCTTGGCTTCACCAAGAAAGAGATCCTGCTCGAGATGCAAGGTCGCGCCTTCCCAGTGCCCTGCAGTCGTGGTCGTCACTCGTTTCACCGGCGCGCCGCCGCGATTTTCCATGACTCCGGACGAGCTGGTGTGCCCTGTGAAAAATTCCGCCGGATTCAGCAGCGGGCATCCGCTTTGAAACTCCGACACTTTCATGCTCGCGCAGCTCGTGAAAACAAAAGCGGCGCCGAGTAAGAGTAAGCGAATGCGGAA
Source organism: Chthoniobacterales bacterium (assembly GCA_038253875.1). Lineage (GTDB taxonomy): Bacteria > Verrucomicrobiota > Verrucomicrobiia > Chthoniobacterales > UBA10450 > Palsa-1392. Next base: position 6,349 of record JBBSGS010000088.1, read on the forward strand.
TGTCATATTAATCAATGAATCGCACGCAAGCTTGCGGCACGCCTTCCGAATAGGAACAAAGCCAAGGGCGCGGCGAGGCGTCCGCACTCGCTGTGCGCGATTCACAAACCTGCGCTGCTTCGGTTCTTCCCGGGAGGTTGCTGGCGGTGCGCGCTCTCGCTTCTGCCACGCTCCAGGCGACGCGTGAGTTCGCCGCGATTCTCCCGCCACTCGTACTCTGGATCGCCGGTAACTGAACCCCACGCGAGACGGCCGGAGTAACGCCAGTTATCAAGGAGAATCCCTTGCGCGAATGGCTGGCCCCTGCCTGTGACTACAATCACGTTATGCTCGCTCGCCGTTCCCGAATAGGACTCGACCCAATGGAGTTCAAGTGTTTTGAGGTGGAGGGCATCCAGGCGGATAAGGAGTTCGGTCGCCCATTGAAAACAGAGACCCCCTTCTCGCGCTCCCGTATTTACGAGGAAATTCTGCAGGCCCGGCGGCCAGAGCACGCGCCATTTGCGCGCCAACTCCCGCCCGGTCGTATAGGCGGTATAGGCGACCAGGCGAGCCTCCTCCGGGTCCACATCGGGTGCGAGGGTCGCAATGCGTCGCTGCAGAACCGGATCCTCTGCCGATTTGGCGAAGACGGGCGGTTTGTCGCGGCGCGCTAGCGCAGACGAGGCGCAAACCTGGAGCACGATCAGCGTCGTCAACACAAGAGTGCCGAGGCGGGAATAAGAGTTTTTATGGCTGGAGATCATTGTTTCAAAGGTGCAACGGTAGCATGAATGTCCGACACAGTTTGGAGCAAGAAACGCGCTTGCTGCTCGGGCGCAATGCCGGATGCAGCCGTCTTCGCCGGGGCGGAAGAGCGATTTCGAACCAAACGTCACCCGCAAATGGGCGGCCTTCTTCTCCGCCTGCGGAAAGGCGGCAGGATTCGTTAGTCAGCCGCGTCGGTCACGCGCCGGATGAGTCATGCCTTGCAGGCGACATAAACCGTACTCTCGGAGGTTCCTTCCAGGAGCGGATTCGGAAAGCTGACAATGTGAGCGCGGGCGGTTGCGAAAACGTCGGCGAGCACGTCGAGAAAATCGTTGTCAGGCGGGTCGTCCGACCAGAGGGCAAAGACACCGCCCGGACGCAAGTGCGCCGAGAGAGCGCGCAGACCTTCCGCTTCATAGAAGGCAGCGTTACTGGGATGCAGCAGACTGCGCGGAGAATGATCGATATCCAAGAGCACGGCGTGAAACAGCCTCCCTGGCTTCTCCGGATCGAAACCTTCCTTTGATCTCGCTTGCGCAAAGAAGTCGGCGTGCAACAGGCGGCAGCGTGGATCACCCGTGAGCTTCTCGCCGAGCGGCACGAGCGCGCGTTGGTGCCATTCGATTACCGGCTGCAAAGCGTCCACGATAAGAAGCGACGCCACCTCGGCATGCTCTAGAGCTGCCGCTGCCGTGTAGCCCAGCCCCAGCCCGCCCACGACCACGTCCCACGACGAGCCACTTAATTCACCTAAACCTAGATGCGCAAGCGCCACTTCCACTTCGTGGAACAAGCTCGACATGAGAAAGGCGTCGCCCAGTTGCACTTCGTAAACTTCCACCCCGCCTAACGACAGCACGCGACGCCGCCGCAGGCTCAGCTCGCCCAGCGACGTCTCCCTAAAATCCAGTTCCTGGAAATCCCTGCTCATCGGCTTGCACATCCTCGCCGGGTTACGGTGAAGATGCGAGCACTTTGCCGTCACGCTCCCACCGGTAAGCACACTCGCGCCCGAGTGCAAAGTGGTTGGCCAAGCGCATCCTCCTCTCTACATTCGGCCATGACCTCGCTCCGTTCGCTTGTTGTTGTTCTGTCTGTAGCTTTGAGTCTCGCCGCCGCCCGCGCCGATGACGGGATGTGGCTTTTCAATAATCCGCCGGCGGCACAGTTGCAGCAGAAATATCATTTCGACCCGACCCCGCAATGGCTCGATCACCTGCAGAAGGCGAGTGTGCGTTTTAACTCCGGTGGGAGCGGGTCCTTCATCTCTGCAGACGGTCTTGCGATCACGAATCATCATGTCGGCGCCGACACTTTGCAGAAGCTGAGCAGCGCCGAGCACAATTATTTGCACGACGGTTTCTACGCCAAAACGCAAGCGGAAGAACAGCGCGCGCTCGATCTCGAGCTCAACGTCCTGGAGTCGATCGAAGATGTGACCGACCGCGTCAACGCCGCCATCAAGCCATCGATGACTGCGGACGCGGCCCTTGCCGCGCGCCGCGCGATCATCGCTCAGATCGAGAAGGAGTCGAAAGACAAGACCGCTCAGCGGAGCAACGTCATCACCCTCTATGAAGGCGGCTCCTATCAGCTCTACCGTTATAAGAGATACACTGATGTGCGGCTCGTTTTCGCGCCCGAGCAGCAGGCTGCGTTCTACGGCGGCGATCCGGATAACTTCGAGTATCCGCGCTATGACCTCGATATCTGCATTTTTCGCGTCTACGAAGATGGAAAGCCGGCTAACATCGCCAATTACCTCAACTTCAATCCGGCCGGTCCAAAGGAAGGGGACCTGGTCTTTGTGAGCGGAAATCCCGGGGGGACGGATCGCGAACTCACTCTCTCCGTCCTGACCGACGCGCGCGACCGGCAGCTTCCGCAGAGAATGGCTGTGCTATACCGCCGGGAGGTAAACCTCACCAGTTATGGTGAGCGCTCGCTCGAAAACGCCCGGCGCGCCCGGGACGATCTCTTCGGCGTGCAAAACAGCCGCAAAGCTCTCAAAGGACGCCTTGCCGGTCTGCTCGACCCGGCCATCTTCCAGAAATTGCAGAGCGACGAAGCCAAGTTGCGCCAGGCCATACAGGCACGCGCAGGCCAGGACGAAGAGTTTAAGGAAGGGCTCGCGGCCTACGACAAAATCGCAGCCGCGCAGGCGGCTATTATCAAGGTAGCGCCAGTTTACGACTACTATGAGAGGGCCCTGGGATTTAGTGGCATACTCCCCCACTATGCGCGCCTGCTCGTGCGCGCCCCGGAAGAACGAGCGAAACCGAATGGCGAGCGCCTGCCGGAATTCCGCGAAAGCTCGGCTGACTCTCTCGAACTCCAGCTCTTTTCCACCGAGCCAGTCTATGACGACCTTGAGGTATTACAGCTAACCGATTCTCTCACTGACCTCGCCAGCCACTTAGGCGCCGATGATCCGTTGGTGAAGAAACTCCTGGCCGGCAAATCACCAGCCACCCGCGCCACGGAGCTCGTCACAGGGACGAAGCTAAAGGATCTTGCTTTGCGCAAGAAACTGTATGCGGGCGATAGCGCTGCGCTCAAGGCGGCGAACGATCCTATGCTTGACCTTATGCTTCTGATCGATTCGACCGCGCGGGCCGCGCGCAAGACTGTCGATGCCAATGATGAAGCGAAGCAACAGGCGTACGCCCAAATCGCCAAGGCGCGTTTCGCGATCAACGGAACCAACAGTTATCCGGACGCGACCTTCACTCTCCGCCTCGCCTACGGCACCGTGCGCGGCTATGAGCAGGAGGGCAAACAGATCGCGCCCTTCACGAACTTCAGCGGCCTCTATCAGCGCTCCGCCGAACACCAGAACAAAGAGCCTTTCGAGCTACCGCAACGCTGGGTTGACCGCAAAGACCAACTCTCGTTAGGCACAAACTTCGACTTCGTCTGCGACGCCGACATCATCGGCGGCAACAGCGGCAGTCCCGTCGTTAACCGGGCAGGCGAATTCGTCGGCATCATTTTCGACGGCAACATCCAATCGCTCGTCCTCGACTACGTCTTCGAAGACAAACAGGCGCGCGCCGTTTCCGTCGATTCCGCGGCGATTAGCGAAGCGCTCCGCAAAGTCTACGAGGCCTCTGCGCTGGCCGACGAAATCGAAGGCATAACGAAATAGCGAACTGACGGTCGAAGCTTCGTGAATCCGCTTAGGCAGTGCGCTTGAAGGCTCCCGCAGAAAATCATTATGCGGTGCTTGGGCTGGATCGCGATTGCA
>JBBSGS010000089.1:0-10229 GCA_038253875.1 Chthoniobacterales bacterium
CCAGCTGAAGATCAGTGCCGGCACGAAGCCAATCGCAAGCAGGATAACTATCGTGCGCGGCAGCCAATCCGGCGTGCCGAACATGGGCAGGATGGTGCCCGCCACCTGCACGAGCAGCCAGGCGCCGACGAGATAGAGCCCTGCCATGCGGACGACATTGCGGCGTTTCAGTTCGGTGAAGAAATTCATCGGCAGGTGAAAGCGTCGGGGCCGTTTTCGGGTGTGGGGAACATAGGTCTGGCCAGCGGTTTTTCTTCCAGTAGTCCACCAACCCGATGCGCTTGGCGAAACCCTGGAAGGCCGGGCTTTGCCGGGCCTTGCGCGCCCTGGCATCGGGATACCAAAGGAAGTTCAGATAGGCGTCGGACAGGCCAGTAGAACTGTGCTCAAAATCCTCGAAGGAGCGTGCGGGTTCACCCAGCCTGAGGAGCATACTCGAGACATATTGATCGTTCGGTCTCGCCGCGAGCACCTGCAGGGCCGCGGCGCGTTGTGCCTCGCCCAGGTAGGCGCCGCGATAGATGGTTTCCAACTGCGCAGAGGTAAACGTCGTGCCCATGGCGGCCAGCGCTCGCCCCATTGCCCCGGCGCCGCGATCGTGGTCGCCATGCTGGGCCGAGATATGGGACAGAGTTAGGCCGCCCAAGGGCAAGCCCAGAGCTTCGGCCCGCCTCGCCGCATTGGTCGCCACCGCATCGTCGCCAGCCAGGAAACGCAGCATGGACTTATAGTAAAGAGCCAGGGCGTTTGCGGGATCCCGACTTAACACTTGATCGATAATCACTTCCGCTTCGGCCGAGCGGCCGGTCGCCGCGAGTTCGTTAGCCGTCCAATAATTGGCGGTGAAATCCTCCGGTTCCCACCCGACCGCGCGCGCGGCCGGCGCCACCATCTCGACATAGCGACGACGCGAGAAGGCGACATAGCTGAGCGCGGCGTAGGCCTCGGCATCGTCCGCATCGAGGGCGACGGCGCGGTTGGCGGCGGCCTCGGATAAGCTTAAGTGTGTCGGCCAGTCACTCCCGCTGACGTACTGCGGCAGTACGGCGTGCGCGATCGCGAGCTTGGCCCAGGCGCGCGCAAACTTTGGATCGAGGGTGATCACCTTTTCCAGTTTTGCGATGGCACGGGGAAGGTTATCGCCGACGCGGGCGTTAACCATGGTCTGTGCTTCGATAAATAGCGCATAAGCCTCGGCGTTGTCGGTCGTCTTATCGACCAGTCGCTGCCGGCCATTCTCAGCGAGGACGACGAACAACTGACTGGCAATATCGCGCGCGCAGGATTCCTGCAGAGTGAAGACATCGGCAAGCCTGCCGACGTAAGTGTTAGACCATTCCTGGACGCCGTCGGAGGTCTGTAACAGGGTGGTCGTGATGCGGAGCTGGTCGCCTTGGTTGCGCACCGAGCCTTCAAGAATGTGCGCGACCCCGAGATCGGCCCCGATCTTTTTCAGGTCGGCGTCCTTGTCTTTGTAGTGGAAGGATGAGGCACGCCCGACCACTTTCAGGTTCTTGAGTCGCGCGAGCGCGTTGAGGATTTCTTCCGCCATGCCGTCGGAGAAAGACTCCTGATCGTGCTTGGAAGAGAGATCAGCAAAGGGGAGCACGGCAATCGACTTACCCGGAATCGGGATCGCCCCGGAGGTCGTCTCGGCCGGTTTGTTGTCGTCGTGATGGAGGACGAATTGATTGGCCAATAACAAGACGACCGCCAGGCCGAGGATGGCAATGATCCAGCGCTCGAGCTTCCGGCCGGTCTGGCGGGTGATAGACTCGTTAGGCGCGATCTCGCTTTCAAGCTGGAGACCGTGCGGCGTCCATTCATAGAACCAGGAAAACACCATCGCAAAGGGAAACCCGATGCAGGCCGCGACCACGATCCAGCGCACGACCCATTCTGCGATATGAAAGAATGGGAAGACCTGTGTCGCCACCTGCACCAACAACCACGCGCTGGCTGCATAAAACGCGCCGGCGCGCACGACATTGCGCCGCTTTAGTTCGGCGAAGAAATTGCGGTCGCTCATCTCCGGCCCGCTACCTGATCCGCTGCATCGTGAGTCAGCGCTTGAGCGTGACGTCGAACGGCGCGCCGGTCTTGGCGCGGATGTCGTCTACAGTCGCGCCGGGATGCAGTTCGGTGAGGACGAGCCCGCCTCCGTCCTTCACCTCGAATACGCACAGGTCGGTGATAATGAGGCTGACGACGCCAAGTCCTGTGATCGGCAGCGTGCATTGCTTCAAAATCTTCGGGCTGCCGTCCCTGGCGCAGTGCTCCATCACCGCAACCACGCGCCTTACGCCGGCGACGAGGTCCATCGCCCCACCGGGCCCTTTCACCATCTTGCCGGGCACCATCCAATTCGCGATGTCGCCTTGGTCCGTGACCTCGAACGCACCGAGAATAGCGAGATCGATGTGTCCGCCGCTAATCATCGTGAACGAGTCAGCACTCGAGAAAAAAGCGGAGCCAGGCATCGTCGTGATGGTCTGTTTGCCGGCGTTGATCAGGTCGGCGTCCACTTGATTCTCGGTCGGGAATGGGCCGATGCCGAGGAGGCCGTTCTCGGATTGGAGGGTGACGTTCATTCCTTGGGGAATGTAATTGGCCACCAGCGTGGGAATGCCGATGCCGAGGTTGACGTAGTAACCGTCGCGCAACTCCTGCGCCGCGCGCTTCGCCATCAACTCACGGGTTGGATTCTCTTTCTTCGAGGCCACGCTGCCTTGCACGGTGCGGAACTCGATGCGTTTCTCGTAGCTCGCGCCTTGAATGATTCGGTCAACGAAGATGCCCGGCGTGTGGATCTGATCGGGCTCGAGTTCGCCGATCTCGACGAGTTCCTCGACCTCGGCCACGCAGACCTTGCCGCAACTGGCGATCATCGGATTGAAGTTCCGGGAGGTTTTTCGAAAAATCAGGTTACCGGATTTGTCCCCTTTCCACGCCTTCACGAGTGAGACCTCAGTCTTGATGCCGGGTTCGAGCACGTAATCCTTGCCGTCGAAAACCTTCGTCTCCTTGCCCTCGGTAAGTTTGGTGCCGAAGCCGGTACGGGTATAGAACCCCGGGATGCCGGCGCCCCCCGCGCGCAAGCGCTCGGCGAGTGTGCCCTGCGGGATGAGTTCGAGTTTGAGTTCACCCGCCAGCACCTGGCGTTCAAACTCCTTGTTCTCGCCAACGTAGGAAGCCATGACCTTCTCGACCTGCCGGGTGGTGAGCAGAATCCCCATGCCGAAGCCATCCACGCCGGCGTTATTACCGACGATGGTGAGTCCTTTTACACCGCTGTCGTGCAATGCGACAATCAGATTCTCCGGGATGCCGCAGAGCCCGAATCCGCCTGCGGCGATCGTCATGTGGTCGTGAAGGAGGCCGGCAAGCGCCGCCTCGGCGCTAGGATAAACTTTGCTCATGTGGGAGAAGTTTAACCACGGATCACACGAATGAGCACGGATGAATTCCCCGTGAACACAAGCATGAGTTGTAGCCGGGGTAGTTGACCCCGGCCGCTGTGGGGCGGAGCAACTTCGCTCTCACCGGGTCACCGCCCCCCGACTACAAGAACTCGCGCGGCGCGGTTGCCGCCGCGCGATTCGTCGCCAGATTGCAGGCTCTCTTATGCCAAAATCACTCGCTCATCGTCTCGCCGAATACGCCTCTTCCTTAACTTATGAGGACCTCGCCCCGGAGGTCGTGCATGAGGTAAAACGCCGCGTGATCGATTCATTCGGCTGTGCTCTGGGTGCGTGGAACGAAGAGCCCTGCGTGATCGCGCGCAAAGTTGCCTCGGATTTCTCGGCCACGAACGGCGCGACGATTATCGGCACCGATCACCAGGCGCCGCCGGATTGGGCCGCCTTCGCCACCGGCTGTTGCATTCGCTATTTCGATTACAACGACACTTATCTCTCGAAGGAGCCGGCGCATCCGAGTGATAACATCGCCGCCGCGCTCGCTGTCGCCGAGAGCGTCGGTGCGAACGGCCGCGAGCTCATCACTGCGATCGCGCTCGCTTACGAAGTACAATGCCGTTTCTGCGACGCCGCGAGCATCCGTGCCCGTGGGTGGGATCACCCGACCTATGGCGCGTTCTCGACTGCGTTGGCGGCCGCGAGATTGATGAAACTCGACCCGGAGAAGACCCGTCACGCGGTCAATATCGCGGGCGTGAACTGCGCCGCCTTCCGCCAGGCGCGCGTCGGGGAGTTGTCGCACTGGAAGGGCGTGGCTTTTGCCAACGCCGCGCGGCATGGCGTCTACGCCGCGCTCCTCGCCCGCGCCGGGATGACCGGGCCGGCGCCGATTTTCGAAGGGCAAATGGGGTTCGAGAAGGAGCTTGGAGTGTCGTTAGGCGACGTCGGCGAGATCTTTGTGAAACGGCCTAACGAAAAGAACGTGAACGAAGGCACCGCGGCGATGATTCTGAACACGAGCGTCAAATATTGGCCGGCCGAATATCACAGCCAGAGCGCGATCGAAGCGGCCATGTTCCTGCGCAAAGAAATCGGCGATCCGGCGAAGATCCAGTCCGTCCGGATCGAAAGTCACGACGCCTCGGTCGACATCATCGGGAGCGAGCCGGAGAAATGGAAACCGGAGACGCGCGAGACAGCGGATCACAGTCTGCCTTACATCACGAGCATCGCGCTGATCGACGGCGAGGTAAGCGAAAAACAATTTCAGCCGGCGCGCTTCATGGATTCGGCGATCTGGAAATTTCTTGAGAACGTGACCGTGCAGCGGAACGAAGAACTCACGTCGCTCTACGCCAAAGCAGTGGCGAACATCGTCCACGTCACCCTGGCGGACGGCCGTGTCCTGAGCAAACGGGTCGATTATCCGTTAGGCAACGCGAGAAATCCGGTGAGCGACGAGCAACTGGAAGGGAAGTTCAAGGCCCTGGTCGTGCCCGCGCTGGGCGACGAAGGGGCGCGGAAGATTTTGGCCGCCGGTTGGAAGCTGGAGGAAGCCAAAACCCCTAACGAATTGATGGAGCTGGCGAAGATGCCAGCCTAACGAAGTGCTGTGCGGCGCCTCCGGGAGGCCTGTAAAACCCCAGCCGTGTGCAAGGCCGCCTGGACAAGTTAGAATACATCATGTCGGAAGCCTTGATGAAACCGCGACGACTTCGGAAGCTGATCGCTGCTGGCGTGGTCGCAATGCCCGGCGTTCCGAACGCCTCGATCGCGCTGCAGGTCGAGCGTGCCGGGTTCGATGCGCTCTACATCAGCGGCGCGGGACTGGCGAATTGCACCGCCGGTTTACCGGACGTCGGGCTGCTAACTCTCAACGAGATCGCAACTTTGGCCGGCTTCATCGCGCGTGCCGTGAAAATTCCGGCCATCGTCGATGCAGATACCGGCTTCGGCGGCGCCGAAAATGTCGGGCGCACAATCTACGAATTGGAGCGCGCGGGTCTCGCTGGCTGTCACTTGGAAGATCAAGAGTTTCCAAAACGTTGCGGCCATCTCGCCGGCAAGCGACTCGTCGATACCGAAGAGATGTCGGAAAAAATCCGCGCCGCGGTCGCTGCGAAACGTGACCCGGATTTCCTCGTCATCGCGCGGACCGATTCACGCGCCCTTGAAGATTTCGACGGCGCGGTGCAGCGGGCGAAGGCATATGTCGCCGCGGGAGCGGATGCGATTTTTCCGGAAGCGTTGCAGACCGTGGAAGAATTTCGTGATTTCGCGCAGGAGGTGAAAGTGCCGCTACTCGCCAATATGACGGAGTTCGGCAAGAGTCCACTCCTCAGCACCGAGGAATTAGGAGAGCTTGGCTATCGCATGGTGATTTTTCCGCAGAGCGCTTTTCGTGTCTCAATGAGGGCAACGGAGGAATTCTTCCGCGCGCTTAAAAAAACGGGGACGCAAAACGGCTGGCTCGACAAAATGCAGACGCGGAAAGAACTTTACGAAACGCTGGAGTACGATCCGGCGTCGGAACGCTGGACCGGTTATGATTCAGCCTAACGATTACTGCAAATCTTACTCCTGCTCCTAATCCTTCTCTCTGTCGAAATCGGAAGCAGGAGCAAGAGCAGGATTTACGAGACAACCAAATTATGAGCACTGAAACTAAACCAGCCTACAGCCCCGGCCTCGCCGGAGTCATCGCCGGGGAGACCGAAATTTGTTGGGTCGATCCCAACGCCGGTCTGATGTATCGCGGCTACGACATTCACGAGATGGCCGAGAAAGCGAACTTCGAGGAAGTCGCTTATCTGCTGCTCAACGGTGAACTGCCCACAATCGAGCAGCGCGCGGAATTTTCCCAAGCCCTCGCGGCCGAACGCTCGCTCCCCAAGCCAGTGCTGGAAATGATTCGTCTCCTGCCCAAGAACACGCATCCGATGGATATGCTGCGCACCGGCGTTTCCATGCTCGCGCCCTTCGATCCCGACCTGAACGACCACTCGCACGATGCCAATATTCGCAAAGCGATTCGCCTGATCGCGAAAGTGACGACGCTGATTGCGGACGGTTACCGGATTCAGCGCGGCGAAAATCCGTTGCCGGAGAGGCCCGACCTAACGATGGCGGGAAACCTCTTCTACAAATTGAGCGGCGCCGTCCCGCCCGCGTGGAAGATCCGGATGATGGACACGATTTTCATCCTCTATGCCGATCACGAGTTCAACGCTTCGACCTTCGCCGCGCGCGTGACTGCCTCCACCCTGGCCGACATGTATGCGGCGGTGACGAGCGCGTGCGGCACGCTCAAAGGTCCGCTCCACGGCGGCGCCAATGAAGAGTCGATGAAGATGCTCGACGAGATCAAGACGCCTGAGCGCGCCGAAGGTTGGATGATGGATGCGCTCGCGAAGAAAGCGAAAATCATGGGCTTCGGTCATCGCGTTTACAAAGCGGGCGACTCACGGGTACCGATCATGCGCGAGATCGGGCGCGATCTCGGGAAACGCAGTGGCAAGGAGCAGTGGATCCCGATCTGCGAAAAGCTCGAGGCGACGATGGAACGCGAGAAAAAACTTTGCGCGAACGTGGATCTTTACGCCGCGCCTGTTTTCACCATGCTCGAGTTCGCGCCGGAACTGAATACCCCGATCTTTGCCGCCTCACGGGTAGCCGGCTGGTGCGCGCACGTCGTCGAGCAGCAGGATAACAACCGCTTGATTCGCCCGCGCTCGCTCTACACCGGACCGGCGGCCCGGCCATACAAGGCGGCGGCCGCTTCCAATGGCGCCTAACGAAACTCTCGCACCTGGAGCGCGCGGCTCTGTCCGCGCGAGTTTGTTGCCAGTGAGGTCATTCTTTCGACGACAGAGCGTCGCGCTCCACGCCTGTTATCCTCGATTCGCTGCGCATGCCTAACGAAACTCGATCGCTCCAGGAAAAATACGCGCCTAACAATGCCTGTTGGGGCTGCGGACCGGCCAACGCGCAAGGTCTGCGCGTCCGCAGCTTCCCGCGAGGCGATGAGGAAGTGGTCGCGGAATGGAACCCGCAACCGAAGTACGAAGCTTTCCCCGGAGTCCTCAATGGCGGCATCATCGGGACGCTGCTCGATTGCCACTGCAACTGGACCGCGGCGTATCACCTCATGAAGCAGGCCGGCGAAGATCATCCGCCCTGCACGGTGACGGCGGATTACGCGATCAAACTTTTACGGCCAACGCCGACGGGAGACGCCGTGCACCTCTCGGCAAAGGTGGTCGAATCGAAGGGCTCGCGCGCGACCATCGAAGGCACGCTCACGGCGGGTGGAAAAGTTTGCGCAACCTGCCGCGGGACGTTTGTCGCCGTGACCGAAGGGCATCCCGCCTTTCATCGCTGGTAGGGCGCGCGCGCTGTCTCGGTATCGGCAACCGTTGGTTCTCGGTCAGCGCGTTTCCGGCGTCGTGCGTTTTTCTTCGATCTGCGCTTCGCGCAGTCGCCGCAACGAATGGGTGCGCAGACTTTCCTCGAACAAATCGCGATTGATCGCCTGCGCCGCCGTCGCACCCTGGCCAGCGGCGATGATCATCTGGCAATTCGCCGGGGTCACGCAGCCCGCCGAATAAAGCCGGGGCACATTGGTGCGCATGCAATGATCCACCTTGATCTGGCCATCCCGATCGAGTCGCGCGCCTAACGACTCTGCCAGCTGAGTGTGAAAAACATCGCCGCGCGTGGTAAAAATGTAATCGATCCTCACCTCCGTCCCGCCTTTCAACCGCAGAGCGCGCACCTGGCAGTTGCCGTGATCCACGCCGGTGATTTTCTCCCGGTGCACGGGGATTTCGTACTCCTGTAGCCATGCCGCGTGCCGCCGGCTCCAGCGCGGCCTTTCGCCATTTGTAGAGATGATCACGCAGGCCGAGTAGCTCAACATTCCCAGCGCGTATTCGACCGCTTCGTTGTTCGTGCCGCAGATCGCGATGCGCTTTCCGCGCACCCGATAGCCGTCGCAATCCTTGCAGAAAAACATGCTGTGCCCGAGACACTCCTTCACCCCGGGAATCTTCGGCGGCAGATGGAAAATACCGGTCGCGATGAGGAGGCGATTGGTCCGATAAGAGCTCCGGCCTCCGCGCAAAGTAAAACCCGCCTTCCGCCGAGTAATGCTCTTGATCTCGTCGTTCGCGAACTCCACTTGGTGGTGTTTCGCCTGGCGCTTGCCGAACCTGAGCAATTGCTCGCCTCCGATGCCGTCGGGGAACCCAAGGTAATTTCGCACCTCGGGTTCCCATTTTGCCATCGAATGCCCGGAATCGACTACCAAGGTGTCGCGTTCTGCGCGGCCCAGATAGATCGCGGCCGACAACCCAGCGATCCCGCCGCCGATAATGATCGCTTCGTGCTCGCGCGAAGGTACACGTCGTTTCGGGTTGCTCATGCCCATTGAATCGCAGCTTCCCCTGCGGCGAGCCTTAATCCCGACGATTTTCCAGCGCCATTAACCCGACGGCACCAGCCCGGGTCAGTGGACTTTTACCGGAGCGGCCAGACGACGGCTATTGTCGCATTCGACGCGCACGCTGACGCAGGCATCGCTCGGGTCTTCGCCGGGACGATTGCGCAGCCAATCGACGCGCGCCCGATTACGCAGGCCAGCATAAACTTCGTCGAGCCTGCGTCGCAAGGCCTGGGTCTCGGGATGAGCTTCCATCTTCCTGGGCCTGACCTGTGTAAGACGACGGGCCGGGCCGACGCGAGTTGGCGACAACCTTTTCATGTCGGCCCTAAAAAGCAGGAAGTGCGCCCGGGGCGATGGAGATTGCCAATGGCGCCGCCCCCTTTTAAGCTCGTCACCCATGGATCGCGAGCTGCTCGTCATCGCTACCTTGTGCTTTTTCGTCGCGATGGTACGCACGGCCCTGGCGATCCGCGGCGGCGCCTATCGGCCGGCCGGATTTAACTTCGTCGCGATCGCGCTCGGTTTTGTTTTTCAGACGGCCTTTCTCAGCATGCGCGGCCATGCGCTCGGGCGCTGTCCGATCACGAATCTGTTTGAGGTCTTCATCTTCCTCGCCTGGTCGGTCTCGCTGATTTATCTCCTCATCGGACCGGCCTACCGGCTGTCGTTGATGGGAGCGTTCACGGCGCCGCTCGTTTTCGCGCTGCAAACTTTCGCGGTCCTCGCGCCAATCGATGTGCGCCATCCTTTCAAATATGCGCCGACGCCGTGGCTGGAGTTTCACGCCTCGATTTCCCTCATCGCCTATGGGGCCTTCGCCCTCGCTTGCGTGGCCGGGCTGATGTATCTCGTGCAGGAGCGGCAGCTGAAAAGGCGTGTGCTCAATTCGATGTTCTATCATTTTCCTCCGCTGACCGATCTCTTCGCGGCGATCACCCGCCTGCTCTGGCTCGGCTTCGGCCTGCTCACGCTCGGGATTGCGGCCGGTTTCTTCACCGGCCAACCGATCCCTTACGGCAAAGTCGCCTGGTCGTTAGGCGTGTGGCTTTTCTACGCCGCCATCCTCCTCGCCCGCCATCTCGGCACGACGGCGCCGCGGCGGATCGCCGCGCTCTGCGTGATCGCGTTCAGCGGGGCGCTGACGTTGCTCTGGGGAATCACCTTCCTTTCCCAAACCCGCTCGATGTGATGCATCTCTTCTGCGTCGGCATCAGCCATCACACCGCCAACGTGGAGACGCGGGAACGCTTCGTCGGACATGCGGAAATCGATCGCACTTTGCGTGCCGACGCCGGCTGCTCCGAAGCGCTTCTCCTCACGACCTGCAACCGCGTCGAGGTCTACGCTGCGGCGGCGGAATCGGTCCC
>JBBSGS010000090.1:0-10104 GCA_038253875.1 Chthoniobacterales bacterium
GGCGCGGGCGTGACGGGAGCGGGGCTCTCGTTGGCGACCTCTTTATCGCCTCCGGCGAAAAGCGCGGCGGGAAACGCGAGGCAGGCGAGACTGGCACAGAAGAGATATCGTAGATTCATCGCCCAACCTCGCCTTGAAAGATAGAAATTGCTTTGGAAATATCTTTTTTCATAACTCCCTCGGAAGCGAGCCGTTCGACGCCATGGAGATTACCTAACGATGCCGCAGAGGTCAAATCGCCGCGCCAGACGAGAGTGGAGGGGCGCCCGCCCACCTCGATCGGCCATAATTGGTAAAGGGTGAGCGCGACGTAGTAGCCGCCGCTCGCGTAGTAGAGCCCGTCGGCCACTTGATAGCCGCCACCTGATGTTCCGCGAGTGTAAGTAGCACCGAGAGTGAGGACGCCTTCGTCCTCCACTTGCAGAAACTCCCAATAAAGCTCCGGCTTGATCGAGCCTTTGCCGCCAACCAGACCGGTGGCGCCGAGGAAGCTGCCGAACTGTTTGTTAACCTGGCCTGGTTGCCTAACGAGCGCGGAAATTTCCCGGGCCGGCTGGATTGCTTCACCCGCACGGTCGTAGGGAGCCTGTGCGCGCGCACCACCGGCAGCGTAAGCCTGGGCGCGCTTTGTCAGCACTTCCGTCCAAAAGCCAAACACTGGTTTGCCCGCGGAGAATTGTTGCGCTTCGGCGCGGCTCAGCTGCAACTCCGGCGGCATCTTTGTGGTCTCCGCGGTGAGGGCTTTCACCGCCGAGTTGGCAGGCGGGTTTGCCAGCTTCGAGAAATTCGCGGCCGTGGGCGAGCCCGACAGATCCGAGTGCAGGTAAACTTTCAGCTCGCGATGGGCCGTCGGATCGAAGCGCTTCATCGCCTGCACGACTTGCGCGGGAGTTTTGGGAATGAGGAAGCAGCTTTGTACGGAAAGATAACGCGGCTCGCTCATCGGCGCCGCTCCGGTCTTTATCCGTCCGGTGGCCAGCTCGCCGAGATCGAGTTTTTCGAAAACTGAGAAGCCCGCCAGCTCGCTCACGGGATCGGCGATGGCGGCGGCGGGGAGGAGGGCGGTGCAGACGAGAAGTCGGAGCAACGGAAGTTTTTTCATGAAAAGTTCGCAAAGGTTTCAATCGAATGAATCAGGTGTCAATTGCGACGAGCGATCTTCTCTCGACCTGCACTTAAACATTAACTTGCACTTACGCTGTTTCCCGGGGAAGCCAGAGTGTAAGTTAACGTGAAAGTTAGGTTGCAAGGAACGACTCTGAACGAAGCGCAGGAATCTCCTGGATTTACGCCCAACATGACCGAACCCATTGTCTCGATCAACGGCCTAACGAAAAGCTTCGGCAAAAGAGACGCGGTGCGCGATCTCTCGCTCCGCATCGGCCGGGGCGAGATTTTCGGATTCCTCGGCGCAAACGGCGCCGGCAAAACCACGACCATGCGGATGCTCTGTGGATTGCTCCGGCCAAGTGCGGGCCGTGCCCGGATCGTAGGCGGCGATGTCTGGCGCGACCGTTACGCGGTGCGAGCGAAATTCGGCTACATGGCGCAGAAGTTCAGCCTCTATCCGGACCTGAGCGTGCTGGAGAACATGCGCTTTTTCGCCGGCGCCTACGGGGTGCCGACGAATAAAATGGAAGCGCGCATCAAGCGGCTCCTCGTGCAGATGGATCTCGTGGAAAACCATCACACCCCGGCGGGCAAGCTCTCCGGCGGGATGCGGCAGTTGCTCGCCCTCGGCTGCGCGCTGGTGCACGCGCCGCCGTTGCTCTTTCTCGACGAACCGACCTCGGGTCTCGATCCGGTGCATCGCCAGCAGATGTGGGATTTGCTTTACGATTTGGGAGACAGCGGCATCACCATTTTTGTGACCACTCATTACATGGATGAAGCGGAGCGCTGCACCGACGTCGGCTTCATCGACAAGGGCCGGCTCCTCGCCAAGGCATCGCCGCGTGCCTTGATGGAAACCTTTAAGGCGAAGCTGCTCGAGCTCGACGTCAAACCGCTCATGCCTGCCCTCGTTAGGCTGCGGGAGCTGCCCGGCGTCCTCGGGGTCTCGCTGCGCAGCGGCAGCCTCCGGCTCTATGCGCCGGAGGCGGAAAAATTGCTGGCCGGATGGCAGGGCCACTGGCCCTTCGACGAGCTGCAACTGAACGGTCATCGTTGGGCGGAACCGGATATGGAAGATGTTTTCACCGCCTACTCCCAGGGATATGACTCCATGTTGAACAAGGCCGCGCTCTCATGAGAGGGCGTTTCAGTTTTCAAGCGGTCGGAAGCGTCGCGCAGAAGGAGTTCATCCATATCTATCGGGACTGGCGCATCCTTGTCCTTCTCCTCATTTTGCCTCCCGTTTTCACCCTCCTTTTCGGGCACGCCTTCCAGAACACTTCTTCGAGCGACGTGCCGGCACTGCTCGAAAACGCCGACCACTCGCCCCTCAGTGATATGTTCGTTAGGGAACTGCTCAAGGCCAAAACTTTCAAATGGCAGCTCAGCAATATGCCAAGCGGTCAGCCCGACCTGTTGCGCTACGGAGTGCGGGCGGGGCTCGTCATTCCGCTCGGTTGGGGCGCGAGCTTGAAGAATGGCGACCCACTTGCGTTGCCCCTCTTTCTCGACGGTTCTGATACGAATACGGCGAGCGAGTTGAAAGGCCGGGTGCAGGAGAGTCTGGGCGATTTTCAAAAACAACAGCGCGACGAGATGATCGCTTCACTGCCCGAGGGAGTGGTCGATCTGGCGAAGAAGTTACCGGTCGAAGTGCGCAAGGAGTTTGTCTCTTCAATGACGCAATGGGACGTGAACGCCCACGTGCTCTACAACCCGGAAGAGCGCTTCATCGACTACGTGGTGCCGGGCGTGATCGGAATTATTTTGCAGCTCCTCACCGTCACGCTGACCGCTTGCACGATCGCGCGCGAACGAGAATCGGGCACCCTTTTCCAGCTAATGGTGACATCCCTGCGGCGCAACGAAATCGTCATCGGTAAAGTCATCCCCTACCTCGGGATCTCGGTTCTGCTCATACTCGTTGTCATGGTCGTAGCCGGCTGGCATTTTGACGTCGCCTTCCATCAGCCCTTCATGCTGGGGGTGATCTGTTTCCTCTTTCTCCTTTTCTCGTTAGGGCTAGGTCTGCTTATCTCGACCTTCTCGCGCACCCAGACGCAGGCCATCCAGCTTTCGGTTTTCTTTTTGCTCCCGGTCTTCGTCTTATCGGGCGCATTCGCTCCTCTGGAGCAACTGCCCGCGCCAATCCGCTATCTCTCGGAATGTTTCCCGCTTACACACTTTTGCCGGGCGTTCCGCCTCGTTAATCTCTATCGGGCGAACTTCAGCTTTTACGCCGGCGATCTGCTCTTTCTCCTTATCGGAGCCATCGTGACCTTCTTCGGCGCGGCGCTGCTTCTGAAAAGGATTCAGGAATAGCGCGGTGGACGCTTCGCAGCTGAGGAAGTAACTCTCGCGCCTCTCATAGGGAGGCGTCTACAGGTTAGCGCCCGCTAGCGCCGCTTCTCGAAGTCCGCACGAAAAGCTTTGATCGTCTCGATCGTTTCCGCGGTCATCTGCTTGCCGGCAATGTAACGATCGGCGCCTCCGAGATAAGACCGGAAGGGCGCGGAAACGAAGCCGACCTGCCAGACCAGCGTCCCGTCCTCGACCGGCCAAAGTTGGAAAAGATCCAGCGCCATAAAATAAGTGTCGGTGGGATAATACACACAGTCGAACAGTTGCCAGGAATCGGCGGATTTGCGCGCCGCGAAGATGCCAAGCTGCAAAGTGGTGTGGCCGCGCACCTGCGCCGTCTCCCAATAGGCGACCGTCTCGTCCGCCGCGGAGCTGTTTGCGGCCAACGGCCGCCCGCCGACAAGAGGCCGAAAGTGTTTTGCGGCCGGACCATTGAGCGTGAGCAACCCGCGATACTCCGAACCAGGCGAGACGGCTTGGTCGGTGCCGTAGGGCGCTATCGCAGAGATGCCGCCTTGGGTGAGAGCGTCGCTGCGACGGCGAAGGATTTCCCCCCAAGCGTCGTTTGCCCGCGCCTCCCGCGCTGGCGCGGCGGCGGCACCTTTTTGGGGGACGCCTTTGCGTATGATCTCGACCTCCTGGGCAGTGAGATGCAAATCACCGGCCGCGCCGCCGTCGGTGATCGCGAAAGTGTGATCGAGCAGCCAGCGATCGCTGCTCACACTCGAGGTCAGCCGTAACGTTCGAAAGGCGTCGCGCGCCGAACCCGCCCCATATTCATGGTAAAGGCGAGTTTCCAAGCTGGGATGTTTCGTCGGATCCCAATGCAACAACTTCGCCCCCACCGTCGCCGTTGGCGCGGGGATGAAGTAGCAGGACTCCAACGAAACGCCGCGCAAAAAATTCCCCTCCTCGCCCCCTTTGGTGACGATCTCGCCGCTCTTCAGCTTCGCCAGGTCAAGGGGCGGAAGCTGGGAAAGCGACTTGAGGTCTTCCAGCGCGCCGGCGTGAACCCATGCGGCCGCAAGCAAGCTGAGCGCGAAACCGGCAAAAATTTTGCCTAACGACGGGACAGGACGGACCATTTTTTCACAACGGATGTTGTGTAGCTCAATTACATGGCACGCACAAAGCGATTCCCGTTTAACGCAAAACGCTTGAGGCGCGGTCCGCCGCGCCCGTATATCGTTAGGCCGAGCTCGGCGCTGCGGTGCCGCCAGAGGGAGCCGCGGTCGGTTGCTTGCTGGTTTCCCGGCGTTGCGCGGCGTCTTTCATCTCTCGGGAGAGCTTCTCCACCCGCTGGCGCATGATCTTGCCGGCCTTAAATTTTACCGTGGCCCGTGGAGGGATGACAAAACTGCTGCCGGGCTGATTAGGGTTGCGACCGACCCGGGGCTTGGTCAGGCGGGGCTGGAAGACGCCGAAGTTGCGCAGTTCCACGGCGACGTTGCGCGCGAGACTGTCTGTGATCTCGTCCAGGGTGCGTTGCACGACGTCGAAAACCTGGTGCTGCACCATGCCGGTCTGATTACTGATGGCGACGACGATGTCGCGTTTCGTGAGCTTGCTCATTCTGTAGAAGAAATCGCAACACGGAGGGTGAGTGAGCGGATGAAATCCCAAAAAAAACGCGGGGACCGTAAATGCGAGGTCCAAAAAGGAGTTCGCCGGCAGCTGCTTGCAGAAACGGATTAGCGACTCACAGCCCGTTGTCCAAAGATCCGCCCAAGAGATTGACCGAAGGCGGTCCGCGATCGGAGATCCTTTCGGCGGGCTTTGAGCTGGCCTTGGAGAACGCCGAGTTTAGTGAAGACGGCGTTCCAATCCATTTCGAGACGGCGCGCCTCGTCACTCGGGAGGTCCCGCATCCCCCGGACCGAGGTCGCGCGATGGAGCACGTTCATTGCTTTGCCGGAGAGGGCCTCGAGGAGATTCAGTTCCTCAAAAATATAGTCGTTCTCCTGCAAAAGGATGCTGCGGATCTCGGTGAAGTGGCTTTCCTGATCGACCGAAATAATCGGCTTCGCCTTGTCCAGCGCGTAGCTTATGAAATTGTGCAACTTCTTCCAACTTTCCGTCTGCAAAGTGAGGAGGCGGAGGTTCGTTTCCAAGGTGGAATCTCTCATGACCTTGCCGTGAGGCCGACCGAATTCATGGTTTCATCGAGTTTCTGCAGGTTATCGATCAGCAGGTGCGTCCCTGGGCGGGTCACCGTCTGGACCTGGCTGATGATGCCTTCCTCAAAATAAAATCGACCCTGCCGCCAGCGGAAAATCTCGGCGACGGCGTCTTCCCCTTCGAGCGAGCCGTAGACCGCGTGGCGGATCATCCCGTGGTGCAGGTAAATTTCGCTGTTCCCGCGCCCCGATTTGAAAGTGAAGCGGCCGCTCCGCTGCCCGAGGCAACTCATCTGCAGGATCTCGGCCGCGGAAAATTGATTAAGATTGCCGACGAGGGAATGGCAGGGATCGACCCCTTCGGCGGGCGGGCCCGATTTCCGATCGAAAGCAGCAACGATCGCGCGCAGTTGCCGCCGCAGCTGGCGCGCGGAAATGTCGGTCGCAATTAACGCAATTTTTTGGTGCTCGGCCTGCTCCCGGAAATCGGGGTCGGCCGTTTCCGAGGTAAGGCAAAGGATCTTGAGCGAAGGAAAATGTTGGCGGGCATTGGTCGCCTGTTCGACCGCGATCGCGGGCTCGCCCTCCACGATGAACAAATCGAATCCTTCGCGCAGCAAGATAGAAATCGCTTCTGAAAGCGTGCGGACAATGCGATTCTCGACCTTCGCCATCGCGTCAAAGAGGGAGAGAGCGGTGTCCTGAAAAACAGGATCGGAATTGAGAATCAACAGTCGTGTTTCCACAGGCGGTCGCGGGAGAATCCCGTTTTAGAGCAGAAAGCAGGCCGATCGATCGACCTTCTTCAGCGCCGATGCGAGGGCCCGGCGCTGGTGAGTGGAATTTTAAGATTTCGTTTTCCGCCATTCGCGCCGCGGTGGAGGCGCGGCGTAATGCGCCGGCGCGATCTCGTGTGCCGTACGAAAATGCACTTTGGCGAATTTGCGCAGCGCCTCCGGTCCGCCTTGCTCCACGATTTTTCTCGCCGTTTCCTTGATCGCCTCGGAAACGCCGCGACCGAGCGTCCAGCCGGACCGCTTCCCGCTCCGCTCCAGCCAGTCGATAAACGCTTCCCGCGCGAGAATGGAGGCGGCCGCCACCGCGAAATCGGATTCGGCTTTCGTTCGTTGCTCGAGCTGGATCGCTTTAGCGTGCTGGAGCAGCGCCCTCTTGATCACGCGCTCGTCGGCAAATTTGTCCGACAGGGCGCGCGGGCAATCGGGTCTCTTCGCGAGGAGATTTTCGATGACGCGCGCATGCCCCCAGCCGAGCAGGCTATTGAGATTGTCGAACGTTTCGTAAAGGTCGTTGTACTTTTCCGGACCGATAAGAATGACCTCGAAAGCCACCCCCGAGGTCTCGCGAATCATTTTTGCGAGCGCGTGGATCTTCGCGTCCGAGCCGATCCGCTTGCTGTCCTGGATTCCATTTTCCAAAAATTTTCTCGTAATCTCGCGATTCGTATAAACGCCCGCGATGACGAGCGGTCCAAAGAAATCCCCCTTCCCGCTTTCGTCGATGCCGAAATGGGGCTCAAACATCCCCGGCGAGTGCACTTCCTCATAGCCGAGCTTCGCTTCCCCCAGAATCTTCGGCTCCAGCTCGAAGCTAACGAACTCCTCGATCCCCTTCCCTTGCAGTAGCACCTTCGGACCTTTCGCGTAAACCGCGACGCTCAACTTGTTCTTCTGTGCGAAAAAAATCGTATACGGCTTGGGGGAAAACGCGAACCCGAGATCTTCGATTAACGCTCGCAATTTCGTCGCCTGCTCCAGCGTGAGCGGCGCGGTGTAAGTGTGAAGTGGCAGCACGCCGCGACGCTACGCTGAAGAGCGCGTCGCTGTCGATTGCTTGCGCACGAGCGAAGTCATCACGCCTTGAATACGCAACTCCCGCGCCGGCACCAGATTGGGGTAGCGGGGATTTTCCGCTTTCAAATAAGGCCGGCCGCGCTCGGTCACATAACGCTTCAGCGTCGTCTCGCCGTCGATCAAGGCCGCGACGATGTCGCCGTTTTTCGCCGTCTGCCGATCTTCCAAAATGACGATGTCACCATCGACAATATGGGCGCCAATCATCGAATCGCCTCGCACCCGCAGAGCAAAGGTGCGTGCGCGCGAGGCGTTCAGCGAATCGAGATCGAGCGTGACGTGACCTTCGATATTTTCCTCAGCGAGGGCCGACATGCCCGCCGGGATCTGCCCGTAGATAGGGATGTCGACCGCTCGCGTTCTGATTCCGGAGGTGACCAGCGCGCGGGCCTTCCGCGCGTACCGCTGAAGAAAACCTTTCCGCTCGAGGGCGGCAAGGTATTGCATCACTGAAGTCTGGCTGGCGAAGCCGAAGTGCTCCTGTATCTCCCGTGTGCTGGGGGTGAGGCCGCCGCGACGCTGCTCGGTCTCAATGAATTGCAGGATTTTTTTCTGCCCTGGAGTGAGCATTTGAACATGTTCGCAAAATCATGCGCGCGCACAAGCAAAAAATGCCGTCGGCCGGTTGTAGACGCCTCCCTCTGGGAGGCGCAGGTTTGCGTTGGGCCGGAGGTGTTGTCTGTCGTGCGCGCCCGGACTCGCGCTTCTACGAGGGCCAATCGTTAGGCGGCGCTCAAGCGGAATCGACCTTCTTTCGTTCGCTCCAGGAGCCGCGTTAGATAGGAAATCGAATCCGACAATTCGATCAGCTTCGTGAGTTCGTTAGGCCCGGTTCTTTTCCAATCGGAATCGATCTCACGCAGCCGGGCCATCTCAGTCTCATAAGTCGCTCGCAATCCTTCTTCCAGCTTCCCCAGTTCCTCTTCCAGCCTCCTCCGCGTCGGATGCAAGATGGCACGCGCGAGAGCGCTCGTGGTTTCCCCACTCTTCTGCAGCCAACTTTCGGTCTCGCGCAAAAGCGCGCCGGTGTTCCAAAAAAGCTCGGCCACGGCAGCGGGCACCGGCCGGCCCGCGGAGAGGTCCGCACCTTCCAAAACCAGAAGATGATGCAGGCGCAGTTTCGAATCCCTCAGAACTCGAAACGCTTCGTTCAGCTCCGCGCTCGGAGGCTCGGCCCGGCTTAGCGCAAAATATTTTTCCTTCAGCTTTTCCGGATCGAGCCAGGGCCGTCGCGCTTCACCGAGGAGCGCGAAATGATCGGTCATGCGGAAAAGCTTTCGCCGCAGGAACAGTGCGCGACCGCGTTCGGGTTGGTTACTTTAAAACCGCCTTTTTGCAGGTCGTCGCTGTAATCGAGCACGGATCCGCTGACGAAAAGCGCGCTCTTCGGATCCACTACCACGCGCACATTGGCCGACTCGACCATGATGTCGCGATTGGCCGGGCCATCGACCAAATCCATTTTATACTGCAAGCCGGAGCAGCCGCCGCCGATCACTGCCACGCGCAACGCGCCGCGCGCGCGCCCCTGCTTTTGCAGGAGCGAGGTGAGCTTGCGCGAAGCGTCTTCGGTCACTTTGACGAGACGCTCGTTGCCGATTTTGAATTTGATTTCGCCGTTAGGCGGAGCGGCTGCGGACACGAGGGGAATTTAGGCCGCTTCCAGGCAGGTTGCCAGATGCGCCTGCGCGATTTCCGCGACCTCGCCTAGCGTCGAGACGTGCTGAAACTTCTCCCGCAACATTTTGCTCGCCGGCATTCCCTTGGAATAGGCCATTAACCGGCCGCGCATCGAGCGCATGGCGAGGTCTTCGATGCGGCATTCCGCGACGGCCAGCTCGCAGTGCCGCCGAATCAGCGCCCACTTCTCCGCAGGCTCCGGCGGCGGAAGCAGTTCGTCGGTCGTGAGGAAATGTTTCGTCTGCGCGAAAATCCAGGGCGAGCTCATGGCGGCGCGCCCGATCATGGCGCCGGCGATTCCAGATTGGCGCCGGCGCTGTGCCACATCGGCGGCGCTGAAGAGATCGCCGTTGCCAATCACCGGGATCGAAACCGCGTCCGCCACCTGCGCAATCACATTCCAATTTGCCGCGCCGGAATAACCCTGCGCGCGGGTCCGTCCATGCACCGCGACGGCGGCGATGCCTAACGACTCCAGAATCTTCGCCACCTCCGGCGCGTTGATCGTCGCCTCGTCCCAACCGGTGCGGATTTTCGCGGTCACGGGCAGCGGCGCGACCGCCCTAACGACGGCGTCCGCGACCCGCCGGAGGATTCGACAATCCTTGAGCAGGGCCGAGCCGCCATTTTTCGCCACCACCTTGTTCACCGGGCAGCCGAAATTCAGATCAATGAAATCGGGCTGCACCCAATCCACCACTTGCCGCGCCGCCTCCGCCATGTGCTCCGCGTTTCCGCCAAAAAGCTGCACCCCGATCGGACGCTCCATCGCCTCGAATTCGAGATAGCCGCGCGTGCGATGATTCCGGCGAAAGACACCCTCGGCGGAAACGAACTCCGTCACCAAGACATCGGCGCCGTGCTCTTTGCACAGCTGCCGAAAAATCATGTCCGATACGCCCGCCATCGGCGCGAGGTAGAGCGGGAATTTGCCATTCGAAAACCAGGGGAGCATGGCTAAA
>JBBSGS010000091.1:0-9989 GCA_038253875.1 Chthoniobacterales bacterium
AGGAGCGCAAAAAATCCACTCGCGATGCGGGCTTGAAAACTCACCCGCGACCTTCGGTTGCAGGCTCCCGCGTTGCAACCGCCAGCGCATCGATGCCACGCGACAAAGGCCAAAAAAAACGCACGCCCTCAGGCGTGCGTTCTCAATCTTTGATCAGCGGATGCGCTATTTCTTCACCGGGCTGGCCGCAGCTTTCGGAGTCGGGTTGTTGCCCGGCTTATTTAACTGCGTGATCACGTCGGTCGTGAAATCGAAGCTGTCCTTGGCAAACATGACGGTCGGGACGCCGTTCAGACTTACGCCCGATTTGTCGAAGACAAGGTCCATATTGTCGGCGCGCACCTTAGTCATGACCACGTCGGTAATCTCTTTCACGATGCCGTCACGCATACGCACGGCCTGCTCCTGCAGCTGCTTCTCGCGGGTCTGGCGGAACTCGTTGATCTCGCGCTCCATGTTCTTGATGCTGGCGATTTTCTCGTCGCGGTCTTTCGCCTTTTGCGTCTTCGCGTCGGCGCTCAAAGCAGGCGCTTCGAGCTGTTGGTTAAGCTTGTTGATTTCGTCGAGCGCTTTCTTATAGGCGTCCGCGCGATCGTCGTATTCCTTTTTCGCGGAGTTCTTGGCGTCGTTGATTCTGCTCTCAGCGTCCTTGGTTTTGTTGTATTCCTTAAAGGCGCGATTCATGTCGATGGTGCCGACTTTCATGCCTTGGGAAAAAGCCGCGGCGGGCAGTGCGCAAGCGGCGAAAAGGGCGATGAGGGTAAGTTTTTTCATATGTAGGGTCAGACTGGTAAGCGGGAAGTCGTTAGACTGCAAGCGCCACCTGCCGTTCAAAATTGATAGCCGACACTGAAGTTGAACTTGCCGCTGCTTGATCCCTGATTACCTCGGATGGGAAAGCCGTAGTCGAGCCGCAGCGGCCCGACCGGGAGATCGAGACGGACGCCGACGCCGACATCTCCTGCGAGCCCGGCCGTGTCGAAATCATAAGCATCGGAGTGCACAAAACCGGTATCGTAGAAGACGGCGAAGCGCACTTTGGGAATGATAGGAAAGGTGTCTTCGATCGTGAAACGGGCGAGCGTCCGGCCGCCGAGCGGCTCACCGTTGGGATCCCTCGGGCCAACATCCCGATAGTTGAAGCCGCGCAGATCGTTCGAGCCGCCGAGGAAAAGTCGGTCGAAGATCGGCACCTCATGGCTCCCGCCCCAGGGTTCGATGACCCCTACCTCACCATTCAGGAGGAGAATGTTATCGAGCGGAAGCGTGAAGTATTGCGAGGCTTGGAAATCAAAACCATAGGTTTGAACGTCGCCCCCGAGAAAGCCGCCGGCGACATGCGGCGTGAAGATGAAACGATGCCCGTGGTGGGTGAGGAAAACACTGTCGCGCGTGTCGTAAACATAGGAGGGCGTGAGCTCGCTTTTTAACCGCGTCCCCGCTTCAATTTGAATCAGGGAAGAAGCGGTTGGGTCGACGTTGAAAATCTCCACCTCTTCCAGACGATAAGTCAGACTGGTGTAGGAAAAGGTGGTGAGCGGCAGCCGCGTCGTGAGCGAAAAACCGTAGTCCCGCTCATCGTAAATCGAACTGAGAAAGCTCGCCCCGTGATAGAACAACTCCCCGCCTAACGAGAGGCGGTAGTCGAGAAAATAAGGCTCGGTCAGGGAAACCTCGTAATCCTGGCGCTGCGACCCAAACTGCGCCCGGGCACGGAATTTTTGCCCCCCACCGGTAAAGGCCGGCCAGTTAAGCAAGTCAAAGTTGCCCTGGGAAAATTCGACGAACCCGATGATGCTGTCGATCGTGCTGTAGCCGGCGCCAAACTGGAGCGATCCCGTTCGTTTTTCCTCGACTTGGACGAGAAGATTGCGCCGGCTCGGGATGCCAGTTTGCTCGGGGAAAGTCTCGACCTTCTCGAAATAACCAAGGTTCTCGAGTCGCTGTTTCGAGACGTCGACGCGCACGGTATTATAGACGTCGCCGGGCAAGACCAGCACCTCGCGGCGAATCACCTTGTCCTTCGTGCGGGTGTTGCCGACGACATTCACCCGCTCGACGAAGGAGCGTTCGCCTTCAGTGATTGTGTAATGAAGATCAATCAAGCCCGGCCCGGCCGCCGTTCCCGCGGGCTGGATGTCCACGTCCACAAAACCGCCGGCACCGTAGCCGTCGTTGATCGATTTCGTGTCTGCAGTGAGCGCTTCTGGACTGTAAACCGCGCCCTCCTTCATCTTCACAATCGCGCGCAACTTTTGCTCATTGGTCATCTCCTGGCCGGAGAAACTGAGAGTCCGCACGTGATACTGCACGCCCTCCTTGATTACGATAAGGAGCCGCAAGCCCTTCGAGGACCGTTCCTGGCGCACCTCCGGGATGGCGACGTCGATATAGCCATGGTTCTGGTAAAACTCGCGAATGCTGTCGAGATCCTGCTGCAGCTGCGCCTGATCGAGCCGGCCCGACTTGTCGACAAAGGCGAGCACCGTCTTCGCCTTGGTCTTCATCTGCTTGCGCAGTTTGCGATCGCTGAAGGTCTTGTTCCCCTCAAAGTCAACCGCACGCACCGCGCCTTTTTCGCCTTCAGTGATGGTAAAGACGGCTCGCGCCGTGCCGCGCTCTTCGTTGTTCACGAGTTGGAGCTCGACCTTTACGTCGGTGAAACCTCTGCGCTGGTAGTAATCGTTAATCGCCTCGCGGCCTTCCTCGAGCTTCTCCGCATCGGACGGCCCCGGAATCTTGAACTTCACTTGCTTGCGCACCGAAGCGGCCTTGAGCTGCTGCGCCCCGTCGATCTCGATTTCCGTAACCAGCGCTCGCGTCGCCAGAATCACCTGCACGCGCACGCCTCCGCCCGAGGGCTCGCCAAAAATGCGCACGTTCTGGACCTTCCCCGTGTCGTAGAGCCCGCGGATGTCCTCTTCCACCGTCGTCTCGGAATAATGGGTGCCGATCTTTGTCCGCATGTTCGCGAGGACTCGCTCCTTGCTCACCGTCTGCGGCCCGACGTAGCTGACATCGATCGCGGTGATGGTGGCGCCTTCGACGCCTTGTGCCCGCGTTCCCTGCGGAAAAGCGACGGCCAGGCCTAACAAGAGAGAGAGAGCCGCGAAGCGGCCTAACGAGGTGAGGTGTTTCATAGAAAAGCGCCCGCCACGCCGAAGCGTACGGAGAATTGGCGTATTAGATGGGTAAGGCGGGTGGCAACGTCAAGGCAGGAAACGAAGAAATGCGGAACGCGGAATGCGGAATGCGGAATCAGCAGCTTCCAAAACGCACGCGACTCCGCCGGCTTCCACTCCGCATTCCGCACTCAAATGAGCTCATACCAGTTATTGCGCCGCCGCGGTTCGTAACCGGCCGCGCGAATCAGCGCTTCGATCTTCTCCGCATCCAGCCGGAAGGTCGTCCCCGCGCTGCTCACAACATTTTCCTCCATCATGACCGAGCCGAAATCGTTCGCGCCGTACTTCAGCGCGACCAGCCCAATTTGCGGTCCTTGCGTCACCCAGGAGCTCTGGATGTTGGGGATGTTATCGAGGAAAATTCGCGCCAGCGCCTGCATCCGCAGATACTCCGCAGAACCAGTCGGATGTTCGACCTTTAAAACCGTGTGCTGCGGCTGAAAGGTCCAGCAGATGAAAGCGGTGAACCCGCCGCTCGCATCCTGTTGGTCGCGCAGCCGCTGCAAATGTTGCACTCGATCCTCGATCGTCTCGACGTGCCCAAACATCATCGTGGCGCTCGATTTCAAATCCAGCTCGTGCGCGATCTGCATCACCTCGAGCCATTGATCGCTCTTGCATTTCAACGGGGCGATCCGTTGCCTAACGGAATCGACCAGGATCTCGCCGCCGCCGCCAGGAATCGACCCGAGCCCCGCTTCCTTGAAGCGCGTGATCACTTCCCGCAGCGGCATCGCGAACGTCTCCGCGAAATGCTGAAACTCCGGCGGGCTGAAACCGTGAATGTTGATGTGCGGATATTTCGCCCGGATGTGGTGGAGCAGCTCGATATACCAATCGAAGCCAAGCTTCGGATGATGTCCGCCTTGCATGAGGATTTGCACTCCCCCGGCGGCGGTCAGCTCGTCGAGCTTCTGATCGAACTGCGCGCGCGTCAGGACATAATGATCCTCATCCTTCTCCGTGCGGTAAAACGCGCAGAACTTGCAGTAAACGTTGCAGACGTTCGTGTAATTGATGTTGCGATCGACGATGTAAGTGACGATCTCGCGTCCGTTGCCGTCGTAGCTTTTTCCTTTTGCGAGATCGCGCCGCGCATCGGCCAACGCCCCGAGTTCCGCGAGCGGCCAGCCGTAAAGCTTGAGGGCATCGGAGGAGGAAATGCGTTCGCCAGCCAGAATCTTCTCCTCCAGCCCTCCGCGATTGAGCGCCACCATCGGCCATTGTAGATGAATCCATCAGCCTCCGCATCCTGATCATTCAATAACGGACAGGCCGAAACAGGCTTGAAGAAGCCTAATCTGGAAAATCGGTCCAATCTTGTCGATCCGGTCGCTCCGCGCCGGTCGCTCCCAAAACATTTCGGTTCAGCTATTTTTCCGCAGCTCGGTCTTTTTCAGGCAGGCAAGCACCGCCTCGTTGAATTCGTGCGGCTTATCGATCATGACAAAATGCGAGACGCCGTCCCACAATTCGTATTGCACCTGCGGTACAAACGACCTAACGAACTGCTCATACTCGGCGCTCCAAGCCGGTTGTTTTGCCAGAATCATCAGGATGGGAACGTTTATCTTATCCGGCTTCCAGAGCGCGGGATCGAGAATCCCTTCCATCTCGCTCACTGCCACGCGTTGCGAGGTGCGCAACATCATCGTTTTGATCACTTCAAGTTGCGCAGGGTCTTTCATCGGCTTCGTCGTCCCTTCGATGAATTTGCCGGCGGTTTCGGCATAGTTAGGCCCGCGCAATTGCGCGATGAATTTTTCCATCATCGTCGCGTCGCCAAAAGGTCGTAGTGCTCCCTCGACAATTACCAGACTGCGGACCTTCTCGGGATGCCGGCGGTAAAAAATTGCCGGATGACAGGCGTGCCGTTGCTGTGCCCGACAAATGTGGCGGATTTGAGCCCCGCGTCGCCCATTACTGCGTCGAGAGCGCGGGCGTAAAAGTCCATCGTGTAAGCCACCTCTGGTTTGTCGCTTTGACCGTGCCCGGGCAAATCGACAGTGATGACTCGACGCTCTTGCGCGAAAACAGGAGCTTGCGCTTTCCAGACTGTTTCGTCGCAGTTCCAACCATGGACGAAGAGGAGAGCGGTCTCGCCCTCGCCATAGTTTGTGTAATGGACGCGAGCACCGTCGAGCTCAGCGAAACGCGATGAGCCCTGCGGCGAGACCTGATCGAGCGCGAGGCTGCAACCGAGAAGCGACCAACTGAGGACTACGACCGACCGGACGTAGCCACTCTTTTTCACAAAGCGCGAAAGACGGCTCGTTAGGTCAGCGCGATCGCCTTAAACGAACTCACGCTATCATCTGGGCCGGCGTCGGTGAAAAAGCATTCGTAAAAGCCTGGGCCGAGATCCCAGTGATCCCCCTTGTAGTACTCGTCACGATAAAAACGCCAGACGCCGCTGACGACGATCAACGAGCTGATGCGATCGTTCCAAAAGTCGCCCAGAAAATGGAAGCTCAAGTTGGTCCGCGCGTAAGCGCCTTTGAAACCGATGTGGTCGTAAACGATGACTTCGGGCAAGCGAAAACTTGCTTCCGGTTTTTCGTGCGATGGACCGGCGGCACACGAGTGATAACTCAGCGGAGCGACTTTCCATTTCGTGTCGATGATTGCGCCATTGTCTGGCGACAGCTCAGTTTTCGGTATTTGTCTCATAAGCGGCGTGTGTTTTCCAAATTTGACCAGAGGGCGGGATGCATGTCGAGCGTGAGATTGAAAAAAGGGACAAAATCCGAGCGCGCTGCTAGCCCGAAACGCCGTCGAGCCTGAGCGTGATGCGGGGGCCGCGTGAACCCGATACCCGAGGCACGACGGAGCCTCGCGCTACCACGCTATAGCTCGTGTTCGCGATTATCGGAGCGCAGCCGGATCGTTTTGCTCTGCAAATCGTGCGACGCGCGAATGAAGCGGACGGTTTTGCTTTTCGCGCGCATCAGGACGGAATGGGTGATCGCGTTGGGCCCTTGCGATTTCACCCCGCGCAGGAGCGCGCTGTCGCTGATGCCGGTTGCGCAAAAGATGATGTTTTTTCCGTTCGCTAGGTCGTCGGCGAAAAAGACGCGGCCGAGATCCGCTTCATGTCCGCCGGCGATCAACTCCGCGCGTTCATTTTCATCCCGCGGCCACATCATGCATTGCATATCGCCGCCGAGGCACTTGATCCCGGCCGCAGCGAGGACGGCTTCGGGCGAACCGCCGATGCCGACGTAAAGATCAATCCCGCTCTCCGGATAGGATGGAGCCATGGCGGCCGCGATATCGCCGTCGCTGATCATGCGCAATGAAGCGCCGACGCGGCGGATTTCGGCGACGATTTTTTTGTGGCGCGGCCGGTCGAGCATCATGATGACGACGTCCTGGACGCGCTTGTTCAAGGCTTTGGCCACGGTGATGAGGGTCTCCTCGATCGGGCTCTCGAGGTTCAAGATTTCAATCCCGGCAATCTTCATGCTCCGAATGACGGTCGGGCCGTAGGCCAGCTTCATCATGTAGAACGACGGGATGTCCCGAAGCGCGACCTTGACTCCTTTTTCCGGACTGGCCGCGGCGATGCAGGTAATGGAGTTCGGCGCGCCTTTGGCGATGTTCGTGGTGCCATCGATCGGGTCGAGCGCGATGTCGAATTGGGGCGCGCCCGGCAGCCACATGCCGAGCTGTTCGCCTTTGAAAATGCCGGGCGCGTCGTCCTTGATTCCCTCGCCGATGACGACCTCACCGCAGATGTTCATGAGGTCGAACATGCCGCGGATGGCATCGCAGGCAGCGGCGTCGGCCTTTTCTTTTTCGCCGCGGCCGAGCCAGGCGAGAGCGTTCAGGGCTGCCGCTTCGGTCGCGCGGACGAAATCGAATTCAATGATCCGCTCGATGTCGTCGTAGTTCTGCTTTGGGATGCGCATGCGGCTGTGACATTCGCAAAAGCGCGCAGCCCTGACAAGGACGGCTCTGTCTATTAGACAGGATTAACAGGATTATCGGGATTAAGAGAGAAGAACTGCGCAGCCTATTCTTCCCATCCTGTTAATCCTGTCTATTGCTTCTTCTCCGCCGGCGGTTTCGGTTTCGCCGAGACCTCATCCTTCGGCGCAACTTCGTATTCCGGCTTGGCCACGCCGAGCAGCCAGTGATCGAACCAGCCGACGATATGCTGAAGCCGCTCGACCCGATGCCACGGCTGTCCGGAGCGCGAAAGCTCGTGGGTCTCGTTAGGGAATTTCACCATCACCGTGGGGATTTTGCGGAACTTGAGCGCGCGAAACATTTGCTCGCCGCCCGCGCCGGGCGGGGTGCGGGTGTCGTCTTCCCCAAGCACGAGCATGAGCGGCGTCTTGACGTTGTTGATGGAAGTGATCGGCGACCGCGCCTTGAAATCCCCCTCGGCGTCGAGGAAAGGCGGGGTCTTGAACCAGCTGGGCTGGAAGAGAGTAAAATCGGCCGTGTACCACCAGTCCGCCCAATTCGCGATGTCGCGTTGCGCCACCGCGGCGGCGAAGCGATCGGTGTGCCCGACCACCCAATCGGTCAGCAACCCGCCGCCACTGCCGCCGGTCACGCCCAGCTTTTTCTCGTCGATCCCGCCGCGCCTGATGAGCTCGTCCACGCCCGCCATGAGATCTTTGAAATCGTCGCCCGGATATTTGTATTGAATGATGTTGCCGAAGGCCTGGCCGTAGCTCGTGCTCCCGCGCGGGTTCGGGTAGAGCACGAGGTAGCCTTTCGCTGCCATCCATTGGAATTCATGCTCGAAGATATAGCCGTAGGCGGCGTGCGGTCCGCCGTGGATGTTGAGGATGAGCGGATATTTCTTCGTCGGATCAAATCCCGGCGGTTTCTGCACCCAGGACTGAATGCGTTTCCCATCGAAGCTCTCGTACCAGATCTCTTCCGGCTCGGTCAGGTTGAGCTGGCCGAAGAGGGTGTCGTTGACGTGGGTGAGCTGGCGCGGCTCCGCTCCGGGCTCATCGAGGCAGAACAGATCGTTGATGCGCGTCGGGGTGGAAACTAGGCAGACGAATTTCTTTGCGTCGGCCGCCCCGGAATAGCGGATGACTGCCTGCTTGCCGTGCGTCAGATCGGTGACGGTGCCGTTCGCGACGTCGAACGCGGCGAGCTGCGTCTGCCCTTCCTTGGCGTAAATGTCGATGATGCTTTTGCCGTCGGCCGACCAGACCGGCGCGTTGCCGCCCAGCCCGCGCGGCGCGGCGTTGTCGCCGAAGACGCCCGCCCCCGCATCGTAATCAAACCCGCTCGTTAGGTTGCGCGCCTGCGCATTCGGCGTGAGATCGATCGCCCAGAGATCCGGCTCGGTGTAGGAATTCACCGGCTCGTTTACGGAGGCGATAAAGGCCGCGCTTTTTCCATCGGGGCTGAGCGCGAGCGATCCGGCGTCCATCGGAATGGTGAGCAATAATTTCGCGTCGCCGCCTTTCGCCGGCACAACGTAGAGCTCGGTCCTGGGCAGCTCGTAGTACGGCTCCGCCACGTGCAGCGAGGCGAAATAAATTTGCGCGCCGTCGTTCGACCAAAAGGCGTTGCCCTCGTCGAAGCGACCGCTCGTGAGCTGTCGTGGCTCGACCTTGTTGTCCGCGCTTTGCGGCGCCTCGATGACCCAGAGATGCTGGGGCCGTTTCGGGTCGCGATAGCCTTCGTCGTTGTCGCGATAGACCGCCTGGGTGACGACGTGCACGTCGCTCTCGTGCTCCGCATCCTCTTCTGCTTTCTTCGTCGCGTCGTTCGACGCTTCCTCTTTTTTCTTGGCCGACGCCGGGGAGCTTTCCGCCATCACTGCCTTCTTCAATTCCTCTTCCTTCTTTTTCTTCGCCGCCTGCTTCGCGAGATCTTCCGGATTTGAGCTATCGGTGAATACAATCCATTTCCCATCCGGCGACCACTTCGGATCGCTCGCCCCTTTCGGCTGATCGGTAAAAACAAACGCGTCACCACCGGCCATCGGCAGCAGGCTGAGTTGCGGCGGCTCCGCTTTGCCATCCTTCTCCGCTGCGCGGGTGAAGACGAGAAACTTCCCATCCGGCGACCAGCGCGCCCCGCCATCATGCGGACCGCTTGTGAGCTGCCGCGGCGCTTCGCCGCCCGTCGTCGGCACGATCCAAAGCGAAGTGTCGTAGCCGTCCTTCTTTTTGTTCACGACCACGCGGACGTAGATGACGCGCGAGCCATCCGGCGAGATCTGCGGGCTGCCGATCCAGACGAAATCGAAAAGGTCGTTCTCGGTGATGTTGCGTTTCTTTTCCGCCGTGGCGGCGTGGCCCTGGGGGGCGATCGTTAAGCAAAAAGCGAGGAAAAGAGTGGCCCGCAGGATTCGGTGCGACATGCGCTAAATTGGCACCGCCAGCGGGGCGCGCAATACGTTAGGCGAAAAGTCGCCTAACGTTTCGGTGGTGCCGGCGCAGGCGAAGCTGGCGGGTTCTGGTAAACGGTGAAGCTCTAGTCGAACGCAAGATAGTCTTTGCGCGCTACCTCGAGAATAGCTGCCGGGATGGGCGGTGCACGCAGTCGCTCGACCGCCGCGCGGGCAATTCTCTCATCCGCGACTCCGGCGTCGTTGGAAACGGTCTTGAGATTGCGCGCGCGCGCGCCAGCAGCGGGTAATTCGAAGGTCAATTTCACCGTTCCAGTTGTCGTCCCGGCGTTCTCCGCGACCTCGCGAGACCAAATCGGCCCAAGCTGGTCTTCGACAACCTTTTTATAGCCGTCGATGGTCGGAGGAATATTCACCGGCACGTGCGGCACCGTGCGGCACGAGGAAAGGGCGAGGCCGACCAGAAAGAGGAG
>JBBSGS010000092.1:0-9909 GCA_038253875.1 Chthoniobacterales bacterium
CCAGTTGAGATAGCCGCGCTTGGCGTCCAGCACCGGGTCCATCCCGCGCGGGAGATCCATCCAGCGGTAAAGATATTTTCGCCAGAACAAGACCGGCAAAAAGAGCACGGCCAGCACCGGGAGGAGGAGCGCGATGTTCTCTAGCTGTCGCCTAACGACAACCGACCATTCCGCATCCACCACGTGATGGACGATCGTCCAGAAGAGGCAGCCGATGCAGAGGGTGAAGAAAAAGATGAAAGCAAAGAGCCAGGAAAAGCTGAATTGCACCGGCGACACGAACGCGCCGATGAAGCTGAGGATGAGCCCAATCAAGCCGATCGCTCCGCAGAGGAGCGAGAGCCCGGCAAAGCGGCTAGTCTCGAAAAACTCGCCTTCCGGCGCAGGCAGGACGTGGGATCGATCGCTCATTTCTTCACTGGCTCCGCCGGCTTGGGTGGCTCCGGTTTTTTTTCCAAATCCGCCTGGTGATCCGCCGGGACATCCGCCGCGGCGGCGTGCTGGCTCCGTTGCAAAGTGCGCAGGTAGCAGATGACCGCCCAGCGATCGTGTACGGTAAGGCGCGGGCCGTACGGCATCATGGTGTTCTTGCCGTGGGTGACGGTGTTGAAAATCTCGCCGTCGGCCATGTTGCGGATGCGGTCGTCCTGCAGAGTCACGACAGTGGCGAGGCCGTACCCTTTCACGATCCCGTCGCCCCCGGCGAGCGCGCCG
Organism: Chthoniobacterales bacterium; assembly: GCA_038253875.1. Lineage (GTDB taxonomy): Bacteria > Verrucomicrobiota > Verrucomicrobiia > Chthoniobacterales > UBA10450 > Palsa-1392. The sequence continues at coordinate 715 of JBBSGS010000092.1, forward strand.
TGGCAGACGGCGCAGTTGATATTGAAGCGCTGTTCGCCGCGCTGGAGGAGCGCCGGCGTTACCTCCACCGGGATGCCAGTGCCCCAGTTTTTTCCCATCTTACCGGTGTTGTAATAATCGGTGCCTTCGCTGAATCCCAGCCGGGTGTGCATCGCTTCTTCGCCCGCGGCGTCGACCGCCCGGCCTTCGTCGTTAGGCATGGGCATCTCGTAACCGATCGGTACCGTGCCTTCGACCGGCTGACGTCCGCCGCGCTGGTCGGCGAAAAAATTCGATTCGGTCTGCGCGCGCACTTTCGGTTGCCGCACCATGTCGGGAAAAATTTCGATCTCCGGCCGGCTGCTTTTCTGTCCGCGGAAACCGAAGACCGCAAGCCAGGCAATCGTGACGAGCAGGAAGATGAAAAAGAAAGCGCGCAGCATTTTACTCCTCGTGAATCGCGGTGATATGCTGGCCGCCCGTTTTTTCGAGCAGTTGCACGGCTTCGTTTTCGCTAAAGCGCGGGTCGCGCGCCTCGAGGATGAGGAAAAATCCGTCGTTCGTGACCCGCTTGAACCGGTCCCAGTTGAACATCGGATGATTCCAGCGCGGGAGCAGATTCATTGTCAGGAAGGCGAAAAAAGCGGCGAAGGAGGAGAACAGAATCGTCAGCTCGAACATGATCGGGAAAAACGCCGGCACCGTCCAAAAGTTGGTCGGTTTACCGTGGACGATGAGCGGATAAAGAATTGACGAGGGCCCGAACTCGAGCACGCAAGCGGTCAGCAACCCGGTGATGCCGCCGGCGAGCACGACCGCGCTGAGCCATGATTTGCTTAGGCCCATCGCCGCGTCCATGCCGTGAATCGGGAAGGGCGAAAAAACATCCCAGCGTTTGAAGCCTGCATCGCGGACCTTCTGCGCCGCTTCATAAAGCGCCGCGGCGCTCGGATACTCCGCCGCTATCCCATAGACTCGGTTTCCGCTCGGCGTGATCAATTTCTCTCCATTCCTCCAGGAGCGACGGTGTGATGCTCCTCCAATGTGGCCACGTGGTGCGGATCAGCCTCCGGCAAAACAATTTTCACCTCCGACATCGCAATCATCGGGAGGAAGCGAATGAAAAGGAGGAAGAGGGAAAGGAAAATCCCGAAGGTGCCGACGAACGTCCAGATATCGACCCAGCTCGGGTGAAACAATCCCCAGGAGGAAGGCAAAAAGTCCCGGTGCAATCCACCGACGATGATGATGAAACGCTCGAACCACATGCCGGCGTTCACGCACATGCAGACGAAGTAAACGACAAAGATGTTGCGCCGGCACCACCGGAACCAGAAAAGCTGCGGCGAAAGCATGTTGCAGAAGAGCATGCCCACCCACCAGAACCACCAGTAGGGTCCGAAAATGCGGTTGTAGAAGGCGAATTTTTCATACTGGTTCCCGCTATACCAGGCGATGAAAAATTCCATGATATAGGAGTAGGTGACGATCGAGCCGGTCAGAAGAATGATCTTCGCCATCTTGTCGATGTGCTGCGGCGTGATGATGTCCTGGAGCTTGTAAATCGCCCGCGCCGGAATCATCAGGGTCAAGACCATGGCGAAGCCGCCGAAGATCGCCCCGGCCACGAAATAGGGCGGGAAGATCGTCGTGTGCCAGGTCGGGATGATGGAGGTGGCGAAGTCGAAGGAGACGACGCTGTGCACCGAAAGCACCAGCGGGGTGGCGAGGCCGGCCAGGAGCAGGTAGGCCATTTCATAATGGCGCCAGTTGCGGTTCGAGCCCCGCCAGCCGAGCGCGAAAATTCCGTAAAAGAATTTTTTTGCCTTGGTCGTAGCCCGATCGCGCAACGTACCGAGATCCGGAATCAACCCAGTATACCAAAAAAGGACCGAGACCGTAAAATAAGTCGAGACCGCGAAAACGTCCCAGAGAAGCGGGCTGCGAAAATTTGGCCAGACGCCGTATTGCATCGGGACCGGCGCGAGGAACCACGCCATCCAGACCCGACCAATGTGCACGGCCGGGAAAATGCCGGCGCAAATGACCGCGAAAAGAGTCATCGCCTCGGCCGAGCGATTGATCGAGGTGCGCCACTTTTGGCGGAGCAAAAACAGGATCGCGGAGATGAGCGTGCCGGCGTGACCGATACCGATCCAGAAAACGAAGTTGGTGATGCCCCACGCCCAAGCCACCGGCATGTTCACACCCCAGGTACCGACGCCGGTTGAGATCAGGTAGCCGAGACAAAAGAAACCAAAGCCCGCGGTCATCGACGTGATCGCAAACGAAACCCACCACCACCGCGGCGTGCCGCCTTCCACCGCGCCGGCGATGCGGTTCGTTACCCAATCGAAATTGCGTTTATTCAGAACCAGCGGGACGCGCGCGAGCGGTGGGGTCACCGAAGCGGAAGCCTCGCCTCGGATCACGTCTGGTGCTGTGGGTGCGGCGTCCATTTCTAGAACTCGGAACCAAATGCAGACAGGATTAACGGGATTAAACAGGATTCAGAAAAACAAATTCTTAAAATCCTGGTAATCCTGTCTGTCTGATCAAATGGATGTCTCATGGAGCCGGCTCCTTTTCCTTTCGCGCTTCGCTTTTTTCGCCGTCCAGACTCGCGACCGCGATCGCGCCGGCATCGGGCATCTTTGGATTGGGATTGCGAATCCGCGCTAGATAACTCGTCCGCGTCTTCACATTTAGATATTCGAGCAGCCGATAATTTCGGTTCTCTGCTTTTACTTTCGAGACGCGCGTCTCCGGATCGGCGATGTCGCCGAAGACGATCGCTTCCGCGGGGCAGGCCTGTGCGCAGGCGGTCGTGAAAGAATCGCGCGGGATCAGCGTTTTATCGGACGCGCCGGCGCGGACCTGGGCGGCAATTTTTGCTTCCTCGATTCGCTGCACGCAATAGGTGCACTTCTCCATCACGCCGCGCATCCGCACGGTCACGTTCGGATTCTTTTGCAGCTTCATCGTGTCAGCTGCGCCTTTCTCGGTCAGCGGCCCCAGGTATTCCTGATAGACCGAGAACCCAGCGATCTTCTTCTTCCCGATGGGGCGCTGGGTGTAATCGAAGAAATTGAAGCGCCGCACTTTGAACGGGCAGTTATTCGCGCAATAGCGGGTGCCGATGCAGCGGTTGTAAACCATCACGTTGAGCCCGCTCTCGCTGTGGATGGTGGCGTTGACCGGGCAGACGGTTTCGCAGGGCGCGTTTTCGCAATGCTGGCACATCATCGGCTCGTGCACGATCTCGGGATTTTCGGGCCACTGGCCGTGGTCCTGATCATAAGGCTTGGCGCTCGCGTAATAACGATCGATCCGGATCCAGTGCATCGCGCGACCGTGACCGGTCTGTAATTTGCCGACGATCGGAATGTTGTTTTCCGCCTGGCAAGCGATGACGCAGGCGCTGCAACCGGTGCAGGTATTGAGGTCGACTGTCATGCCCCACTGCTGTGGCGCCGTCATGGGCGGATGGGTGTAAAGCGACGGTAACTGCTTCGGCAATTCCTCGTCGCCCGCGATCTTGGTGACGAACTCTTCGTCTTCGCGATAATGGGCGAGCGTCGCTTCCCTAACGAGTCCACGACCCTCGATCGAGTAATGCTCCTGCGTGATCGAAAGCGGGTATTTCTCGCCGACCTTCTTCACTTTCACGCTCTCGATCAGTACTCCATCGGCGACGATGAAATGCGGATTGGAACTGGTGCGCAGGAGATAGCCGTTAAACCCGGCTTCTTCTCCCACCGGGCCGGTATGTTTGCGGCCATAGCCTAACGGAATCGTGACCGAGTTGTCCGCGTGTCCCGGCATGACCAGTGCCGCGATCACGAGCTGACGCTGGCGCGGCGGCTTCGGCGGTGGCATGGGACGCGGCGGCTGACCCGCGGGCGTTGGTGGCGGCTTGGCTCCAGTCTCTGTGACCGTGACTTGAACAAGATCGCCATCCTTAGCCCCGATGCTGTGCGCAAAGGCCGGACTCATCATGGCCGCATTATCCCAGGTCAACTTGGTGATCGGGTCGGGCATTTCCTGGAGCCAGCCATTGTTAATGTAACGGCCATCATCCATGGCGTAGCTCCCCACGAGCACGATCTCCGGCGAATCCTTGGTCGGCGCCGGCGGATTATTCCAGAGCGTGTGCGCGATGCCACCGGCGGTATTGCCGTTGAATTTCGGCGGCCGATCGCGCGCCGGGATATGTGCGGCGAAACCATCGTGCAAGAATTTCGTCCAGGCGCTCGCGAAGTCTCCAGGTGGCGCGGTCGCGCGAAAAGTCTCCTGCACCAGTTCCAGACCCTTCGCTGCCGGTTGGCCGCCGATGAGCTGGAGTAGATCGACTTCCGACAGACCACCGAAGAGCGGCAGGATCATCGGCTGCATCGCGACGTACGAACCGCCGTTCGTTAGGCCATCGCTCCAGCTTTCGAGGTAATGCGCGGCTGGAATGTGCCATTGGCTCAAGCCCGAGGTCGCATCTTCGTATTGCCCCAGCCTAACGACATCCGGGACCTTCTTCTGCAAATCGACCCAATCGAGCGGCTGCCTGGTTTTGTGATCCTGTGTGAGAGAACGCGGCGCGTTGTAAACCGGGTCGCCGCCAAAGATGAAAAGCTGCTGAATCCGCCCCGCTTCGATCTCACTCGCCAGTTGCAGGATGCTGTTGGACCGGGCGGTCTTCGGCAGCTCGCGCACGAGCATGGTGGTGCCGACGTTCTTCAACGCGGAGTTCATCGCGTAAACCAGCAGCTGCACCACGACCGGCTGATGCGGCCCCGCGACCACGAGGCTCGCGCCCGGCTTGCTCAATAAATCCTGAGCCGCTTCGTTGAGCCAGCGTTCGTCGTATTTCTCCGCCTTCTCCGGCGTCTTGAGCGTGATCAGGACCGAAGACAACCCCGGATCCTTCGTCGCCACCGCGATCTTCGTCGCGAGCGCGTGCGTGATTCCCGGGATCTGACTCGCCGCGAAGCGGAGCCGGTGATCGGCCATCGCGCCGGTCAGCGTGTAGTGGTTCTCGACGACGTAGAGCCGGTTCATCGAGTCCTTCGCTTCGCGCACCCGACGGCGGGAGGTGAAACCGCGCACCGCCGCGAGATCGCCTCCGCCGCAATTAAGAAAATCGCTGTCGAGCGCGAAAATAACGTCGGCTTTGTCGAACTGCGGGATGATCCGGGCGTCCGGCCCGAAGCTCATCTCGGTGGAGAAATGTTGCGCCTCAGTCATGAGCGGCTCGTAAACGCACCAGCGCATTTTCGGGAATTGCTTCTGCAATTCCGCGCGCAAACGCTCTCGGGTCGGCGAATAAGTTTCCTCGACGAGAAAGGCGAGACCGGCGCCGCCATCCGCGGCCATTTTCGGGCGCAACTCGGCGATATATTTCTCGAAGGCGGCGCGATCGGAAAGTTTGTTTTGCCTAACGAATCGCCGTGAGCGCGAGGGATCGTAGAGATCAAGGAGGGAAGCCTGGGCGAAGGCATCGCTCGCGCCCTTGCTCTCGGGATGATTCGGATTGCCTTCGATCTTGATCGGGCGGCCATCGACCGTGGCAACTACCAGCGGCATGGCGCCGGAGCGCCGCGGCATGGCAGTGGCGTAGTAGAGAAATTTCCCGGGGATGACCCACTCGGCGCTCTTGGTGAAAGGCACCAGATGCATCTCCGGTTTGCGGCAACTGTTCAGGCCGAAGCCGGCCAGCGCCATGGAAGCGCCCATCAGTTTAAGGAAACTGCGGCGCGAGACTTCGTCGCCTTCGATCTCAGCCGCGCCGGCGGGAAATTCGCGCTCCAGCCAGCCGCGGAATTCCGCCGTGTCGCTCAGCTCACCGACGCTGCGCCAGTATTGTTTCCCGGTTTGCGAAGGGGCGGGATGTTGGAGGATGCGTTTCATGACAGACTCCCACCAACTGCCTCGGCAGCGAAACTTGCACTTACACTTTCACTTACACCTACACTCGGAGAACCGCCCGGAGTGTAAGTGCAAGTGAATGTGTAGGTGCAAAGAGGGGTTTGCGGCTTCATCGGTGGCACCCCTGGCAGTTCACCGGCGGATTCACGTTCCACCGCTGCTTCAACGTCAGGCCGATCTCTTGTTGCGTGAGGTGTTTCTTCTTCGTCCAATCTTCCTTCACCCCTTGCGCCTGACCGTATTTTGCGACGAAGGCCGCGGGATTCACGTCATCCGGTTTCCAATCCAAATTGGTGATCTGATCTTCCGGCCGCAGGAAATTTTCCGGCGCGCGATGGCACTCGAGACACCAGGCCATGCTATGCGGCTTGGCGTGATACACCGTCGCCATGTGATTCACCTCGCCGTGGCAGCTGTAGCAACTGATCCCGCGATTCACATGCGCGGAGTGATTGTAATAAACGTAATCGGGCGTGCGATGAATCTGCACCCACGGCACCGGCTGGCCCGTCGTCCAACTGTCGCGCACCGGCTGCAGCTTCGGATTCTCCTTTTGCACCTGCGTGTGGCAATTCATGCAGACCTGCGTGTCGGGCACGTTTGAGTGCGCCGTGAGCTCGACCGCATTATGACAATAGCGGCAATCCATCCCCAGCTGGGTGACGTGCAGATCGTGCGGGAACGGCACCGGTTGCAGCGGCTCGTAACCGACGCGGGTGTATTTCGGCGTGTCGTAATACCAAGTCGCGCCGCAGATCGCGCAGATGAGGACGATCCCGCAGATCGAAATTTTGAGTGGAAGCCAGTTGGTCCAGCGCGGGAAGAAATTCGCCATACGATCAGCGGAGACTAAAGCGGCACACCACCGTTCGCCAATAGGTCAACGCCGGAGCTGCAAATGATGGACGGATCGACTTCAGAAAGTGGGACGAATTGAGTGAGACGTGGAGAAGCGAGAGTGCGGCCCATTCTATGAATGAGCGTTTGCTTGGCAAAATATTTTTGAACGCGGACGAAAGATTTTCTGTCTGCGTGCTTTCGCCCCCCTCAGCCTAACGATCGGGCGGGCGAAGGATTGGACCCGGAAGAGCGTCACGGTGCCGGGTCAGGGCTCAGCCTGGGTAGCACATGCGTCTCGCGTGCTGGTTGCCGGCGTCTCGCCGCAACGAACTTTTTCTGCCGCGAGGTTATACTGCTTTTCGAAAAGTCCGCGGCGGCGGGACGCGCCGCCAGCACGCGAGACGCATCTACCCGGCTGCCGGCGGAAAATCTTCTACGGCTCGCGCCTCCATGAAAGCAGCTCATATGCCGCCTTCATGTTTCTGTAGTGCCAAAGCATTGCGCGCCTCACTGATCAGCTTTTCCTCCTCGGGCAGAAGCCTGGCGTTGACCGAGGCGTCGAGAAACTTCGCCGCTTCCGGCCGATGACCCGCCGCGGCCAGAATGACACCATAATAAGCCGCGATGGACGGATCATTCAGCTGCTCAGGGGTGAGACTGCTCAGCACTTTTAGTGCGCCCTGGACGTCGCCGCTTTGATAAAGCCCGAACGCATAGGTCGAGGCGAATGCGGCATTTTTCGGCTGCGCCTGGTGCACGTCGCGGGCGAGAGCGCGAGCGCGCGCCGGTTCGGCATGCAGGAGCAGAGAGATCTGCGCAAAATTATTTTTCACCAGCGGATCGTCCGGCATCACCGCGACGAGTCGCGCGAGTGCGCGATACAATCCGGCGGTGTCACGCGCCGCCGCATAATAGCTGTAGAGCGATTGCAGCGCGTCCTTCCGCGTCTTGGGATTATCCGCAAGCAGCCAGAGCACCGCGACCGCCTTCTCGGTCCAACGCCATTGGAAGGCCAGCTTCTGCAGGACATTGAGCCGCCCGCCGTCGCTGCCCGCTTTCGCGATCGCCGCTGCCCAGGCTTTTTCGCAACCGTCATCGTCACCCGTCTCGTGATCGACTTTAGCTTCGAGCGCGAGGCGGAGCGATTCCACGCGATCCCACGAGCCGCGTTTAAGCATCACCCGCAGCGCGCTCCAGTCGCGCAACTGCACGTAGGAATCGGCCAGCGCGAAACGGAGCGAGACGCTCCCGAACATTTCCGCAGGCAGTTGCTTGCTCCAATCGATCGCGAGCAAGGCGAGGCCATGGCTGTTCATCCAGCTGATCAACCGTACCGCGCGTTCGGCAGAGCGCGCGGAGTCAGTTTCGAGACGGGTGAGCGCGGCGGCAAAGCCTGGATCGTTATACCGGCGCAGGATGCCGAGCGTGAGCAACCGGTCCGCGGGCGGCGCTTCCGGCAGCGCGTCGAGTTCTTTGGCCAGGGCGATGCTCTCGGAGTCGTCGCGCCAGCGGAGCGCGGAGTTCAATAGAATATGGAGCGCATCGAGATGGACTTTCGCATCCTTCTTCAGGCGCCTGGCGGTCTCGCGACCGGCGTCTCGCGCACTTCGGTCGTCGGAGCGGAGTTGAAATTCCGCCAGCTCGAGAGCGTGCCCGGGATCGTTAGGCGCGAGTCGCGCCGCCTCGCGCAAATGCGCAGCCGCCGCCGCTAAATCGTTTTTCGTTAGGGCAACTCGCGCCGCCGCCGCCTGATAGCCGGCGTTCTTTTGCTGCGCCGCGGGCAAGAGCGCGAGCGCTTCGTCGGCGATCGCCGGCTGCGACAAGCGCAGTGCGGTATTGGCCAGCGCAAGCCGGTCGGGCAATGAAGCAGGATCGATGTTGAGGGCGCGCCGTCGCCATTCAATCGCCTCGGCGTCGCCCTGTTTCTCCGCGATATCGGCGAGGGTGCGGCAGGCGTCGCTGCTCGAATCATCCAGAATATAGGCCCGTTGCGCGGCCATCGCCGCCCAGCGGAAATCCGCTTTATCGAAAGCGACGTGCGCCTGGCGCATCAACTTGCGCTCCTGCCAGTGCACGTAAAGCCGGTGACCGCCCCAGCTCACGGCCACGAGCAGGATCAGCCCGCCGATCACGCCTAACGACAACCGGAGGTAGACGCGTTCGGTCTTGCGAAGAGAACTCTCCAGTCGTTGGTGAGATGAGCGCGGCATCTTCTGGTCTCCTCGTGGCCGCCGCCGCGGTGGCGTCGAGGCGCACAAGCTGCTAGAAAAATAGCATGTCCCATTCCACCGCGGAAGGCTCCGCGCTCGCGGCGCGCACGCCCGCCGCGGCGGATCCCTTCCCCTGGCCGCTCCTCCTCGCCGGCATGGGGACGCTTTTTCTCTGGCTGGAAATCATCCATCAGCTCGCGAGCGAATGGTCGCTCAACCCGCAGTATGGCTACGGCTGGACGGTGCC
>JBBSGS010000093.1:0-9821 GCA_038253875.1 Chthoniobacterales bacterium
GCGAACAATCTGGTGCAGCCCTAGCAGGCTGAGCGTCAGGAACCACAAAATGGTTACCGGCCCGAAGACCTTCCCCACGCCAGTCGTGCCCCGCGATTGAAAGAGAAAAAGTCCGATCAGGATGACGATGGCAAATGGAACGACATAGGGATCAAACCAAGGTGTGGCCACATGCAATCCTTCGATCGCGCTCAGGACCGAGATCGCCGGAGTAATCATCCCGTCAGCGTAAAGTAACGCGGCGCCAAACAACCCCAGGAGCAAAAGGGTTTTCCCTCGCCCCACGACATCACTCACCAGCGTGGCGAGGGCGAGTATTCCCCCCTCACCCCGATTATCCGCCCGCAAAATGAGGATGAGGTATTTGATGGAGATGACCAGCACGAGGGACCAAAGGATGAGGGATAAGACACCCAGCACATTGGCGTGAGTCGGCGGCACAGCGTGCTCTCCGTAAAAGCACTCCCGCAAGGCATAGAGCGGACTGGTGCCGATATCGCCGTATACGATCCCAAGGCTGGCAACACAGAGCAAAAGCAGTCGCCTCTTCCGCGTTCCGGCAGGGTGAGACGCAACGGGAGTCAAGTTAGCAGTCACAGGAACCAAAGTTACAGACTCAGCATTCACCTCTTGGAGGACGTTAGACTGAGCGTCCCCCCGGAATAATTAAAACGGTACTAAAATTTGCCCCCTCCATTTCGTGCCCGCGCGCTTGCGCTACATTGGTGGCGTGCTGGGAGCTTTCAGTTCGCGCGGTTTCGAGCCGATGCCCGCTGAGGCTTCGACGGCGGGATCGACTCACTCACGTTCGTTCGCATCTGTGAGGGAATACCTCACCGCTGTCTTCGCCGTAGGTGCGCTCACCATCGCGTCCTGGTTGCTGACTCCCTTTACCGGTTACGGAGCGATTTCGCTCATCTTTCTTCTCGGCGTGCTGCTTGCCGGAATGGTCCTCAACCGCGGCCCGGTCTTACTCGTGGCGGCGCTAAGCGCCCTTTCCTGGAACTTTTTATTCATCCCTCCGCTCTTCACGCTGCACATCGAGAAGTTCGAGGATGGACTGACCTTTGCGACCTACTTCATTGTCGCCATCACCGTCGGCAGCTTGACCGCGCAGCTAAAGGCACGGGAGCACCTCGCCGCCCAGATCCGGGTCGCCCAGGAATCCGAGCGTCTTCGCAAGACGCTGCTCGATTGTGTCTCCCATGAATTAAAGACGCCGCTCGCCGCGATCGGAGCTGCCAGCCAGGAACTCGTTCGCGCGGCGCCGAAGGTGCAGGACGCGCAAACCCTGCAGCAGCTCGCCCACGAAATCCACGATGGCTCTCGCCGTCTCAATCGCGTCGTCAACAACCTTCTCGATATGAATCGGCTCGAAAGCGGCGTCATCCGTCCAAGACAAGAATGGTGTGATGTGCGCGAGCTGCTGCAGTCTGCGATCGAGATCGAGCGCGAATCGAACAACACTCTCGAGATGACGCTGGACGTGCCGGATGACATTCCGTTGGCCCTCGTCGATTACACCTTGATCGAGCAGGCTGTGGCCAAGCTTCTCGCGAATGCTGCCAGTCATGCCCCTTCAAGGTTGCCGATCGAGATCGACGCCGAATACAAAAACGACCAATTGATCATTTCGGTGAGCGACCGCGGGCCGGGACTTCCGATCCGATCGGCAGAGCGAGTATTTGAAAAATTCTATCGCGGCGACAACCGCAGGCCGGGGGGTCTCGGGCTCGGATTGTCGATCGCGCGCGGATTTGTGGAAGCGCATGGCGGCAAACTCACCGCCGAGAACCGTGACGGCGGTGGCGCTCGCTTCATCATCAGCCTGCCGGTCCGCGTGACGGACCGGAATGCCTTGGACGCGCGCTCATGAAATCGGGCCGCGTCGCCCTCATTATCGACGACGAGAAGCAAATCCGCCGCCTCCTCCGGCTTGCTTTAGAAAGAGCAGACCACCAGGTTTACGAAGCGGCCACCGGCCAATCGGGCCTCGACGAAATCGTTTACCGCCGCCCCGATATTGTCCTGCTCGATCTCGGCTTGCCGGATATGGAAGGAGTTAAGGTGCTCCGCCGTTTACGGGAATGGTCTGACGTTCCGGTCCTGATACTTTCGGTCCGCGACGACGCCGAAGAAAAAGTCGAAGCGCTCGATGCCGGCGCCGACGATTACGTGACAAAGCCATTCGACACGGCGGAGCTGCTGGCTCGCGTGCGCGCGACGCAACGCCGCTCGCTCACAGAAACTGGAGATCCGGTGTTTAAGTCTGGCTCACTCTGCGTCGATTTCTCGGCGCGCCAGGTGAAGCTCAACGGCGCGGAAATCAAACTTACGCCCACGGAATATTCACTCCTGCGCGTCCTCGTGCAGAATGCCGGAAAGGTCGTAACCCAGCGGCAATTGCTGCGCACCGTTTGGGGAGAAAAGGCCGAAAGCCAGGCGCAATATCTGCGGGTCTATGTCACGCACTTGCGCAAGAAACTCGAAACCAGCGCGAACGCGCCGAGCCCCATCAAAACCGAAGTTGGCATCGGCTACCGACTCTCGACCGAGAAATTTTGATGCCCATCTCGCAGCGCAGGCGTTAATAAACTTTTAGCACTGCGCGGCTAATTTTAATTACCGAAGCGGCTCTGGCCACGACACGCTTGGGTATGAACAGAAGCGCGGTCGTAGTCTGGTCGACACCTGATGAGAGGATGACGCCGGGAGTGCAGCCTACCATTCCGCGGGTCCGCGGCCTCTCCGAAGACGGCAACATCGCCGGGCCCGCGACGAGCGGCGACGACGAGCCGACCTGGCCGTTCTGGACGTGGTTCATTGAGAACCCGCGCCGCAACCGCGGCGTGATGTGATCCGGCGTCGCCGAAGAAAGGGACGGCCCGACATAGGTCCGGCGTCTTTCAAAGGCGTCCCTCGAAAACTTCAGCGAGCGCTCACTAAGGTCGAGTTCGTGACCGTCTAGCTTGGTTAGCGAGAGATCGGGCACTATAGACATGCTGCGCCTGCACTCGACTGCTTTTTCGAAACCAACAGGTAGTTCCCGCTATCCGTTCGTCTGCTACGAGGCACTCGCTCGTTGGAGCGACGCAAGGTAGCGGAGCGCGACGCTCCGTCGTCGCCATGATCGCGTTGACAGAGGTTTTAAGCGTCGTTAGGGCAAGATAGCCATCGCGCTTTCGCCTGTCGCTGAGAACTACTAGATTGATCTTGTACTCATGAAGTTCTTTATACCTCCGATAACCATGCTGCTCGCATGGTTCCTCGTATTTCTGTGCGTGCACGCGGGCCGCGTCACCTTTCTTGCGGTGCGTCCGCTCCTCGCTATCACCCTCTGGACGTCGCTCTTCTCGTGTATCTATGTGGCGGCGCGATTGTCGCCCCGCCGCTCGGAGGCGAAGCTTCGGCAAGCCTTCATTCTCAACGTCATGAGCATCGTCGCCTTTTTCATCCTCCTGCTCCTTTTTGGCTTTGCCTCGCGTCCGGTCAATTAATCTGGCCGCCGGTCTCAGCCGCGATTGGTCTAAATTGGCTTGCTCGATGAGCCGACGAAACCAGAACGCTTTGCTCTTGGGAAACCAAAAATCACGGAGCCACGCGGGTTGGGCTATCTGCCTCGCCGCACTGATCCTCTTCTTTTTCCCAGGCGCTCTTTTCGCGCAAGAGGCGGTCTCGATCGCTCGCGGCAGTAGTCGCGACTCGCCGGATGAAACGGTGCAGGCGATAGCGCCGGATCGGGGCATCGAATTCCCCACCGCCTTGACGACCGAGGTGCTCGGGAACGTCGCGGGCGGGACTTCGCGCCGGGTGATCTGGGAAAGTCTCTTCAATGTCGGGATCGCGCTCGACCTCGAGAAGGTCGTAGCTTGGAAAGGAGGAGACCTAAGCGTCCGCGCCATCTATCCGCAGGGCGTTGGTCTGACGGATAAAGCGGTGCACGATTTCAACGCCCTTAGTAACATCGACGGCTACGACAGTCTCCGGCTCTACGACGCCTGGCTGCAACAGGAGTTTGCGGAAGGGAAGTTTTCGGTCCGGATCGGACAAATCCTGGCCGACGCGGAGTTTTTCGATTCCGATTATTCTGCGCTCTTTCTTAACAGTTCCTTCGGCGCCATTCCCTTAGTCAGTCAGAATCTTAATCCCCCGATTTTTCCAACCGCTGCTCCCGGGATTCGTCTTCTCGCCCGGCCGACTGACTCGTTCTACGCGGAAGCGGCTATCTTTAGCGGCGACGCTGGCGACCCCACGACAAATAACAAACATACGCCGCCGCCGTCCTTCCCATCGGGCCGCCCGCCCTCGCTGGCAGTTATAAGCTCAGCGGTTACTATGACTCAAAACAGTTCGCAGATAGCGGAGGCGGTTCGCCGCATCGGGGGGATTACTCGATCTATTTCGTGTTCGATCAGGAGTTATGGCATCCGGAGGGTGGAGGAGAACGCGCCCTCTCCTGTTTCGTCAGGACGGGCGCCGCGCCCGAGGACAGGAATATTGTGACATGGTACGGCGATGCGGGCTTGAATTATAAAGGCTTGTTCGCGTCGCGCGATGAGGACACGCTCGGGCTGGCTTACAGCCACACGGAGTTAAGTCACAAACCGGTGGATGACTCGGGCCGGGCTCTTCGCTCGCATCACGAGGACGTCCTGGAAATGACCTACGAAGTAGTTTGCAGCACCCATGTGTCGATCCAGCCGGACCTGCAGTTTATCTTCAATCCGGGTGCGACCGAGCAGGCGCGGACCGCGATTGTTTCCGGCGTCCGCTTAAATCTGGAGTTCTGACAATCCTTTGACCTTACACTCCCACTTTGGAGAGGTGTAAGTGAAAGTGAAAGTGTAGGATTAAGGTGGAACCGGCGGGTTCCGCTACGCAGAGACCCGCCGCACAAGCTAATCCGGAGTTAGCCCTGGCCTTTGGCCTGGTCGAACTTTTTGATCTTCTCGAGATGATCTTTCATCATCGGGAGGCTGTCCTCGATGAACTTCTTCAGATCAGGATTCTTGACCGTTGTGTCAGCCTTTTCGAATTCGGCAATGTCCTTCTCATGGTCCTTCACCATGGCCGGGACATAGGCTTTGTCGAAATCAGCGCCCGACATCCCCGACATCTTCTCGATCGTGGCGTGATGTTTGGCGCTCACTTTGGCCGGGAGGGTGAAGTTCATTTTCCCCGCCACTTCCTTGAGGTTGTCGTTAATTTTGCCGTGGTCTTTTACCATTTCGCTCCCGAAGTCCTTGACTGAGTCGCTCCCGCCTTTTTCCGCTGCCAACTGGCCGAGTTCGACTTCGGTCATGCCGCCGTCGGCGGCTTTTTTCATAAACATTTTTTCAGCGGCGGTCGGTTTGGCGGCGGCCGCGGTGTCTTCATCGGCGGCGAAGGTCTGCTGCCCGGGGATGCAGAGAACGGCCGCGAGTCCAAGGGTGAATGCTAGTGTTTTAATCTTCATGATATAAAAAGATCGCGCTTCGCTAGTGACGCGGATGCCAGGGCGGAGCCGCCCGAGTGAGCGGCTCCGGGTTTTGCGGCCCGCCGCGAGAAAAGACTTGCCCGCCTCAGAGATGCGTCGGTTAGTCCCCCTCGCGCAATTCCATGGCTGAACCTCTCATCGTAGCGCCGGGTGTGCACCGGCCCCGCAACGTGGACTGGAAGCGCGCCGCTGCTCTTCTCTATGGCGATTGGGGCACGAGCAAGGCTTACGTCATTGGCCTGGCCTTCGTCGCCGCCGGATTCTCCTCCTTCCCGCTCATCCTCGCAGTCTGCGCCCTTACCGCAGTGGTCGGGTTCAACTATATCATCGTCTGCGCGCATTTCCCCGATGGCGGGGGTGTTTACTCCGCGGCCCGCGAACAGAGCCGCTTTCTCGCTTCGGCGGGGGCGCTGCTGTTGGTCGCAAATTTCATCGTCACGGCGGCACTGAGTGGCTGGGCAGCGGTAAGCTATTTCGGCGTGCCCGGGCAGTACGCCCGCGTCGCCACCATGGGGCTCGTCATTCTGGTCGGCGTGATCAATTATTTCGGACCGAAACACAGCGGTAGTGTCTCGCTTTATCTCGCGATCCCGGCGGTTTTCACCGTCCTCATAATCATCGGCTTGAGCAGCGGTTATTTGAACACCGCGCACCTCGAGCCGATGCACGCGAATGTCGGCGTGGCCTGGACACAATTTGTCGGCGTGATCCTGGCGCTCAGCGGCGTGGAGGCGGTCGCGAATATCACCGGTGTGATGAAGCTCGATCCCGGTTCGACGCCCGACCATCCCAAGGTCACGCGCACCGCAGCGAAGGCGATCATCCCGGTGGCGGTCGAGGTGGTGCTCGGGACCGCGCTGCTTGGCTGGGCAATGCTCTCGATGCCGAAAATTTACCGCCCGGAATTGCTCCAGCACTCGGAGGACATGCTCCGCTATCTCGGCGAACACTACGGCACGCTCGTGGTTGCGCCTTGGTTCGGGAGCGCCTTCGGGCTCGTCGTCGGAGTGGTTTTCGGGCTCCTGCTTTTCAGCGCGGTCAATACCGCGGTGGTGGCCTTGATCGGCGTCATCTACATGATGGCGCAGGACGGCGAAATGCCGAAACAACTGGCCCGTCTCAACCGCCACGGGGTGCCACGGATTCCCCTCTTCGTCGCGATGGCGATACCGATTTTGGTCCTCGTAGTAACGCGAAAGTTCGAATCTCTGGCCGGCCTCTACGCGATCGGCGTGGTCGGTGCGATCGCGGTCAATCTCGGGTCGTGCACTTTCAACAAACGGCTCGGCCTGCCGTGGTATCAACGCCTCCTCATGGGCTCAACTTTTCTCATTCTCACGGCTGTCGAGTTGACCATCGCCAAGACCAAACCCGACGCGCTCTTCTTCGCCATGTGCGTGCTCGGCATCGGCCTCACCTTGCGCGCCTATTCGCACAAGCTCTCAGGATTGAAAACCGCACGATGACGAAGGAGGTCGCGGAAATGGTCGCGCCGAATTTGCCTGAGACGATGCAACCGCGGCTGGAGGAAGGCCAGAAAATCATGGTCGCGGCGCGCGGGATCAATCCGGTTTTGAATTTCGCGCTCGAGGAAGCGCAGCTGCGCAAAGCAGTCCTCTGCGTCCTCTACGTGAAAGAGATCGCGGTCTATTTCGCCGGCGCCCCCGCGTCCCTCGGAGCTTCGAAGTGGAAGGACGATCCGCAGGCGCAAGCCATCATGTCGCTCATGATCAAAGAAGGCGCAGCGCGCGGCGTCTGCGTGCAGCCGGTTTACGCGGTGAGTGAAGACGCTTCGGCGACGATTCTCGATCTCGCGGCGACGCTGGGCGTCGATTACATCATCCTCGGTTCCTCGCAACGGCGCTCGCTCGCGGATCTGCTCCGGGGCAGCGTCGCGACGCAGATCGCGCAGGATCTTCCGGATTCGATCCGGTTGGTGATCTTCGGGTAACAAGGCCTATAGGTCGCATAGGTCTTATCCAAGTGAGTACGCCCAAAGTCTTAATCGCCGATCCCATTTCGCAGCGTGGCGTCGAGGAGCTCGGCGCCGGAGGCGTGCTCGATGTGACCGTTCGCACCGGTTTGAGCGAAGCGGAGCTGGTGAAACTCATCCCGGACTTCAGCGCCCTGGTCGTGCGCAGCCTAACGAAAGTGACGGCGCCGGTTTTGCGGGCGGCAACCCGTCTCAAAGTGGTCGGCCGCGCCGGTGTCGGCGTCGATAATGTCGACGTCGAGACTGCGACGCGGCGTGGGGTGATCGTGATGAACACGCCGGGCGGCAACACCATCTCGACGGCGGAACACGCCTTTTCGCTCCTCGTTTCCGTGGCGCGGAAAATCCCGCAGGCGCACTCGAATCTGCAGGCGGGGAAATGGGATCGAAAACAATTTGAAGGCACCGAGCTTTACAGCAAAACGTTAGGCATCATCGGGATGGGGCGAATCGGCTCCGAGCTGAGCCGGCGCGCGATCGCCTTCGGGATGCGCGTGCTCGCCTACGATCCCTTTCTCTCTGCGGCCCGCGCCCGCGCGCTGCAGGTCGAGTTGATCGAGGAGATCGACGACCTCCTGCCGCTTTGCGATTTCCTCACCCTGCACACGCCGCTCACGCCCGAGACGCGTCACATCCTGAACGCCGCTCGCCTAACGAAAACGAAGCGCGGCGTCCGCCTCATTAACTGCGCGCGCGGCGGCTTGATCGACGAGGCGGCGCTCATCGATTCGTTAGGCAACGGCCAGGTCGCGGGCGCGGCGCTCGATGTTTTCGAAACCGAGCCGCTCCCGGCCGACTCGCCTTTGCGGGGAATTCCCAACCTCATCCTCACGCCCCACCTCGGCGCCTCGACCGCGGAGGCGCAGGAAAGCGTCGGCATCGAAATCGCGCAGGCGATTCGCGCGGTCCTGCTCGAAGGGACGATCCGCAACGCCGTCAACATGCCGAACCTCGACGCCAAAACGCTCGCGATCGTCGGGCCGCATCTGCGCTTCGGCGAAAAGCTCGGGCTCTTTCTCTCACAGGTCGCGCCACGGCGGGTGGAGAGCTTGCACATCAACTACAGCGGCAAAGTGAACGAAGTCGATACTACCGCGATCACGCGCTCGATCTTGAAAGGTTTCCTCCGCCTCGCGGGGGGCGACGACGTCAACGAAGTCAACGCGCCCGCCTTCGCGGAGTCGCACGGAATTAAAGTGACCGAATCGCGGCTCAGCGCGCCGGGAGATTACACCGACTTGCTCGAGCTCACAGCGGTGGCGGAAGGCAAATCCGTTTCGGTCGCGGGCGCGTTTTTCGGCGCCACGCCGCGCATCGTCAGCATCAACAACCGCCCTGTGGAAGCGCGCCCGCACGGGGTCGTCCTCGTGCTCGAAAACACCGATCGCCCCGGCATGGTCGGACGCATCGGCACTCTCCTCGGCGCGCACGGCGTCAACATCGCGACCATGTCCTTGAGCCGAAATCAAGCCGGCGGCCGCGCGCTCACCGTCCTTAACCTCGACACCGCGCCGCCACCCGAGCTGCTCGCGGAGATCAGCGCGAGCGACGACATCCACACCGCGCAAGTGGTGGAGTTGTGAGGAACTGGACCGCAAGTCCGCTTTGATGCGACGTGCGAGATAAAACCATTGCGACTCGCGCCCGCGATTGGTTAGCGTAACAACACTTATGGGCGCACTTCTCTGGACACTCATCATCGGCCTCGTCATCGGGGCGATCGCAAAATTGCTCATGCCGGGAAAAGATCCCGGCGGTTGCATCATCACCATGCTCATCGGCATCGCGGGCGCGTTCGTTGCCGGCTATCTCGGCCGGCTGCTGCATTGGTATCAACCGGGAGAGCCGGCCGGTTTTATTGCGTCGGTCATTGGCGCGATGCTGCTCCTGCTCCTTTACCGCGTCATCAGCGGCAAGCGGAGCTGATCGCCTAACGAGCTTAGGGAGACGCGCGCTCGCCGCGTCGCTAGGACCGTGTCCGCCCCGCGGCGCCCTCTACCGCAGGTCGCCTTCGGTCGAGATCGAGGCTTCGCCCGCGCTCTGTCGCAACGCTTGCTCCAGCGCCCGCCAGGCAAGCATCGCGCACTTCACCCGTTGCGGAAATTTCCTCACTCCGCTCATCACCCGCAGATCGCCCAGTCCGTGAGGAGGGTCGGCCACTTCGGTCGTCACCAGATCGTGGAAGGCGCGGGCCAGCTCGGCCGCGTCCGCAGGACTCTTCCCTTTCACCTTCAGCGTCATCAACGAAGCCGATGCCTGACTGATCGCACATCCCTGACCGGTAAACTTCACTTCCTCGACCTGTCCCTCTTCGCCGAACCGGACATGGAGATGAATCTCATCGCCGCACGA
>JBBSGS010000094.1:0-9684 GCA_038253875.1 Chthoniobacterales bacterium
ACCACATCCTTAGTTCGTTAGGCGAAACCTTTAAGACCGCGCCGTCCTTCGGCTCCGAGCGATCGAGCGTGGAATGCGCCAGCGCCGAGGCCTGCACCGCGAGCAAAAACAACGCGGCTCCGAGTGCGGAGAACCGGCTCACTTTCCGAGAAGCACAATCGGGCCCTCGGCCTTCGTCACGCCGCCTTTGCGCTCGAGGCTGATCGCAAATCCCTTCGCCCCGCGGACCGGCGAGATCGGTTGAAACGGGAAACGCTGCGATTCCCCATTGGCGACGTGGAAGACACCCCCGTCGATCGGATTCTTGAATCGTGGATCCACCAGCCAAAGCTGATAATCGCGATCTTTGTCGTTGTGCGGGAGTCGCGTGACTTTCAAAACGCCTCGCTGCTTCTTCTCGTCCCACACCACCACCGCGTTCGCGTCGGGCGCGCTCCGAAGTTTCGAGCTAAGCGAAGCGATCTGAATTTGGGCCAGGAAGTCGCGGTGCTCGAGTGTCGCAATGCGGTTGCGCCATACGGCTCGCTCGGCCGCGAGATAGGAACAGGCGACAGCCAGGCAAGCGGCGATAGCCCATGGCAGCCAACTCGACCGAGGCGGAAATGCGACCCTCTTGCTGCTGTTTACCTGTTCGACGAGACGCGTGCGCAATCCCGGCGGAAGCGGATGCGACGGCGCATCGTAGGCGAGTGCGGCCGCTGCTTCATCCAGGTCATCGACCAAAGCCTGCAGCGCGGGATCGCTTAGCATCTGCTTTTCAAAGGCGGCCTCCGCCCCTTCGAGCATTCCGAGGACGTAAAGCGAAGCCTGCTCTTCCAACTCTTCCTTCACGACGAAGCCTTTCCCAGTATTTCCCGCAGCGCGAGCAGGCCGCGGCGGATGCGCGCCTTCACCGTGCCTAACGGCGCTCCGAGTTTTTCTGCAATCTGGGTTTGCGTGAGCCCGGCGAAAAAGGCGAGGTCGAGCGCTTCACGCTGCGCCGCGCCGAGCTGGGCGAGGGCTGCGCGTACCCGTTCGCGCCCGTCATTCTGGGCAAGGAGTTGGTCGGCGCGTTCCGCAGGCGCGGTGGCCGTGATCTCCTCGGGCTCGTTTGCGACCGCCTCGGCGAGGCGCGATTGCCGCTGTCGCGCGCGCAGGCGATCAATCGCCTTGTGGCGCGAGATCATCACCGCCCATGTGAAAAGACTGCTTCGCCGGGCGTCATAGGTCGCGGTCCGCTTCCACATTTGCACGAAAGCTTCCTGGAGCACGTCTTCGGCCTCCTTCTGATCGCGCAGGATGGCGTAGATCATGGAGAAAAGGCCGGGCGCGAAGCGATCGTAAAAGGTCGCGAAGGCATGATCGTCGCCCCCGTTCATTTGGCGCACCAGTTCGGCATCGGCTTCGTTAGGCGGGCGGCTGCCCTCGCGTACGCCCTCGCCGGACCCGGCAGATTTCGGAGGGAGGCTGGAAGGTTCCATCGCCAAGAGAAACGAACGTGACCACGAAAGTGGGCGCAAGCAAGCAAGGAGAAGCGGGCAAATTTTCGCGGGTTTGGCCTCTGCCGGGTCGCCTCCCCCACCCCGGCGGTCGCGCTGTGGTTCGCTTGCACATACTTAAGACGCCGGGATATCACCCGTCAGATGCAATTATCGGGCTGTCCTCCAGAGCGGTTGACAAGCGGGGCGCGTTACAGTTCAATGGGCCGTCGGTTAGTTGTTCGTCGGTCTCTCTTGCGAGGCGCGCCAGTTCCGCTCTCCCGCGCGACTCAGGTCTCTCCGGCGATCGCTTTTTTTGAATCCCATTCCATGTCGGGACATAGCAAATGGTCGAAGGTCAAGCGGGCCAAAGGTGCGCTCGACATCAAGCGTGGCGCGATCTTCAGCAAGTTCTCAAAGGAGATCAGCGTCGCGGCGCGGCTCGGTGGCGGCGACCCCGAAGCCAATCCCCGGCTCCGCAGCGTGATTGAGATGGCGCGGGCGCAGAGCATGCCTAACGACAACATCGAGCGCGCGATCAAACGCGGCACGGGCGACGGCGCGGACGCGGCGCACATCGAAGAGATCGTCTACGAAGGTTACGCCCCGGGCGGCGTGGCCGTGATCGTGGAAGCCGCGACTGATAACAAGAATCGCACGGCCGCCGAAGTGCGCCGCATCTTTAGCAAGCACGAGGGCAACCTCGCGACCAGCGGAAGTGTTTCTTACATGTTTCACAAAAAAGGACGGATCACCGTCCCGCGAGACACGATTACTGAGGAGCGCCTCTTTGAGTTGGCGCTCGAAGCCGGGGCCGAAGAGTTGACAACGGACGAGGAAGAGTATGTTATCCTCACTTCCCACGATCAGCTCTACGCCGTAGCTGAGGCGCTCAAACACGCGAGCGTTACCACCGATGGGCAAAAGTTCACTTTCATTCCCGACACTACTGTCCCCGTCACCGACGAGGCTGCCGCGCTGCAGGTCCTGCGCCTCTGCGATAGCCTCGAAGAGGACGATGACGTGCAGAACGTCTACTCGAATTTAGATATCCCTGATGAGTTGCTGGCGAGGTTGCCAGCCTAAGCAAGCGCGGGCCGGCGCCCTCGGCGCACCGCCCGCTTCACGCCGGTTTTCAATTATGAGCGAAGAAAAGGAAAATCACCTGCCCCAGGCCGAGAGCGCGCCGTATCGTCGCCGCCGACCGTCGCGCCGCCGTCCGCAACGTCATCGCAACGAAGCGCCCCGCAGCGGGAGCGTCGCAAACGAAGCGGGCCCGAACGACAAGCCGGAGCGCGCCGATGGGGCGGAGATTATGAAAGAAGATCATTCCGAAGAGGGCGAACGCCGCCGTGAAGACGCAGCGGAGTTCGCTGAGATCGCTCAGGAATCGGGTGAAAACCTGCCGCGTGAGGAACCATCCCCCGAAGAGCGCCGCGAGCGTGCGCAAGGGCCCGGTCAGAATGGCGCCGAGCTGCCGCGCGAACCGGAGTTCGGCGACGGAATCATTGAGATTTCGGGCAAAGGCTTTGGCTTTCTCCGCGACGCGAAACGCAACTTCGTGCAGACGCCCAACGATATTTTCGTCACTCCGGAAATCGTTAGGCGGTTTCAGCTCCGCGACGGCATGTGGGTTCACGGCGAAACCCGCCGCGGCAATCGTGGACCGCAGTTGACCCGCCTGCTCAAGATCAACGACGACGAACCGACCAAGTATCAGGACCTCCGCCCCTTCGAAGAGCTGACCACGATCAACCCGAACAAACGGATCAAGCTCGAGACGGCGTCCGATCGTTATACTACTCGGGTGATGGATCTGATGACTCCGCTCGGAATGGGCCAGCGTGGCCTCATCGTCGCCCCGCCGCGCACCGGCAAGACGACGCTCCTTCAGCACATCGCCGACGCCGTAGTCAAAAATAATCCCGAGATGAAGCTGATTATCCTTCTCGTTGACGAGCGCCCGGAAGAAGTGACCGACTTTCGGCGTTCCTGCCCGAACGCGGAGATTATGGCGAGTTCGAATGACAGCGACATCAAAAGCCACACCCGCATCGCGCAACTCGCGATCGAGCGCGCCAAGCGTCTCGTCGAAGCGGGCAAGGATGTCTTCATCCTGCTCGACTCAATCACCCGCACCGCCCGCGCCTTTAACAACGCCACCGGCGGCGGCGGACGCACCATGAGCGGCGGCATCGACGCGCGAGCGATGGAAATTCCCAGAAAGCTTTTCGCCGCCGCACGCAACACTGAAGAAGCTGGCAGCCTAACGATCGTGGCCACGGCCTTGATCGAAACCGGGAGCCGGATGGACGAGCTGATCTTTCAGGAGTTCAAGGGCACCGGCAACATGGAGCTCGTCCTCGATCGCAAGATCAGCGATCAACGCACTTATCCGGCGGTCGATATTTTTCTTTCCGGCACGCGGCGCGAAGAGCTTCTGCTCGAACCTTGGGAGCTCGATAAAATCAATCTCATCCGGCGTGGCCTCGCCGGCCACAAACCGGTTGAAGCGATCGAGCGGCTGCTCATGTTCGTGAAGAAATTCCCGACCAACGCGCAGATGCTGAAAGAGATTCCGGGTTAAGACGTTTGCGATTTGCGACCACGCAGAATGAAGAGCGCCGTCCCCACCCGATCGCAATTTGCAAATCGCAAATCGCAAATCCTGGAATGGGAACTTCTCCCCCCGGAGGAAAAGCAAAAGCGTCAGGAACTGGAGCCGCTCTTCCGCTGGCTTGCTCTCGTCATGGATAATTTCGTCCGGCTGCCGGGCACGAAATTCCGCTTCGGACTCGACCCCCTCATGGGCCTCATCCCTGGTCTCGGCGACACCGGATCGACCATCATCTCCGCGATGGCGTTGATTGCCGCCGCGCGCCGCGGCCTCCCGAAAATCCTGCTCGCACGTATGTCGCTCAACATTCTCGTCAACGAAATCGTCGGCATCATTCCGATCGCGGGCGACGCATTCTCCTTCTGGTTCAAATCCAACGCGCGCAATTACGACCTCTTGAAACGGCACACCGCCGCCCCGCGCCGCTCGACCAAGAGTGACTGGATTTTCGTCGCGCTCGTCATCGCGGCGTTGGTCGTCATCCTCGTCGTCAGTCTGGCCGTCAGCTTTTGGCTGCTCGCTCGTCTCGCGAATCTGTTGAGCGGAGCTCACGGCTGAGGCGGAGCGCGCTCCTTCGTCAGCGCGAGTCTGGCGACGCGCCGATAGAGCGTCGCGCTCCAAGCTACTCGACAAGATAGCGCAACCGCAGCGAGCGGATCGTCTCGCGTGCGCGGCCATAGGGCAGCCGAAAATCTTCAATCGAGGCGAACTTCATCCGACGCGCGAACAGTTCTTCCTCCTCGCGCCTGACCGGTAACCGCGAGACGCCGCGATTCTGCCAGCGCCGCAGAACCGATTCGCCGGTGCGGAGAAAATTGTAGGCATTGCGCAGGCTGACCGCGTCGCTTCTCTCCAGAATTTTCTTCTCCGCCAGCTTTTCGGCGGCGAGAAGGAAATTCGGCTCCCAGATCCCGTGGCGCATCTGCAAACCCTGGACCAAAAACTCCGCCTCGATCATCCCGCCGATGCCCGTCTTGAAATCGTAAAAATCGTTGCCGCTGCCGCGATCGTTCGCGATCCGCACGAGCATGCCTTCGATTTGCCTAACGAGGTCAGGACGCCTCCCTGCCTCGCGCCAGAGTTCCCTGGCCAACGCTTCAAATTCGTAGCGCATCGGCCCGCTGATTCCCCGAGCGCGGGTGAGCGCCTGCAACTCCCAAAACTGCGCGCGTTTTTCGTAGTAGCTGCGCAAGGTTTCCAGCGAACAAACGAGCGGGCCTTTCTCCCCCTCCGGACGAAGACGCGGATCGACCATCGCCAGGCTACCTTCCGCGGTCGAGAGCGCGAGTTCGCCGATCAACTGCTGTGCCGGGCGCGGGTCCTCACCGATGAACAGAACATCGAGATCGGCTCCGTAGCCGATCTCGCGCCCGCCAAATTTACCCAGCGCAGCAATCGTTAGGCTTTCGTTAGGGTCGAGCAAACGGGAGACAAAGATGAGGCAGGCCTCGGCGAGGTCGTTTTGCTCGGCGAGCAAGGTGGGCAGCGGCGCCAGCTCGAGCACCTCACGCAAAAGGATGCGAAGCAACTCGCGCCGGCTGTAATTCCGCACCGGATCGAAATCGAGGGGAGTCGCGCCTAACGATTGTAGTCGCTCAAGATGCAGAGACACAGTCCGCGATCCATCCAGCGTCTCGCCGCGCGTCAATTCTTCGAGCAACTGCGGGCGCCGGACGAGGAGCGTGCCGGCCGCTTCGCTGGCGTCGAAAGTTTTGGCGAGCAGCTCGAGCAGACGCGGATTTGTTACCAGCAGCTCGAAGAGCAGACTGCGCAGCCCGTAAGCTTCGACGAAACGCACAAATTGATTGAGCGCTCCGTCGGGATCGGCGGCCTCCGCAAGACTGCTGAGGAGGAGCGGGCGTAGCCTGCGAACAATCTGCCGGGTGCGCGGCGAGACGTGGAAACCGGCGGCGCCGCGGCCGAGCTGTTCGACCATTTTTTCCGCGCGCGGGCGATCGCGAAAAATGCTAAAATCGGCGACTGCGATCTCGTTAGGCGAAGCGGTTTCCACGACGCGCTGAAAGATCCCGCGCACGGCCTGCATCTGGTCGCGCAGCTCCGCCAGGAGCATCGACTCACCGGTAAAACCGAGACTTCGCGCGAGCAACTGCAACGCCTCGCCCGGCTCCGGCACGGTGTGGGTCTGCTGCTCCGCCTCGATTTGCAACCGATGTTCGACCCGGCGAAAAAAACGGTAGGCGGCTTCCAGCGCGGCCACGTCTTCCCGCGGCAGAAATTCCAGCTCTGCGATTCCGCGGAGCGCTTTCAGGGTGCTTGTTTCTTGAAGAAAAGGATGTCGCGCGCCGTGCAAGAGCTGCAGTGCCTGCACCACAAATTCGATCTCCCTGATTCCCCCCACCCCGAGCTTCACGTTCCGATCGAGCTGCTCGTGGCCCACGATATCGCGCTCGATCCGGTGTTTGATCAGTGCGATCTCATCGAGCAGATCGGGGGTCGGATTGCGCGGAAAAATAAAAGGCTGATGCTGTCGCAAGAATTCGTAGGCCAGCTCGCGATCGCCGCAGATCCAGCGGGCTTTGATTAGCGCCAGGCGCTCCCAGGTTTCGCCAAAGCCGGCGTAATAATTTTCCATGCTCGCGAGCGAGCGAACGAGCGGGCCGGCGCTTCCTTCGGGCCGCAGGCGCAGATCGACGCGGAAGAGCGCGCCTGCGGGATCGGAAGCCGCAAAGGTCTCGACGATCCTGTTGCCAAGGCGCGTGAACCATTCGTGGTAACTGAAGTTCGCGGTCAGCTGGCCTTCCTTGCTGTAAACGAAAATCAGGTCGACGTCGGAGCTGTGATTTAGCTCCCGCCCGCCGAGCTTACCAAGCCCGAAAATCGCCAGCTCGCTCTCCGGCGCGCCCCAGCGGCGCCGGAACTCTTCGTTCCAGTGATCGAAGACCGTCGTTAGGCAAATATCGGCGAGCTGTGACAATTCGATAAGGGTCTCCTCGAGCGGCGCCGCCTCCGCCACTTCGCGCAAGGCGATGCGCACGATCTCGCGCCCTTTCCAAAGGCGAAGAATGCGAAAATTATCCGTGGCGACAGATTGCCGCCCGGCGAGGTTGCGCAGATCGGTGAGCATGCGGCCGTAACCGCGGCGATCGGCAGCGACATCGGGATGGGCCAGCCAAAGGAGAATCTCCGGCTGCCTAACGAGGCGCGCCCGGCAGATACTGGAGACGGCGAGGAGATGCTGAAGCGCTTCTTCGCCTAACGGAAAGCGAGAGACGATTTCCCCTAACGCCGGCGCTCCGGATGGCCAGTTGGCGGCGAGGGCGGCGAGCGTGTCCTCGATCTGGGTCGAACGGAACCTGGCGGCGGTTCCGCCTAACGAATCCGTCAGCGCCACCTTATTGCGGTGGCGCGGCCATTTTCGCGCGCACCTCGACGAGCTTGCGGCGCTCGCTTCGGTTCAGGCTGGCGAGACCGCAGCGGGAGATTTTTTCGAGGAGCGGATCGATTTCCGCGGCCATGAAATCTTCCACCGACATCTGCCGCCGACGTTGGCGCTCCAGCTTGCGCTCGCGCAAAAAACGCTGCACCACGGACGGCCGGCCGAAGCCGAGGAGATGCGCGTAGAGCCAGCCGGCGCAACAGCCGCCGAGATACGCGCTATGAGTGACGACCCCGTGACGATCGATCACGAGCAGGAGGCCGCCGAGCGCGAAGAGAGCGTAAGCGAAATGCTTCGCTTTCAATTTCATTGGCAGGAGAAAGAAAATTGACTCTGCCATTTCCAGGTCCGGCAGGATTGTTCCGTAAGCGACGACGACCGCGGCGACTCCGCCGGAAGCAGCGAGCAGAACGGTCGTGGGAGGCATGAGCATCAGGTGCCCAAGTTCACCGCCGACCGCACCCAGAAGATACAGATAAAGGAAGTGCTTCTGTCCGACGATGCACTCGACATCACGCCCGATGAAGTAAAGGGCAAGAATGTTGGCTGCGAACTGAAAAATGTTGCCGTGCAAAAACATCGCGCTGACAAACTGCCAGGCGAAGGCTTGGTCGATGCCGCGATAACTCAGCCCGAGATAGACGGGAATCGTCGCCGACTCATAGGACTGGAGAAAGAGTTGCGCAACGAACGCGATGAAATTCACGCCAAGAAGGGCGAAAAGAACGACCCGCTGATGCGATGCCCAGCGCGGCGCGTAAGAGGATGTTTTTCGGCCGGACAGACGCATCTAGCGAAATTATCGCAAACGCCTTCCGTTGTCATTTGGAAAGCAGATCGGAATGGGGAAGCTTCGTCGGAGGGACGTGCTTCTGCACGTCCAGAATGCTGGATCCCGCTGACAGCAGAAACTGGACGTGCGGAAGCACGTCCCTCCGGGATTCACTCAGGCGCGAGCACTTTTAGCCGGCGGGGTCGCATCGTGAATTCCACCGGACAGCCGTCAACCAATTCGCCATCAAGTTCCACCGGCACTTCTTCCATGCTGCTCACCCGCAAGCGGCGGGTCTGAAAGTATTCCACTTCGCGCGTCGTGATAGCGGAAGTGAAGATAACGTTCTGCAGATACTTCAGCAGATCGAGATAACCGATTTGCTTGAAGACCACGACGTCGAGTAGCCCATCGTCCAATACCGCACGCTTGAAGAAAGGAAAAGGCCCGCCGTAGAACCGGCCATTTCCCACGAGTACAAACGAGCCTTCTTCCGTCAACGCCTCCTCCGATTCGATGAGGAGACGGGGCGGGCGTCGGCTGGCGATTTGCGCCGCGGAAATGAGGTAACTGAGCGGGCCGAAGTTGCGCTTGGAGGTCCGGCTCGTTTCCTTCACCACCTGCGCGTCGAGCCCGACGCCAGCGAGTTGCACAAAATGCTTTTCGTTAGCCGTGGGCAGATCGATCAAGCGCGTGCGCTGAGCACGGATGATTTCCCAGCAGCTCCCCAGATCGTTCGCGGGCAGCCCCAGCTCGGTGGCGAAAACGTTCATCGTGCCCATCGGCATGAGCCCCAGCGTGGCCTCGGAGCCGGCCATGCCGTTGACCACTTCGTGAATTGTCCCGTCGCCTCCGGCAGCCACAATCTGCTCGTAGCCTTCCGCCACCGCGCGACGCGCGAGCTGTTCGGCGTCGCCGGTCTGCACCGTCGCGCAGAAGGAGACGTCACCGCAGATCGCGCGCAGCCGCTTCTGCAAATGCCGGGCGCGTTCGCTCCGCGCGCTCGGATTTAAAATGACGCAGGTCTTGTTCAAAATAATTAAGAGTTATTAGCCAGGATTTATCGGTTTAACAGGAGGGGAGGATGGGCCACGTAATTCTTTTCTGATTCATCCCGTTAATCTTGTTAATCCTGTTCATTTAGAGGTAAAGAACGCGGAAGCGTTGAGCATTCGTTAGGCTGCTTTCACCTTTTCTTCAATCCGGCGATGCGTACCTTGGCCCCGGTGAAAAAAATCGGGCGCATTCTGCTTTGGCTCCTCGGAGGAGCGCTCGTGCTCGCATGCATCGTTTTGCTGGGCGTAAACCTTTACGTTCAATCGCAAGGCACGCACCATCGCATCCAGCAGGAACTCAGCCAACGCCTCGCCACCCCGCTTACGCTGCGCCGGATCAGCGTCACACCCTGGAGCGGATTGAAGCTTAATGGCATCTCCATTCC
>JBBSGS010000095.1:0-9613 GCA_038253875.1 Chthoniobacterales bacterium
CTGGCAGATGCCGCCCTTCATGGGACTTGGCACCTGGGCCGCGTTCCAAGGCAGCAACGACAAGGCGATGATGATGGGCGACACCGTTCTGTTTGAGGACGAAGTGAATGAGGCAATGTCGGCGGCGCTCGATAATGGGCTGAGCGTGACGGCACTGCATAACCACTTCTTCTTCGATCAGCCGAAGGTTTACTTCATGCACATTGGCGGTGAAGGCAGCGTCGAAAAATTGGCGACTGCCGTGAAAAAAGTTTACGATACCGTCAAAGCCATTCGCGGACCGAATCTCAAACCGGGAGATACTTTCGGCCAACGCGCGATAGAGAAGGGGCTGTTGCCCGAGAAGAATTCGATCACGCTCGCGCCGCTGAATGAGATCTTCGCGATGCAAGGCGAAGCGAAAGACGGGATGGCCAAGTTCACCATCGGCAAAAAATCGAGCATGGGCGGAATGGAGATTGGGAAGACAATCGGCGTCAACACCTGGGCGGCCTTCGCGGGAAGCGATAACAACGCCGTCGTAGATGGCGACTTCGCAATGACAGAGGATGAACTGCAGCCGGTCCTAAAAACGCTGCGCAAATTCGGCATCAACATCGTGGCAATCCACAATCACATGACGCATGAGAACCCACGCATCATGTTTTTGCATTACTGGGGAAGAGGTGCCGCGAAAGATTTGGCAAACTCAATCAAGGGCGCGCTACTGGTCGCCGGATTGTCCGGCGTCACAACTTCGACTGGCAGGTGAAGGTAAGGTTTCCGCAGCGAGTAATTTGCTGCGTGGCGTTCTTGTTTCTGCTTTTCGGCAG
This sequence comes from Chthoniobacterales bacterium, assembly GCA_038253875.1. Lineage (GTDB taxonomy): Bacteria > Verrucomicrobiota > Verrucomicrobiia > Chthoniobacterales > UBA10450 > Palsa-1392. Next base: position 813 of record JBBSGS010000095.1, read on the forward strand.
CGTGGAATTGACAGAAGCGCAAAGCTTCTTGAAGCCAGTGGCCGACATTCGGTTGCCCGGAGGGACAACGCGCTTCGACTATCAAAGCTTCGATCCTACGACGGGCCGGCTTTACCTGTCGCACATGGGCGACGGAAGTGTCGTTGTCTTCGATACTCAAAGTAACAAGGTGATAGGCAACATACCTGCGTTGCCAACCGTCACTGGCGTACTGCTGGTGCCCTCAATGAAGACCCTCTATGCGAGCGTGGCCGGCAACCACGAAATTGCCGCGATAGATCCAGAGAAGCTCGCGGTGATCAAAAGAATCCCTGACGGGAAGTTCCCGGATGGATTGGCCTATTCTCCTGAGACTCACAAGCTGTTTATCTCGGACGAGAGTGGTGGAGTAGAAACGGTGATCGATGTTCGGAGCAATGAGCGAATCGACACGATCAACATGGGAGGCGAGGTCGGTAATACCCAATACGAGTCGGCCTCGCATCTCGTCTACGCCTGCGTTCAGACGCGCAATGAGTTTGTGGAAATTAATCCGGAGACCGACAAGATTCAGGGACGTTATCCATTGCCGGGCAGCGAACATCCCCACGGCTTCTACATCGATGCCGAACACGGCAAGGCTTACGTCGCCTGCGAGGGTAACAACAAGCTGGTCGTCTTCAACCTGAAGAGCCATGCCGTCGAGACTCTCTTCTCGCTCGGGGATGGACCGGATGTCCTGGCTTTCGATCGCGATCTACAAGTGCTCTATGTCGCCTGCGAGTCCGGCGTCGTTTCCGTCTTCAAATACAGCGGCGATCAACTGCGCAAAGTGGCCGACGTGGAGGTCGGCTCGAATAGTCACACCGTTTCCGTCGATCCGAAAACGCACAAAGTTTATTTTCCGCTAAAGAATGTGAATGGAGCTCCGCTCCTGCGGATCATGGTTCCGGCTTCGCTGAACTAAATTAGTAACCTCGGCAAACTGCCTTCCGAGTGAACGCCAATGGGGAGCGGGAGCGCAATCAGTCCTGGCGCGTTTTCGCCGAACAGTCCGTGCCCGATAGAAGCGATCTTCTGGAGAAACTGGTGCCGATCAGTTGAGTTGCGCGGCGACGAACATTTCTAGCTTCGCAATGTCAGCCGCGAATTTTCGAATACCCTCCGCGGTTTTCTCCGTCGCCATCACGTCTTCGTTCAACAGATAGCGAAATTTCTTCTCGTCTAATTCCAGCCGTTTGACCTCCGCGCTTTTCGCGCTTTGCGGAGCCAGCTTTCGCTCGACCGGCTCGTGCGATTCCGAAAGCTCTTTCATCAGCGATGGGCTAATCGTGAGCAGGTCGCAACCAGCGAGCTCCAGGATCTCGCGGACATTGCGAAAACTTGCGCCCATCACTTCGGTGTCGTAGCCGAAGTGTTTGTAATAGGTGTAGATCTCCCGCACTGACTGCACGCCGGGATCTTCTGCGCCGGAGTAATCCCGTTTATTCGCAGCCTTATGCCAGTCGTAGATGCGGCCGACGAACGGTGAGATGAATTGCACCTTCGCTTCCGCGGCTCGCGCCGCCTGCGCGAGGGAGAAGAGCAGCGTCATGTTGCATTTGATGCCTTCTTTCTGCAGTTGCTCCGCGGCCATGATTCCTTCCCATGTCGAAGCAATCTTAATCAACACGCGCTCTCGGCTGATCCCTTTTTCCTCATAGAAGCGCGATCAGACGGCGCGCCTTCTCGATCGCACCTTGCACGTCGAACGAGAAGCGTACGTCCGTTTCCGTCGACACCCGGCCGGGCACGATCTTCAGCAGGGCGCAGCCGAACCGCACCAGCAGATGATCAGCGATGTCCTCGATCTGCGCCGTTCCACTGAGCCCTGAGCTTTTGCGGTCAGCCAACACTTCCTCGACCAAATAGCGGTAATTATCTTTCTGCGTCGCGGCGTAAACGAGGCTCGGGTTCGTCGTGGCATCCTGCGGCTTGAATTCACCGATGGTTTCAAGGTCGCTCGTGTCGGCGACGATCGTGGTGAACTCCTTGATCTGCTCGAGTTGGTTTAGTTGGTTCACTTGCGGGTTAGTCTGGTTAGCGGTCATGCTCATTGGCTATGATCCTCAGCTAGTCTCGTTGCCGTCTGGAATGTCATAGCTCGTGACGAGAACAGCGATATCGCCTTGCCGCTGCTCCTCGTAGGACCGCGCAGCTGCACATCATGGTGACTCAAGAGCCAAAGTTCAGGAATGATCTCAGCGATTAATCTGCCGTTGTCGAAGACCCTGACCATAGAGCTTTCGGAGACGACGATGGCTACTGCATCTGTGACCGAGGAAATGGAGGCGCCGGCCAGGTGCCGGCTTCCTAGTCCAAACGGAAGCACAGCATCCGACGTTATCGCGTCGAGGTAGCGACACGCTGAGACGACAATGCCGCTATTGGAAACGACGAAAGCGCCGTCGAGCTGCGCCAGCTCTTTGATGGTACCGCGAAGATTTGAATCTCGGATGTTCCTGGCTTCGACAGAATGACCCGCGAGAGGATCTAAAAGGAGCGGACGAGAACGTGCCAGAACGGCATCCGCGTCGCCAAAGGTGAACACCGTTCCGACGCGGCGACCTTCCCGCCCTTCGCGCGCGATCTCGACTGCCAACTCAATGAGTGGCTCCAGGTTCTCTTTTTTGCAGCGACGCAGTCGCGCACAGATTGTGTTGAACATAACTCCTGGTCTCGGCTTCTCCGTCCTAGGACCGTTTACCGGCCCCCGCGCGCGATCGGATTGGATAGGAAACTCAGCGATTGGGGAGGAGCGGTGCATTGACGGAACAAGATCGTGCATTACCGCGCGCTGCTATTCGCGAACTGCTGACTCAAACGGCCCAGCGCGAGCGCGCCCAAAAACAGTCCTAAATCGCGTAAGGCCACATCGAAGTAGCCGGGAATGAGCAACAGATTTCCCATGATGATCAGCAGCCACGCCGCGACGACATAGGCGAAGATGCGCGGCTTCAACGCGACGCCCACGCCCGCGACGATCTCGATGACGCCGACTCCGAGCATCAGGCTATGGACGCTGATCGGTGAAAGTCTGGCGACGATCGACGGCACGTACTGGTCCCAGTTGACCAGGAGATGAAAAAACTTGTCCGTTCCGGCGATGACCGGCGCGGCCACAAACGCGAAGAGCAGAAGCCAATAGGCTTGCCGGGCGGGGGAGACATTGGTGACGTTTTGATCTGAGATAGCGTTCATCTTGGCAGTATCCCGTGGCAATTTAATAAGTCAAATATAGATTTGACTATTTAGTTAGCGCCACCGTTCCGCTCCTGCGTCGGTCACCTCAGCGAACTTCAAAGCGACAAGATGGCGTCGCCCCATGGTGGCAATGCTCCTTCACCGGAACGCCAATAATGTTCGTGAGCAGCGATTCAGCGATCAGGCATGCTTCGGGGTGACGACCCGCGATGGCAGCTAGGGGGCAGCCGTTGCCCCGAATGAAGTGCTTGCCCTCGCTCTCGTGAAAGCTGGCGGCGCCCCCCATGTCTTTTAGAATTGTAAGAGCCGCTTCGATCCTCTGTTCCCGGTCTTTCGCTTCGATTTCCGGCAAATGCTTGTTCGCTATCGTTCTTCCGACCTCTCGCAACGCAGCTCGGAGTTCTTTCGGGGTCAGCTTCTTTGAAAAGACGGTCAAAATCAGGTCCAGAAGCAGGCCATAGGCCTTCGGAAAAATCTGCTCCGCCTCCGGAGTCAGGGCATAGGTGGCGTGCGGTTTCCGAAAACCGGGTTGCGATCCCGATTGGTGAACAAGACCGTCGCGCTCCAAGCTCAAAAGGTGCGCCCGGACGGCGTTATCCGTCAGCCTCAAGGCTGCCGCCAGCTCATTGACGGTGTGCTCTCTCGGGCGCAGCAATTCGAGAAGTTGCCCGCGCGTGCTTTCGAGCAAACGCTTCCGCCAACTTGTCTTCTTCACTCAGTCATAATAGGAGGAGACCGAAATAAATCAAAATGAGCTTTGACTTACGATGACCGATGAGGCTTTACCTCGCCATCTGGAGAAGTGAAGTCGGTCGAAATGCGGCGAAGCAGTGCAAACGCCGAGCTGCGGCTCTTTTGCCATCAAATCCGTATTGGGACCCGGTCATTTCCATCTGCAGTGGACAAACCGTTGTGAGCAGTGCCGCCGGGTCGCCTGGAACCGAGTTGAATCCTCAACAATGAAGGCGCGAGCGCGCCACTTGCCACGAGCAGCCAGCCAAACGGCGTCGGCATCGCGAGGCCGAGGAAAGTGCGCAGGGGGCGTACTGCCACGGTAGCGGTCAACAGCGCGGCAGAACCTGCCACGGCGCCTAGCACGGAACGGCTCATGCCCTCTTCTGATTTTCCGACGTTCAGAGTTTGGACGAGTTGCGTGGCGACGATGCCGAAGAAGGCCACGGTGCGCGCTTGTGGCAGCCTGCTGTTGCGCAACGCGATAAGGTAAGCGGCGAGCGAAGGCAAAGCGGTCGCCGTGCCTCGACGCAAAACCTCCGCCCTGAGAGGTGCATCGAGCGCGGAAGCGCCCTCGCGCGAGAGGTTGGCCAGGTTGCGGTGCGGGGGCCTTTGCAGCGCGACGGCCAAAGCGGGAAAAACATCGGTGATCAGGTTTACTGCGAGAATCTGCCGCGTGGTGAGCGGGGCAGCCAATCCAAGCATGCTGGCTCCGACCTCGAGTCCCAGCTCGCCCAGGTTGCCGCCCAAGAGCAGGCCGAGTGCGCGACGAATGTTGCGCCAAAAGCCGCGTCCCTCGACAAAGGTTTCCACTAACGTGGAAAAATCGTCGTCAGCCAACACCACGTCAGCAGCCTGGCGGGCAACTTCTGTTCCGCCGCGGCCCATGGCGACTCCCACATCCGCCAATCGCAATGCTGGCGCATCGTTCACGCCATCGCCTGTCATCGCGACGCTGTGGCCCCGGCGTTGCAGGCTCTGGACGATACGCACCTTGTCCAATGGTGTGGCGCGGGCGATGACGGTCGCCCGTTCGAGACGTTGATCCAGTTCCTCATCGGGCAGCTCGGCGATGTCCATTCCGGTGAGCACCTGACCCTCGTCCGTCGGCAGCCCGGCCTCGTCGGCAATCGCGCGTGCCGTCGCGGGATGATCGCCGGTCAGCATGATCACACGCACACCCGCATCGTGGCAGCGCCGAACTGCCTCCGGCACGCCGGACCGCAGCGGATCGCTAATACCTAGAAAGCCGAGAGCGACTAGACCCTGCGGATCATCAAGAGGAACATCACGCGAACCTTCGGCCACCATGAGGATCCGCAGCCCGCGTTCCGCCAGGCACCTGGCTCTGGCCAGCAATTCTTCTCGGCCGTCATCATTCAAAGGATGCTCATCACCGCCGCGGCGTGCGCGATCGCAACGCGGGATGAGCATCTCGGCAGCCCCCTCGACACACATCCGATCACCGACTAACGCATTATGAAAGGAGCGCGCCGCGTCAAAGGGAGCCGCTGCCTCGCGCTTCACGCGGATCGCCTCACTCAGCCCGGCGCGCATCGCGGCCTCGGCGACTACGACGTCGGTGAGGTTGGCGTCAGCATCGATCGCATCAGGGTGAGGGCCGGCCAAGGCTGCGGTGAGGATCACATGACGCCAGCCGGCCTCTTCACTTGAAGCAAGCATGGCGGAGAAAGTGATTTCACGTTCGATGCTGGCTATCAGGCGCAACGTCAGACGTCCCTCGGTCAACGTGCCGGTCTTGTCCGTACACGCGACATCCACTCGGCCGAGGGCCTCCACCGCGGAGAGTCTGCGCACTAGAGCACGATGACTGACAAGGCGGCGAGCCACCGCGGCCTCGCCTATCCGAGCGAGCAATGGCAAACCTTCGGGCACAGCGGCGATCGCGGCACTCGCACCGATGGCCAACTGCGACAGCAACGGCTGGCGCCGGATTATCCCGGAACCTGCAATGAGGGCGCCACCGGCCGCAGCCACTGGCAGCACTTGGCCGAGCAACTGGTTCAGACGCGCCGTCAGTGGGCTTTGCCCCTCCTTCTCGTCCGACACCAGAGCGGAAGCGGTAGCGCCCATCCGTGTATCGCGCCCAACCGCCACCACGACAGCGCGCCCGCTGCCGACAACGACATCACTGCCCTCCAGAACAATGCGCCCGGTGTCGGTGCCTCCAATGGGAGCCTTGGGGATCGGCAGCGACTCCCCGGTCAGCGCCGCTTCATCGACTTCCAGACCCGTAGCCTCGATCAACCTTGCGTCCGCGACGATACGCACGCCCCGCGCCAGTAGAAACACGTCGCCTGGAACGATCTCGCTGGCCGATACCGTCACAGTCTGACCATCGCGCAGCACAGGGGCGAAAACCGTGCCCATGCGCTGCAACGCTTCAACCGCCTGGCCTGCCCGCTTCTCCTGCCAGACCCCCGCGGCCGCATTGGCGACAATCATGGTGCCGATCATTGCAACGTCTGCGGTTGCTCCCAAAGAAAGCGAGAGGCCGGCGCCGGCGAATAGAACCAGTGTGAGGGGCGCGCGGAGTTGGTTAAAAATCGATTTGAAAAGGCCGTCCTGTTGCGCGGCAGGTAGCTCCGCCCTCCGGCGTTTCGCCGCCTCGGCAGTGGTGAGTCCGTGTTCGGTCGTATCCAAGGCGCGCAGCACGCTCGCCACATCCCGTTGGCCCCACCGCTCCGGGTGCGGATCGACGATGCGCGAGAGAGATGAACCCGTACGCCGTCCACCCCGAAGCCGTGCCCCTCCCACTGCAAGAGTGCGGCAGTGTTCACCGCGTAGGATGCGCGTCTGATGCCTGGCACCCCTCGGAAGCCCCAGATCGCGCCGAAAACGTTCGCGACGGTTGAGAGTGCGACCGAGTCACGCGCGGTGGCGTCGCGTTGCGCGCCCGCTTCGATGATGGCCGCCACCGCGGCGAGGTCGGGAGCGAGTAAATCGGCGCGCGCGGGAAAACGGCTATGGGACAGCGTGACGCCAATCGCCAAGTCACAGGCCGCGAAGGCCACCGCTGCACGTTCGTTATCCGCCACAAATGCAACGGGCGCGCCCTCCTGCTGCCGGGCGCGGATGATCGCGACCGCATCGCTGCCATCGATAATTTGAATCTCGGCGCGGCGGGCAAGAGCTTGCGACGCGATCGCATCGCCTCGGCTCAGCAGCCTGATTTCCACGCGGTGACGCCGGCAAGTCCGCACGATTTCGTTGACGCCAGGCGCTAACCGTGGCCGCAGCGTGAGAACGCCCAGCGGCTTCTTCTGGTCGTGCCGACGCAGCAGCAGCCGGTAATCTTCCTGCTTGCCCAAGTGACCCGCCGCAACGGATGCCGCGTTGCCCCGTTCGATAGGCTCAAGCGCGTAGCGCACTCCGTCCATATCTGCGCTGGCCATTTTGCCATCGAACGTGCCATTACCGGCCGGCGCGCCGCCCGCTGCCGGGAAGACATTGCCCCACGGCGACCCAGCTGCCGCAGCGATTCCCGTCGCCAACGAGCGGATGGTCGACACGTCGCAACTCTTGGAGAGAGCCCGCACGCCGGCGATCTCCAATCCATCGGAGAGAAGACGCGGGCTATCAATGAGAAGGAGGCTGGGCAGTCGGATGTGTCGCTCCGGTCGCGTTCCGACTACCGTCACCCCGGAGCGCAGCACGCGAGCTGATGCCTGGATGTTCGCGGCCTCGGCTCCGATAACCGCCGGACGCGGGTTGACCAAAAGAAGCGCTTCGAACGTGCGGCCGAAGGAGCGCGTCACGATGGCAGTCAACGCCGCGTACGCCAGCGAGAGCAGCCCCACACCGTGCAAATAGCGGTCATAGATCGGCTCGGCGACGGGAGCCGGACGCGCATCGGGCATGAACGCCTGGCCACGCTGCAGCTCAAGCACGAACGGCCCGCCGTGGAGCCGTGCACCGGCGCTCACCGTCCGGCCAGGAGCAACCGGCATGGGCACGGCGTCCCGTCCCGTCGCCGTACCAAAACCTTTCACTACCGTGGCCGCAAGTGGCGTTCTCTCGCCAGTGTCGAGGCGGATGAGGGCGCCAGGTTGCGCAGAAGCGGCGTGGTCCAAACGTCCCTCGTAAACACGCCAGGCAGCCTGGCGTGCGCGAACTTCGGTGAGGAAAAGCAGCGCTTCCGCACCGCGGATGAGCAAGCCGATTGGGCTGTTCGCAAGCGTGAGGCTGAGGATGCTCGCGGCGCTGAAAAGCACATCCGCGACGCGTGGCCCAAGCAGGTTGCGCAGCCCGTCACGCAGAACGGGAAAGCCTTGCACAATGCCAACCAGACCGGCAGCCGCGACGGGAACTACGGAGTTAACGAGTGGCCTGCGAATGCCGAGCATCCCGCGCCCCGCGAGCACCACCAACGCAAAGGCGGCGCCGCTCGTCCCGGCTGCGCTCTGCAGCAACGGCTCGGGATCGAGCGGATGGGCGGGCGTGTCTTCATTCGGAAGTGGGGACAGCCCCAAGTCGACGATCGTGTCGAGCAATTCGTCGAGATGAACCTTGTCGCAATTCCATTCCACCAGCACGCGCCCGGTGAGAGGACTGGCGCTGGCGCGCACTTCGGGCCAGCGTTCTAAACGTTCCACCACGCGTTGCGCTAAGCCCGGATCACGATCCAAACCCGGCACGGCGATGCGCGCCCGCCCGGTCGCGCCATCAGCGCCGCGTCCCTCCCGCCGCCTTTCCAAGCTGGCCGTTGCGATAGTGCAGATCGACCGCGCCGACCTTTGGCTTCCGTCACACCATAACGTCATGAAACTATTTTGCAATTAATCAATAAACTGATTGACTAATGATGCAAGACGTCGGATGTGCTC
>JBBSGS010000096.1:0-9461 GCA_038253875.1 Chthoniobacterales bacterium
ACAAAACGTGGCCGCAAAATCGTGCAGCTCGATCCCGGTGGCGCGATAACGCGCGGCCTCGCCGAAGCCATAGGAGATCGCCTGCGCGCGCCCGCCGCAAAGGCGCGCAGCGTTGGCGTCGTCCGCGCAATAGAAAACCGTGCCGCTGGTTTGCGCGAGCAGCTTGGCGAAGACGACTTCGATCGCAGCCAGGTCCGCGTAGAAATCGAGATGCTCTTCCTCGAGGTTGAGGATGAGGGCGTGTTCCGGATGGAAAAGTTGGACCGTGCCGTCGCTCTCGTCGCCTTCCGCGACGAAATATTCGCCTAACGAATCCCAGTGCGCGTTGCTCCCGAGGATGGGGATTTCCGCGCCGACATAATGCGAGGGATGCAGCTGCCCGCCGCGGAGGACGTGCGCCGCCATCGCTGCGGTCGTCGTCTTGCCATGCATCCCCGCGACGACGATCCCGCGTTTGCCGAGCATGATCGCGGCGAGCGCTTCCGCACGCCGAATCGCCGGGCCGCCGCGCGCCCGCACATCGGCCAGGATCGGATTGTCGTCCTTGATCGCCGACGAATAGATGACCAGCTCCGCGTCGGCCGCGTCGTCGGCGCAATGCGGAGAAAAAGCGCGCAGACCGAGTTGCGTGAGTCGTTCGGTCTCAAGCGTGCGCGCTTTGTCGGAGCCGCGCACGTCGTGTCCGAGTTCGAGCAGCAGAGCCGCGATCCCGCTCATCCCGCTGCCGGCGACGCCGATCAAATGGATGGCGTGCCGTTCCCGGGTAAGAAAACGCGGGAGATCGAGATCAGGCGGCGACGGCATCATGCGGATGACTGTACCTTTCCATCGTGTCCACGACCAAACTGGCTGCGTTTTTTGGGGCAAGCGTGGCGGCCGCGGCCGACATCGTGCGCAGCGTTGCCGGATCGCTCAAGAGTTGCTGAATTTTTTTTGCGAGGAGATCGTCCACCAGCTCCACTTCTTTGACGAGGAGAGCGGCATTCGCCCTAACGAATATTTCGGCATTGCGCGCCTGGTGATCGTCGGCCGCGTAGGGATAGGGGACGAGGAGGGAAGGCAATGCAAACGCCGCCAGCTCGGCCAGGCTCGCCGCGCCGGAGCGGGCGATGGCGAAATCGGCTGCGCTGTAAACTTCCTCCATCCGATGATGAAAGGCGGCGACGTAGGCGGGCATGTTTTCCCGCCGGTAATTGTCCTCGAGCAAGCGCGCATCGCGGCTCCCGGCCAGGTGGATCACCTGCAAGGCAGCGCCTTGCAATGCGGGCAGCGCCTTGATCATCGCCTGATTAATCCCGCTCGCGCCCTGGCTCCCGCCCATGACAAGCAATGTCGGTACGTCCGGGCGCAAACCCAGCCTAACGAGCGCTTCAGCACGATCGAGCCGGCGCAGAGTGGAGCGGATCGGTGTGCCCGTCCACTCCGTCCGGGCCTTGGGAAAAAAGGCGGCGCACTCTTTAAAGCCGAGGAGGACGGCGCGGACAAATCGGGCGGTGTGCCGGTTGGCTTTGCCGGGGTAGGCGTTCGATTCGTGGAGGAAAGTCGTGCTCCCCCGCATCCGCCCGGCGAGGACGGGCGCGGTCGAGGTGAACCCTCCCATCCCGAGGACGACCTGGGGATTGAACTTCCGGAAGATGCCGCGGCAGAGCGCGAGGCTGTCGTTGAATCGCCTAACGAATCCCAAAATAGCGGGCGAGAAGGGGGACGGGAGCGCGACGGTGGGCAATTTCTCGAAGCGAAACTCCGGGTGCCCCGTGACCGCGAGACTGTCGATCTCCTTCTCGGAGATAAACACGAGGACTTCGTGCCCGCGGTCGCGCAGGACCTCGGCCACGGCAAGCCCGGGGAAGAGGTGCCCGCCAGTTCCGCCACATGCAATGACCACGTTCATTGGATGGTCGGGGACGAGGGGTTGAGGGTTGAGAAAGGCTCCGGCTCTGGGTAGCGCACGCGTCTCGCGTGCTGGCGACGGCGTTCCGCTGCCGCGAACTTTTCTTGACGCGTAAGTTTTTCGGGAAAATTGAGGCGAGAGAAAGTTCGTCGTGGTGGAACACCGCGACCAGCACTCGAGACGAGTGCGCTACCCGGAGAAGAGTGGCGGCACGCCTTCATCAGATTCGCGGGCAGACGCGGACACGCATGGCCGTTTGTTTTCTCGCCACCGGTTCGAGCACACCCTGGCGGTAGATGTTCAAGAGCACGCCGACGGCGAAGAGCGCGACGATGAGATTCGAACCGCCGTAGCTGATGAATGGCAGGGGCATGCCTTTGTTAGGCAGGAGCGACGTGACCACGCCGATATTGATCGCCGCCTGCCACGCCAGGAGGGACACGATCCCGCTCCCGAGCAACAAACCGAAACGATCCTTGGCGTGCAGCGCGATCGTTAGGCCACAGACGATGACGACGACGAAAAGGAAAACGACGAGCAGACTGAAACGCAGCCCGAGCTCTTCGCCGACGATCGGGAAGATGAAGTCGGTGTGGGCATAGGGCAGGTAGAGCATTTTCTGACGGCCATTGCCGAGCCCGAGGCCGGAGATACCGCCGCTCCCCCACGCGATCAGGGCCTGCATTTGCTGGAGCCCGGCGTCCTGTTTGAATTGCTCGGGATGAAGGAAGGCGGTCAGCCGCGCCATTCGTTCCGAGATGTGGGTGGCGACAAAAAGGATCCCGCCGATTCCGCCTAACGAAAGTGCACCGAGAAGCGCGAGATTGGTCCCGGCGATGAACATGACGACAAAGGTGGTCGCCCCGAGAAGCGCGGTCGTGCCGAGATCGACCTCGGTCACGATCAAGGAGAGGAGCAGGCTGATGACGGCCAGCGGCAGAATGAAACCGCGCCAGATCTGAGCGCTTTCTTTTTCATAACGCGCGAACCAGAAGGCGAGAAAGAAAACGGCAACGAGCTTGGCAAACTCCGAGGGCTGCGCGCTCCAGCCGTGAAAAATGATCCAGCGATGCGAGCCGTTTTTTGCCGGGAGAAAAAAACAGACCGCCAACGCGAGCAACGCGATCCCGAACCAAATCGCCCAGGTGCGCTGCCAGAAATGGTAGTCGATCAGAGCCGCGGCGCAGCAGAATACGAGGCCGATGCCGAGCCAGACGGCGTGTTTCTTGATGAAGAAAAGAGAGTCGCCGCGGCTGTCCCGCGCGAAAGCGCCGGTGCTGTAAATGATGACCGCGCCAATCGCGAGGAGACCGAGGACGGCGAGAAATAAAATGTAAGCGCTCTTGCGGTGCATCCGGTCGGGTCGTTAGGCAAAAACCTCGGCGTTCGCTGTGCCCCGGGGGCTTTCCAAACTCGCGAGATTTTTCATCATGCTAGTCGGATTTGGATTTGGACGGAGCGGCGCGCTCCGGGATGCGCAGCTTCTGGTTGATCTGGAGCTTGCGAGGATCGGTGATTTGATTCAGCTCGAGCAGATCGCTTTCGGAAACCTTCAAACGCCGCGCGATCGTGACCGGGTTATCACCCCGCGCGACGGTGTAGGTTTTTCCGGAATCCTTCACCGTGCTCTTTTCCGGTGCGCTGTTTTTCACCGCCGGCTTGGACGTGGGTTGCGTCGCAACGCGAACGATTTCGTTAGGCAAGCTCGCACGCGGAGCCGCAATCGGCGGCGCGGAGGCCTCGGCGGTGGCAGCTGCCGGAGCGACCGGTTCGGGCGCAGTCGGCGCCGCGTTCTCGCGCGTTTTAATGGTGTTGAAGGCGACGATTCCCGCCACCGCCACGATGTGCAAGACGAGGACAATGAGAAGCGCGCGCGACAATTTCATGTTCGGCTCCGCCATCTGTTCGTAGTCCATTTCGTTAGGCAGTCCAAGCGCCCGAGGGCGGCGCGCGGTCGAGGCGCTGAGCTTCTTTTTTCGCGTGAGGATGGATGGTATTTTCATAGGCCTGAGTCGGGGAGAGCGCGGACGAGGGTGCGGAATTGGTCGCCGCGGTCGGCGTAGCTCTTGAACATGTCGAAGGAAGAAGTGCCGGGTGAGAAAAGGACCACTTCACCCTTGAGCGCGACCGCGTGGGCGCGCTCGACAGCTGCGCCTAACGAATCCGCCAGCTCGCAGCCGGTCGCCGCTTTCCAATCCTCTGCGACGTGCGCGGCGATCTCGCCGATAAGAATCGCTTTGCGAACTTTTTTCGAAATGAGCGGTGCGATCGAGTCGAAGGCGAAACCTTTGTCCTTCCCGCCGGCGATGAGGACGATCGGTTTGGTCGCGCTGAGGAGCGCTTTTTCGAGGGCGTCGAGGTTGGTCGCTTTCGAGTCGTTGATGTAATCGACACCCCCGATCGCGCGGATGAATTCGAGGCGGTGCAACTGCGCGCGGTAGGCGCAGAGCGGTGGCACCATTTCCGCAAACGACAGACCGCGGGCGCGTCCGACAGCGAGCGCGGCCATCATGTTCTCGGCGTTGTGCGGGCCGGAAAGATGCGCTTCGGAAAGCTGCAGGACCGGCTCCTGGCGAAAGACGATCCAGCCGTCGCCTAACGAAAAGTCGCCGTCGTTCGTCCAGGCGCTGAAGGTCGTGATGCGCGGCGCGATGGCCGGCAGATGCTCCGAGACGTTGACCACAGCCCTGTCGTCCGCAGTTTGCTTTTCGAAGATGCGCAGCTTCGCTTCGCGGTACTCGCGGATCGAGGGATAACGATCGAGGTGGTCGGGCGCGAAATTGAGCCAGACGCTGATCTCGGGGTGAAATTCGCGGATTGTCTCGAGTTGAAACGAACTGACTTCGACTGTGAGCACATCGAGGTCGGCGCGCTCGCGCGCGGCTTCGACGAGCGGCTTCCCGATGTTGCCGCAGGCGACTGTGCGCTGGCCGCAGGCGTTGAGCATTTGCGAGATCAATTCCGTGGTCGTCGTCTTGCCGTTGGTGCCGGTGATGCCGATCACGGGGACGCGGCAGAATTGCCAGCCGAGCTCGAGCTCGCCGATCGCGGGAATATTTTTGCGGGAGAAATTCCGGGCAAGGGGCAGCTCCGGATCGATCCCCGGACTGAGCACGCCGAGGTCGTACACGACCGGATCTTCGTTCGCCGCCGGCCCGCAAAGCAGGTAAACGCCTTTCGCGCGCAAGGGCTCGAGGCCGACCAGTTTTTCCTCCGGCGCGCTGTCGAGCATGGTGACGCGGGCGCCTTCTTCGGCGAGCAGAAGGGCGGCTGCTTTGCCGCTGCGGCCGGCGCCGAGGACTGCGACGTTTTTGTTGCGGTAGTCAGGCGATTTCATTGTTAGCGCGCTCTCCTTTTGCGTGGGTCATCGCAGTTTTAAAGTGGCCAGCCCGAGAAGCGCGAAGACGATCGAAAGAATCCAAAACCTAACGATGACGGTATTTTCCTTCCAACCGCTGAGCTCGAAATGGTGATGGATCGGCGACATGGCGAAGAGCCGTTTGCCGGTGAGCTTGAAACTGAGCACCTGGAGAATGACGGAGACCGCTTCGATGACAAAGACCCCGCCAACGACCGCGAGGAGCAGCTCCTGTTTGCAACAAATCGCGACGACCCCGATCGCTCCCCCGATGGCGAGCGAGCCGGTGTCGCCCATGAAAACCCGGGCTGGATGGCAGTTAAACCAAAGGAAGCCGAGGCCCGCGCCGACGAGCGCCGCGCAGAAAACCGCCAGCTCGCCCGAGTAGGTGTAAAAAGGAACCTGCAAATATTCCGCGATGCGGAAGTTGCCCGCCGCGTAGGAGAGGAGCGCGTAGGCAAAAGCGACCGTAATCGTACAGCCGATCGCGAGCCCGTCGAGGCCGTCAGTGAGGTTGACCGCGTTCGACGCGCCGACGAGCACGAGCGCGAAAAAGAAGAACGTGAAGACACCCATGTCGACGATCACGGGCAGTTTGAAAAACGGCAGGTAGAGCGAGCGCGCCTGCACTTCGATGCGCGGATTAAGAAGGAAAAAACCCGTGACGATGCCAGCGAGGACGAGTTGGAAGAGGAGCTTCAATCGTCCGCTAATGCCGTCGGATTTTTTCTTCGTGACCTTGAGATAATCATCCACGAAGCCGAGCGCGCCGAGGTAGACCATGCAAAACAGCACCAGCCAGACGAAGGGATTATCCGGCCGCGCCCAGACCGCACAGGCGATCACGACCGACCCGATGACGAGCACACCGCCCATGGTCGGCGTGCCTTGTTTGCCACCGTGCAACTCGGCCAGCTGGCGCACTTCGCGAGCCGTACGAATGGGCTGCCCGATTTTGAGTGAGATCAATTTGCGGATGATGTAGTTGCCGAAAAGGAGCGAGAGAGCGAAGGCGGTGATGGCCGCGAGAACGGCGCGGAAAGTGACGTAATAGAAAACGTTGAACCCTTTGAAATCACCGGTGAGGCGATGCAGGAAATACATCATGAGGCGCAGCGGGCCTCAGTTTGACGTTTCGCGAATTCCTCCAGCACGCGCTCGGTACGCGCGGCGCGGCTGCCCTTGACGAGCACGAGATCGCCGGGATGCGCCGCGTCGCGGAGCAAATCAGCGGCCTCCGCCGCCGACGAGACGGCGACGCTGTTCGTTAGGCCGACCTCTTTCGCAGCGGCGGCGATCTCGCGCCCGCCTTCGCCGAGCGCGATCAGGCGATCGATGCCTAACGACGCCGCGGTCTCGCCGACCTCACGGTGGCCAAGCGCCGACTGCGCGCCCAGCTCCGCCATTTGCCCGAGGACGGCGATGCGCTGGCCGTCGGTTTCCAACTCCGCCAGTGTGCGCAGCGCCGCATTCATCGAGTCGGGATTGGCGTTATAGCTGTCGTCGATGAATTGGACGCCGTGAATGTTTTTGATTTGCAGACGCGCTTTCGTGAGAGGCGCGGAAGCCAGGCCGGCGGCGCACTCCTCCAGCGAAACACCGAGCGCGCGACCGGCGGCGACGGCGAGGAGCGCGTTCTGCACCATGTGCAATCCGGGGACGGGCAGGATCGCATGGCAGCGATGCGCGCCTTCCAAAATGCTGAACTCGGCGCCGCTCGCCGTTTGCACGATATCGCTCGCCTGCACTGCCCCGCGCTCGATGCCGGCAAAGATAACTTTGGCCGCGGTGCGATCGGCGATGGCGGGGGCAAATTCGTCGCTGCCATTCAAAACCAGGGTGCCGTTAGGGCCTAACGATGCCGCAAGGTCGCCTTTCTCTCGCGCGATCGCTTCGCGCGAACCCATGAACTCGACGTGGGCAAGGCCGATATTGGTGATGATGGCGATGTCCGCTCGCGCGAGCGCGGCGAGGGGGGCGATCTCGCCCGGGTGATTCATCCCGATCTCCCAGACCGCGATTTCGTCGCTTGCGCTCGCACGCAGGATTGTCTGGGGCAAGCCGACGTGGTTGTTGAGATTACCGTCCGTCTTGGTGACGCGAAAACGGCGCGCCAGGACCGAAGCCGCAAAATCTTTCGTACTCGTCTTTCCGTTGCTGCCGGTGATGGCGATGACTTTCAAGCCTAACGAGCGGCGATATTCTCCGGCGATCCGTTGATAAGCGGCGAGGGTGTCGGCGACGCGGAGGAGGGCGAAATCGGGCGGCGTTTTTCCGGTCCAGTTTTTTTCGACGAGGGCGCCGGCCGCGCCGCGTTCGGCAACTTGCGCAACGAATTTGTGCCCGTCGAAGTTTTCACCGCGCAACGGCACAAAGAGGTCGCCTGCGCGCAGAGTTCTCGAGTCCGTACTCAGGTTGGTGACAAGCCGCGTCCCGTCGCCGTATTGCCTAACGGCTCCGGCAAATTGGGCGAGTTGATCGAGAGAGAGCGGGTCCATTTCAGCGTCACCTCCTCCGGGTCGCGCACACGTCTCGTGTGCTGGCGATGGTGTTCCACCGTCGCGAACTTTTCTTGCGGCCATGCGCGAGGTGACGGTTTCGCGTCTCGTAAAGTTCGTCGCGCTGGAACAGCGCAACCAGCACACGAGACGTGTGCGCTACCCGGGCAATGCACTCGAACGCCGTGTGGTTGGTCGTCATCGCTGAAATTCCAGCGGCCGATTTTCGATCGCGCGTTGCGCCACTTGCAGGTCGTCGAAGGGCACGGTGTGGTCGGCAAATTCCTGGTAGGCCTCGTGGCCTTTGCCGGCGATGAGGACGATGTCACGCGGTTGCGCAAGCGAGATGGCGCGGGTGATCGCTTCGGCGCGGTCGGGCACGGCTTCGAAGTTGCCGGAGCGAAATCCTTTTTTCACCTCCTCGATAATGGCGAGCGGATCTTCTTTGCGCGGATTATCGGAGGTGATGATGCTGTAGTCGGCGTTCTCGTCGGCCACCCGGCCCATAAGGGGGCGCTTCTGCTGGTCGCGATCGCCGCCCGCACCGAAGACGCAGATGAGGCGACGGGGCGATAGCTCGCGCAGGGTCTTGAGGACGTTAAGGAGCGCATCAGGTGTGTGCGCGTAGTCGACGAAAATCTGGAACTGCCGCTTTACCTGCACGGCTTCGAGGCGGCCCGGCACCTGCGGGGCTTTGCCGAGGCTGAGAACGGCATCGCGCAGGTTCACGCCTAACGACGCCGCGGCGGCGAGGGCGGCGAGGGCGTTGGCGACATTGAAGCGGCCGATGAGCGGGACGCGCACGAGGTAGCTCCGCCCACGGGCGTCGAGCTGAAAGGAAGTGCCGCCAAATTCCGTGCGGTAATTGGAGGCGCGAAAATCCGCGCGCTGCGCGAGCCCATAAGTCACGACCGGCGCGGCCTCGCCCAGACGCTTCACCAATTGCTCGCCATAACGGTCGTCGAGGTTGATGACCGAAGTCGCCGTCTTCTTGTTAGGCTGATTTTGCAGACCAGTGAAAAGTCCCGCCTTCGCCTCGAAATAATCCTCCATCGTCCGATGAAAATCGAGATGGTCCTGGGTCAGGTTGGTGAAGATGGCGACGTCCCACTCGAGGCCGCGGGTGCGTTCCTGCGCGAGGGCGTGCGAAGAGACTTCCATGACCGCGGCGTGGCAACCGGCGTTGACCATTTGCGCGAGCAATTCCTGCACATCGGCCGACTCCGGGGTGGTGCGCGTAGCCGGCAAAACGCGTTCGCCGATTTGATAACGGACGGTGCCGATCAAGCCGCTACGCAGGCCGGCACTTTCGCAGATGTGCTTGAGCAGAAATGATGTTGTCGTTTTGCCGTTGGTGCCGGTGACACCGGCCATTTTCAGACGCAACGCCGGCTTTTTGTAAAAGGCAAAGGCGAGGTCGGCGAGCGCACGGCGGCTGTCATCGACGACGAGGCTGGTCGCGCGGGAATGCGTTTCCGGGCGTTCCACCACGATCGCCGTCGCCCCTCTTTCGAGCGCCTGCTCGGTGAATTGGTGGCCATCAACGTGGGCCCCGCGCACCGCGACATAGAGTCCGTTTTTTTGCACCCGGCGCGAGTCGTAATAAATGCCGTCGACCTCGCGATCGAGCGGCCCGATGGCCTGCCGAATCGGGATTGTGGCGGCGAGAGTTTTGAGCTGCATGAGGTGTGGACACGCGCGCGGCGGCGGCTCA
>JBBSGS010000097.1:0-9304 GCA_038253875.1 Chthoniobacterales bacterium
CGCGGCCGCGCTGAGAACGTTCTTATTGGTCAGGAGCGGCGCCGCGCCGTGAAATGCGGTGACACCCACGTCTTCGAAGACAAAGGCGCCAAGCAAAAAGTTCACGTCGTTGGCGAATGGATTAAAGAATCCATCGGCGGGCACCAGGCCCGCAGCTCGGGCGAGCTGGTTCCAACTGGTAGCCAGGTTAATCTCGGGACGAGCCACGGGAGTAACTCCGAAAGATTGCAGCGCGGTGCGGATAAAAGTCACGTGGCGGCGTTCGTCCTGCGCGATCTCTCGTGCGTACAGTTCCACATCAGGGTCAGCGAAGGGAACTTTTGGATTGTCTTTCACCCTGGTGGGACCCGGATTACCCGAGCCGAAGACGTCGACTCCCTCCTGTTCGATGCCGTGCCCGGTGACAGCATAGGTGTAATACTCTGCTTCGAGGTATTCGAGATTTAGCGCGAACTGCAAGACCGCGACGTCTTGATTAGTGTCGCTAGCTTGCGTTTGCGCCTGCGCCCGCGAAGCGAGGAGGTTCAGGCCAGTCAAACCGAGCGCGCCGAGTCCTAGGCGCTTGAGCATTTGGCGCCGGCCGCTCGGCCCAAGAGTGATCAATTGGTTGGTTGCAAAATCAGGATTCGGAATATTCATATCTTTATTTTGGTTCGAGGTTAATTGAACTGCGCAGCGCTCCCAGCCATGCCGTGGTTCTTGAATGATACGCACGCCGCCGATTGGCTGGATGCATCAAATTCGTGGACAAAAGGGGCGAGCGAAGTCACGAGATGTAGCGTCGTGCGGTGCGAAATGCGGGCTGGAATGTTGAAGCGGCCGGCGTTGAGCCGAATCGCCGCGGTTTCTGCAATTCCGAGAATCGTCCCTGCAAGGGTTGGTATCGGCACCTCGCGATTGCAAAGCGCTCAGGCGCGCGCGAGAAGCAAAGGCGCCGCAATGCGATTTGCCGACTTTCGGCATTACTTTCCGCCGCAGAGCCCCGGCAGTCCCGGCGGCAGCGCCGGGTCGGTCCTCATTATTGATACTCTTCCGTTCTGCTTCCTAAAATAATCCCATGGCACTTCAGGTTCGCCTCGAGGACGAGGGCGCCATCTAATCATCTGCTCAGTCGCGGCGATCGACGCGGGAATATCTTCCGCGATGAGGCCGATCGCAGCAGCTTCCTTGCAAGCTTTGGCCGCGGCCTGTGGCGAGACCGGCTGGCAGGCGCAATAGGAAGGTGTTGGTTAGTGTTAGTGTTAGGAGGTGTCATGCTATTTTAAGTGTTAAGCTTTTATATAAAGCGGTTGCTGCGCGGTCCAGCTATTGCCGGCGTCAGCCTCCCCGGCTACCACAAGTCGTGCCCTTCTTTATCAATCAGTGGGTCACCCGATCCGACGTCGCCAACCTGGCGATCATCCTTTTACTTCTCGCTTCCAGCATCGCCGGGAGCGTGTCGGCTGCAGAACCGGCTGCTTCGCCCAACGCCACACCCGAACCGCAGAAGGCGCCGAAGCCGCTTAAAATCCTGATCCTCGGCGGCACCGGATTTACCGGCCCCTTCCAAGTTCGTTATGCTTTGGCGCGGGGACATAAGGTGACGGTCTTTAACCGGGGCAAGACGCATCCGGGTGAGTTACCCGAGGGCGTCGAGCAACTCATCGGCGATCGCAACGGTCAGCTCGACGGGCTTAAGGGCCGCAAATGGGATGTGGTGATCGATAACCCGACGATGCTCCCGAAATGGGTGCGCGAGGTGGCGGCGATCCTCCGTGGGAACGTCGATCGCTATCTCTTCATCTCGACCATTTCGGTTTACGCTGACGCCTCCAAGCCGGGCCTCTACGAGACTGCACCGCTGGCGAAATACGATGGCTCCGATGCGATGAAGGAGACGCGCGACACGGTGGTCGCGTCGAAGTTCGCGCTCTACGGCCCGCTCAAGGCGCTCTCGGAAAAGGAAGCGGAGAATTGGTTTCCAGGGAAGACGCTGATCATCCGGCCGGGGTTGATCGTGGGGCCGGGAGATGAGACCGACCGGTTCACTTATTGGCCGGTGCGGATCGCTCGCGGTGGCGAAGTGCTCGCGCCCGGCGACCCGGGAGATCCGGTGCAGTTCATCGATGCGCGCGATCTGGCGGAATGGACCATCCGGATGGCTGAGCAAGGCGCGACCGGCATTTACAACGCAACCGGGCCGGCGCAACGCCTAACGATCGGTGAAATGTTAAGCGTAATCAAAAGCGCGCTCGGATCGAACGCTAAGTTCGCCTGGGCGCCGGCGAATTTTCTCGAGGCGCAGAAGGTCGCACCCTGGTCGGACATGCCGGTCTGGGTCCCGCCGACAGGCGAGGACGGGGGCATGGGACAGATCAGCATTCAGCGCGCGCTCGAGAAGGGGCTGACCTTCCGGCCACTGGCGGAGACGGCGCGCGATACCCTGGCGTGGTTCAAAGGGCAGCCGAAGGAGCGGCAGGAAAAGTTGAAAGCGGGGCTCACGCCCGAGCGGGAAGCCGAGGTCCTCGCCGCGTGGGGAGCGCGGGCGACTCGCTCGCTCCCTTCGTCGCCCACGCCGAAGGGTTCCTAGCCCAACCACCGGCAGCGTCTCTTTTCGAGAATGGCAGCGGCGACGGAGAAAGAGTATTCGGCGGGGCGCCGAAAACAGCGCGCGAGGCGCACGCACTCCCCAAGCCGAGCGAAAGGAGCTCCCTTGTGCTCGAGAAGGAAAAGATAGGACGTAAACGCGCTCGACGTTGACTTCCGAATGATGACGCCGCACGATATCATCATGCGGACGATTGTTGATCTCCCTCAGGAACAAGTGAAGAAATTGGCGCTCGTTTGCCGGAAGGAGAAGATCTCCCGGGCGGAAGCCGTGCGCCGCGCGCTTGCGCAGTGGCTCCGCGGCACCTCCAATGACGGCCTCCAAACCTACTTTGGCGCCTCTCCAACCCGCGGAAACGTCTCCAGTCATCTCGCCAGGATTCGCCGAGACTGGGCGGGACGGAGTTGATCGGAGCATTCTGCTTT
The DNA here is from genome assembly GCA_038253875.1 of Chthoniobacterales bacterium. GTDB lineage: Bacteria > Verrucomicrobiota > Verrucomicrobiia > Chthoniobacterales > UBA10450 > Palsa-1392. The sequence goes on from JBBSGS010000097.1 coordinate 3,013, forward strand.
GAAAGCGCTTTTCGATAGCGACGTGCTGCTCGATTATCTTGATGGCTTCCCCGCGGCCGGCACCGAGCTCGCCCCGCTATCGCGAGCGTTGCGTGAGTATTATTTCGTGGATGGAGTTGATGGTGGGGGCCAGAAATTCAGCGGATGAAGAAACGCGTCGTCGGTTCTTAAATCACTTTCTCGTGCTTCCCCTAACGAGTCAGGTGGCGGAAGAAGGCGTCCTGCTGCGGCGACAACACCGGCTCAAACTCCCCGACGCAATTATTTGGGCGACCGCTCTGACGGAGAATTGCCTTCTCGTTTCGCGTAAGACCAAGGATTTTCCGGCAAAGCAAGCAGGAATCCGTTTTCCGTATCGACGCTGAACGCTCAGCGAATGAGGAGACCCTCGCCTCGTGATTGTGCTCTCATACGGATCGATTAGTAAGAGCAGGAGTAGGAGAAGATTGGCGGCGCTCCGCCAAACGATTTGACGCACCGCGCTCGCTGCTCTTGGCTCACTCAGCCATTCATTTTATGAAAATCTTTGCCCTATTTTCTCTCGTCGGAATCCTCCTGCTCGCCGCCGCCGCGCGCGCGACACCGGAGGATGAGCGGTTCGAAGCGACCGCGAAGTCCTACCTCGAGCAATATCTGCAACGCAACCCCGAAGAAGCGACCAGCCTGGGCGATCATCGGTTCGATGCCCATCTGACCGATTATTCGCCCGACGCCTTCGCCAAGGCGCGGGCCGCCGCGCGCGCGGTCCGCAAACAGCTCGGCGCGATCGATCGCAGGAGGCTCAGCGGCGCGAACAAGATCGACGCGCAGATTCTGAAGGACGCGATCGATTACGAACTCTTCCAGCTCGAGGAGCTGAAAGATTGGGAATCGAATCCGCTGGTTTACAACGAAAGCCTTGCCAACAGCCTTTACCTTCTCGTCGCGCGCGATTTCGCGCCGGCGAAAGAGCGCATCGCCAATCTGCGCGCGCGCATGGAAGCGATCCCGGCCGTGATCGTGCAAGCGAAAGCAAACCTGCAACGGCCGCCCGAAATCAATACCCAGGTGGCGATCGACCAGACGCAAGGCGCGATCTCGTTAGTCCGCGATGGGCTCGCGCCGCTCCTCGATCAGGCGCCGGAATCAAAGAACGAGATCGCGCCGCTCCAGCAAAAAACCGCCGCCGCCCTCGAGGCCTACAAGACTTGGCTGGAAAAAGATCTCCTGCCGCGCTCGACCGGCGACTTCCGGTTGGGCGCGGAGAAGTTTCGCAAGAAGCTCCACTTCGCCCTCGCCTCGGACATGCCGATGGAAGAAGTGATGACGCGCGCGCAAGCCGATCTCAAGGCGACGCAAGCGGCGATCTACGAAACCGCGCTTCCCCTATACAAAAGATATTTCCCGCATGCCGACGAGTCCGCGCTCGCGGACAAGCGCAAGGTGACAGCCGCCGTCCTCGATCATCTGGCGGACCGGCATCCCGACAACGACACGATCGTCGATTATTCCACGAAGGTCGTGGGCGAGGCGACGGCCTTCGTCCGTGAGAAAGACTTCGTCACCGTGCCGGAGGAGCCGCTCGACGTCATCGTCATGCCGGAGTTCAAGCGGGGGTCGGGGATCGCCTATTGCGATTCGCCCGGACCGCTGGAGAAAAACGGCAAAACCTTTTTCGCGATCGAGCCCACGCCTAACGATTGGTCGACGGCGCGGAAGGACTCGTTCTTTGCCGAATACAACAACTACATGGTGCACGACCTCGTGGTGCACGAAGCCATGCCGGGTCACTATTTGCAGCTCGTCCACTCCAACCAGTTCAAGGCGCCGACGCTGGTGCGGGCGATGTTTCAAAGCGGGAGCATGATCGAGGGCTGGGCGGTCTACATGGAGCAGATGATGGCCGAGCAGGGCTTCGGCGGGCCGGAAGTAAAAATCGAGCAGTTGAAAATGCGGCTGCGCGTGATCGTGAACGCGATCATCGACCAGAGCATTCACGCCGGAAAGATGACGGAGAAGGAAGCGATCGATGAGATGGAGAACGAAGGCTTCCAGCAGGAAGGCGAAGCGGTCGCGAAATGGAAACGCGCGCGCATCACTTCAGCGCAACTCTCGACTTATTTCGTCGGGATCAGCGAATGGCTCGATCTGCGGAAGCGGGCACAAGCGCGAGCGGGGAAGGATTTCGACGCGAAGAAATTCAACGACGAGGCGCTGAGCTTCGGCAGCCCGCCGGTGAAATACATTCGCGAACTAATGGGTTTGTAGCCGAGCCAAGCAGCCGTAGCGCTACGATTTCTCTGAACTCCTGAAGTCCCACGGGAAAGTTCGTTGCGGCGACGCGCCGCAACCCGCGTGCGAGGGCGCACGCGCTCCCCGGATAATGAAATGTCGCCCCGCCAGATCGTTAGGCGCGGTCGCGGCTTTCTTCGCTCAAACGGCGCCCGGTCCGGGCGATGAAAACATCTTCCAGTGTCGGCTTGGCCAGGGTGACGGAATCCAGCTCACCCGGGAACGCTTCCACCAACCGGGCGATGAAGCTGCCGCCTTCCGGCTGCTCGATCCGTACCTCGTCGTTCAGGACGCTCACCTCCACGCCTAACGACTGCGCGATCCGCTCGCCTAACGACGTTGCGTCCCGCGCCCGCGCGCTGATGACGTCCCCACCGATTTCGGCGCGCAAGACGTCCGGGGTGTTGAGCGCGACGATTTTCCCCTCATCGATAATCGCCACCCGATCGCAGCGTTCGGCTTCTTCCATGAGGTGCGTGGTGAGGAGAACGGTCACGCCCTGCTGATCGCGCAGGCGATAAAGTGTCTGCCAGAGATCGATACGGGCGCCGGGATCGAGGCCGGTCGAGGGCTCGTCAAGCAGGAGCAGCTCAGGGCGATGAAGCAGGCTCTTCGCGATCTCGACCCGGCGCTGCAAGCCGCCAGAGAGCGTCTCCACGAGATCGTGGGCGCGATCGCGCAGGTTGAATTCGATGAGGAGATATTCGATCCGCTCACGCAGCGCGGCCCCGAAGAGACCGTAAAGGTGCCCTTGGTGCGCGAGGTTTTCGCGCACCCGCAGCTTCTTATCGAGGCTCGGCGCTTGAAAGACGACGCCGATGCGACAGCGGAGCGCTCCGGTGTCGCGGAGGAGATCGAGCCCGAGAATGGTGGCCGAGCCGCTGCTCGGCCTAACGAGCGTGGAAAGAATCCGAAAGAGGGTGGTCTTGCCGCCGCCGTTCGGCCCGAGCAGGCCGAAAATCTCGCGCGGCGCGACGCGGAGCGAGACGCGATCAAGCGCGAGGCGTTCGCCGTAGCGATGGGTCAGCTCGGTGGTGCTGAGCGCCGGCGCGGCAGTTTCGAGAGCGGGCATCGGAGCGAAATGATAGCACGCGCGGAGGGATGCGCTCCCGACTGCGCCTTGGATGCACTACGCTGTGTCGAGTCCCGGCAGCGACTTGCACCGATACTTTCACATTCACTTACACTCTCCATCCGGGTGTAAGTGAAAGTGAATGTGTAGGTGTAGGAGAGAGCGTGCGAAAGCACGTCCCGTGTTCGCGGCAATCGCAGGTCCGCAGGTCGTGGCGTGTCAATCTTTGAAGTTCGTCCAGCCGACTGCGGCCGACGGCTTTACACTGCCGGTCACCGGTCGCAAGTTCGCCGATGCCGCGCCTTGCCAGCTGGATTCGCCACCGCGACGAGAAATGGTTTTATCCAATCCTGGCGACGCATCCGCAGGTCAAAGTTTTGAACGCGGCGGGCGACGAGTTCGCGCTCGAGGAAATGGATGGACTTCTGCTCACCGGCGGCAACGACATTTCCCAGGAATTCCTGCGCCAGCCCGTGCCCGATCCGTCGATCCTGGAGAAGGGCGATCTGCCGCGCGACAAATGGGAATTTGCCGCTGCACAGAACGCACTCGACCGCGGATTGCCGATCTTCGCGATCTGCAAAGGAATGCAGCTGCTGAACGTGGCCCTCGGCGGCACGCTCCGGCTCGACATTCCAGGACACAATCTTCCCGAGCAGAAATCGCATGACGTGCAGCCTTTGCGGAATGAGGCCTCGGCCGAGCATCGCTTCGAGAAAGTGAACAGCTCCCATCATCAAGCGATCGATCGACCGGCCGATGCCTTCGTCGTGGAAGCATGGTCGGCGGCGGATGATGTGATCGAGCAGATGCGATTGCGCGACCGGCCTTTCGGTCTCGCGGTGCAATATCACCCCGAGCGCGGCTCGCTCTACGCACCGCTCTTTCGTGATTTTTTGGACAGGATTAACAGGATTTAAAGGATTGAAGAATTCCGCGGATCGTCGCTGCTTCTTCAATCCAGAAAATCCTGTAAATCCTGTCTCAATTTCTTCACTCCCCGCGATAAACGCAGCGCGCGGTGGGCGTTTCGTGGATCACGATCTCGCACAAGCCCGGGCATTGGGGCGCAATCTTTTCCCAAAACCAAGCCGCCATGTTCTCGATCGTCGGATTTTCCAGGCCCTCGACATCGTTAAGATAGGAGTGGTCGAGCAACGTCATAAGCGGCTTCATCGCCGCGCTGATCTGCGCATGATCGTAAACCCAGCCGCGCGCGCGATCGACCTCGCCTTCGACCGTCACTTCCACCTTGAAACTGTGGCCGTGCATCTTACGGCACTTATGCCCCTCGGGCGCAGAAGGGAGGGTCTGGGCGGCTTCGAAGGTGAAGTCTTTCGTTAGGCGCGCACGCATCGCGGCGGAAATTCGCACCGGACCGCGCGCCTGTCATCCCTCGCGCGAAGTGATGCCGAGATGTTCGCGTTCGGTCCACGGATGCATAGTTTCTGCTTTGCGCCATGGCGTCGATCGTCACTGAAACTCATCTGACCCGAAGCGAGGCCCCGCCGGACGCGCGGCCGGCCCGGCCCGCCGTGCTCGCGATTCTCTTCGCGATCAGCTTTTCTCACTTACTGAACGACACCATCCAGTCGCTCATCCCGGCGATTTATCCGCTGCTCAAAAGCAGTTTTCACCTCAGCTTCGTCCAGGTCGGCTTGATCACGCTCGCTTTTCAGATGACGGCGTCGATCCTGCAACCGTTCGTCGGGCTCTTCACTGATCGGCGGCCGCAACCTTTCTCCCTCGCCTGTGGAATGGGGCTGACGCTGGGCGGGCTCATCCTCCTCTCGCAGGCCAGCCACTTCGGCATGGTCGTGGCGGCGGCGGCGCTCGTCGGGATGGGCTCGTCGATTTTCCATCCCGAATCTTCGCGCGTCGCGCACCTCGCCTCGGGTGGGCGCCATGGTTTTGCGCAATCGATTTTTCAGGTCGGCGGGAATGCCGGGAGTTCGTTAGGCCCGCTTCTCGCCGCACTCATCGTCGTCCCGCACGGCCAGGGGAGTGTTCTCTGGTTTGGGCTCCTCGCGCTCCTCGGCATCGGAGTTCTCGCCGTCGTCGGCAACTGGTATCGCCATCATCTGGCGGACGCAAAAGCCCGGCCGGACTCCGGAGTGACGACTCGCGGACGGCTTTCGCGGCGGGTGGTTCTCGCCCTCGTCGTTCTCGGCGCGCTTATCTTTTCGAAATATTTCTATCTCGCCAGCCTAACGAATTATTACACCTTCTACCTGATGCAGAAATTTCAACTCTCGGTGCAAGGCGCGCAGTTGCATTTGTTCTTGTTTCTTTTCGCCGTCGCCTGCGGCACCGTCGTCGGCGGGCCGATCGGCGATCGTTACGGGAGAAAATTAGTCATCTGGATTTCCATTCTCGGCGTCGCCCCGTTCACGATCGCACTGCCGCACGCGAACCTCTTTTGGACCGGCGTGCTCACCGTCGTCATCGGCCTCATCCTCGCCTCCGCGTTCTCGGCCATCCTGGTTTACGCGCAGGAATTGGTGCCGGGAAAAGTGGGCCTCATCTCGGGCTTGTTTTTCGGACTCGCTTTTGGGATGGCGGGCATCGGTTCCGCCCTTCTCGGAGCTGTCGCCGACCGCACGAGCATTGCCTACGTTTTTCATCTCTGCTCCTTCCTCCCCCTCATCGGTTTGCTGACGGCGTTTTTGCCGACTGTGGAGAAGGATCGAACCGCGCCGTAACACGGGCTTCCAGCCTGTCGCGTCGGGCGGGCATCTTGCCCGCAGTCTGAGGTCCAGGCTGGGAGCCTGCTCGACTCGACAGCCAGGATGGCTGTGTTACACCCCGCGCTGCGTCGGCGTCCAGATGAACTTATGCATCTGGAGTTGGAAACGCACTGGGAGATGATCGGCCAAAACCCATTCGACGATCTCGCGCGGATCGATCCGGCCGAAGATCGGCGAGAAGAGGACCGCACGGCATCGCTCC
>JBBSGS010000098.1:0-9255 GCA_038253875.1 Chthoniobacterales bacterium
GCCGTAGCGACAGGAGATGGTGGCGCGGAGGTGTTGGAGCGAGCCCTTAATTTTCAACGCAAACACAGGCGGCGCGGCGACGACTGTCGGGAGACTCATGCCGTTGGGCAGGATGAAGTCGACGGCTTCGCGCCAGAGCGGCAAATCGAGGGCAAAAAATTCCCGCGTCTGCTCACCCGACAATCTCAGCGGTCCTCGCAAAATTTTCGTTAGGCCGATCGGCAGGTCCTGGCCGGTTTCGCAAAACTCGTCCTCGCGCAGAAGCCAGGCGGCGGCGCCGGCTACGAGGAACATTTCGTTAGGTTTGGTCGCGGCGGCGATTTCGAAGTCGCCGTTGCCCCCGCGAATGATGTTGATCCTTGGGCGGTTAATTTTCTCGATCACGCGCGCTCGCCGGGAGCGGCCGAAGGTGAGTCGTTCGTGTCCGCGCAAAGCGGGCAGCAACTGCAGGAAAGCCGCGACAGAGAGCATGTTCATCCCGCTACTGACCTGTTCCATCAAGGCCAGGTCGCGCTCGTCGAGGCCGGCTCGCAAATCGGAGGGCAAGGCGTCGAGCATGAGTCGCCGTTCCCCAAATTCGGCTTCGATGCAGAGCATGATCTGCCCTTTTTGCCACGCGCTCGAGAAATTCGGCGGCATGATGAAGTGCAAGGCGACGGGCGTGGTTTCGGGTTGGTACGCGGGGTAGAATTTTCGCGGCGCCCCAGGCGCTGAAGGCGCCTTGCCGAAGGCTGCGATCGTAGATTTCGGCGTCGCGAGATAAGCGAGGCCGACGGCGAGCGAGTGCGCGCAGATTTTCCCCCACTCCCGCGAATCGCGGCAGGTGCAGATGTTTTCCACCTCGCTGGCGCTACCGATGCGCAGCCCGGCGCGGTATTTTTTTGTCCCCTCGCGGACTTCGCCGCGGAGGAGCGGCGGATCGTAGCTCGCCTCCGAAACGCGATCAGCCTTAGCCAACTCGCGGGCCGCTTTCATCGCCTGCCAACCGCCAGCCGTGGAAAGCAGTTTCTCGGTGATCGCGATCACGGCGGAGTGTCCGCGCGGTAGCGGTGGCGCGCAATTTGCAGGGACTGCCTGAGAGAAGGAACCGGCGTTAGGCTGGAGGGTTTCCGCTATTTGAGACTGGACATGCGGAAGCATGTCCCTCCGGAGGGATGCGCTTCCGCGCGTCCAGATTCTTCGCACCGAAGTCGCCGCGAGTTGCCACCGGGTTGCCCGGAGCGGTAATCCGTGAAATAGAGCGCGCCATGCAGCGCTCTCGTTCTCCGCAGGAAAAATCCGCGCTCATCGCCGGGTTCGCGGCCTTCACCACCTGGGGACTTGTGCCGGTTTACTGGAAACTGCTCCGCTTCATTCCCGCGCTGGAAATTCTCGCCCATCGCTTCGTCTGGACTTGCGTTTTCATGGTCCTGCTCCTGAGCTGGCAACGGCGCTGGCCGGAAGTGCTGGCCAATCTGCGATCGCGCCGCACCGCGCTCTTCTGCGCTGGCAGCGGCGTCGCCATCGCGATCAACTGGTACTTTTTCATCTGGGCGGTAAACGCCGGGCATGTGCTCGAGACGAGTCTCGGTTATTTCATGACGCCGCTCGTGAACGTGCTCTTCGGCGCCATCTTCCTGCGCGAGCGCCTGAGCCGCGCGCAGCTCGTCTCGGTCCTGCTCGCGGGAGGTGCGGTTGGTTATCTCACGTTTGGTTTCGGACGCCTGCCGTGGGTCGCGCTCACTCTCTGCTTCTCGTTTGGGTTGTATGGGCTCTTGCGCAAAGTCTCCGGCGCGGCGTCGATCCCCGGCCTTTTTCTCGAGACCACGGTTATCGCGCCGTTCGCGCTCGGCACGTTGCTCTATCTCGAACATAAACAGAGATTGCATTTTGGTTTCGCCGCGCCCGGGCTCTCCTTCCTTCTCATCAGCACCGGGATCGTGACCGGCGTGCCGCTGCTCTGGTTTGCGCACGCCGCCCGTCATCTCCGCCTAACGACCCTCGGCTTCCTGCAATATCTTGCGCCAAGCTGCACTTTTTTCCTCGGCCTCTTCGCTTTTCACGAGCCGTTTCGCCAGGGGCAGATGGTTACCTTCGGACTGATCTGGATCGCGCTTGCCATCTTCACGGTGGATGCGGTGGCGCGCTGGCGTTTCACGAAAGCGCCGACGCTGCAAGCGGTCGAAATGTAGCGTAAGCATCTCGCTTGCACTTTCGCATGGGCAAGCTGGAAGCTTGCGCTACCTTCCGCCTTCATGTGGAGCGAAGACAATTTTCAATACGCGCTCGAGAACACCGAAGTCATTCTCGCGCCGCAGAACAAAATCGCGACCTTCGGTCATACCAGTTTCCGGTTCTATCTCATCAGCGAGCTGATGGACCGGGTGAATGAGGTGCGCGTGCGCGACGGCCGCATCCACGCCGAGCGCCCGCAGATCCTCACGGCGGAGCATTACTCGCGACTCCTGCTCGAGGGTTTCGGGGAAAAGGCCGAGCGTTACATCGAACAATTGCGTGCGAATGCGCAGAAGTTCGCGGTCGTGCGCTATGGATTTCAGTTTCGCAAGACCGACGTGGTGGAGAAGACAATGCACGATTCGATCGCGTCAGTCATCAAGCAAACCAAGGCGCGGGTGGAGCGATCGGACGAGCCGCTCAGCGCAGTCATTCAAGGGGTCGATGATGCCTGGGAGATTTGCCTTTTGAAATTCACCATCGACCTGATCGAGAAGTCTGCTGGCGGGAATGCGGGCGACTTCCGCCGGCGCGGATTGCTGTAACTGCACGATCCGAGGAAACCGTTGGCCTCAGCCAGGAAAGGTGAGACTTGGGGCAAATTCGAGCCGCCTTCGCTTTGCGATTGCTCGACGAAAGCTAATCCCAGTCAATGACTCAAGCTCAACTTTCCGTCACTTTTTTCCTCCAAATGGCCGTGATTCTCGCGGTCTGTCGTGCAGTCGGCTGGCTTGCCCGCCGGATCGGCCAACCTCAAGTGGTCGGGGAAATGATTGCCGGCGTCCTGCTCGGGCCGTCGCTCTTCGGGCTCGTTTCTCCTCGCGGACAGCAGCTTCTTTTCCCGGCGGAGTCGCTCAGGACTCTCTTCGTCGGCGCTCAGCTTGGGGTGGGACTTTATATGTTTTTGGTGGGCGTGGAATTTCGCTTTGATCTCTTTCGCTCGCGCGTGCACAGCGCGGCGGCAGTTGCCATCGCCGGAATGCTCGTCCCTTTTGTGCTCGCGGCGTTGCTTGCCGGCTGGCTGTTGGGTTACCCCACGCTCTTCTCCGAGCACGGCACCTGGTTTCAGGCATTCCTCTTTATCGGAGCGGCGATCGCGATCACCGCTTTCCCAATGTTGGCCCGCATTATCTACGAGCGCGGACTCACCGGCACTTCGTTAGGCGCGCTCGCCCTCTCCGCCGGAGCGATCAATGACGCTGGTGCGTGGTGCGTGCTCGCTGTCGTTTTGGCAAGCTTCGGTGGCGGCGGCCCGTCCATCGCCGTCTGGGCGATTGGGAGCGGGATCGGCTACGCCCTCGTTCTGCTCACAATTGGGCGACCGCTTTTGCGGCGATTGGGCAACGCGGTGGAGCGAGACGGCGGGATGAACCACACCGTGCTTGGCCTGGTCCTTGCGCTCCTCATGCTGGGCGCGTGGGCGATGGACGCCGCCGGGATCCATCCGGTTTTCGGCGGCTTTTTGTTAGGCGCAGTGATGCCGCGCGGCCTGTTTGCGCGCGAGTTGCAAGCGAAACTGGAACCATTCGCCGTCGTCTTTTTGCTTCCGATGTTTTTCACCTTCTCCGGGCTGAACACTCACCTCGACATCGTCACCTCTGGCAGTCTGCTCGTCGTTTCCGTCGTCATCTTTCTTGCTTCCACTCTGGGCAAAGGTGTCGCCTGTTGGGCGGCCGCGCGGATGACGGGGGAGGATAATCGCACGGCGCTCGCCGTGGGCGCCTTGATGAACGCGCGCGGCCTCATGGAACTGATCATCGTCAACATCGGGCTGCAGCGCGGCGTCATTAAACAGGATTTGTTCTCGATGCTGGTCCTGATGGCGATCATCACGACCCTAATGGCTTCGCCCGTTTTCGAGTGGGTTTATGGCCGGCGCGCACGGCAACGCGGAGAACTTGGCGCTGCCCCAATCGGCTCCTAGGGCGTGTCATGGCCTTTGGATGCACTAAACCCGGGGAGCGCGGGCGCCCCGCCCGCCGTGTCACGCGCCTCGCGGGACAGTCCGCGCGTAGTATTCTCCGGGGCATCCGCACCTCCCAGAGCTTTTTCGCGAGGCGCAAGAAACAGCGGGCGGGGCGCCCCCGCTCCCCGGGTGCGAACCATAACTAAGCCGATTTCTCGTAACGGCGCATCAGCTGGAAAAAACGGATCGTGTCGCGCATCGGATGAATGCTGCTCACTTCGTCAGAGTAGATGGTGCTGATCGGCACGGAAGTGATGCGAAATCCCTCGCGGCTGGCGATGATCAACATTTCGGTCTCGTAATCGAACCGGCTGGTGCCGTCGAGGAGATGCGGCACGAGCGCCCGCGCAACCATGCGATAACCGCATTGGGTATCGGGCACCTCCTGCCGGCAGAGCAGACTGATGCGATGGCTCATGTACCGGTTGACCGTTCGCCTAACGAGTGGCATCTCGCGCACATCGTTCATGCGCGTGCCGACAAAGAGGCCGGCTGCGGGGCCGGCTGCCGCAGCGAAGAAGCGGCCGATTTCTTCCGGCAAATGCTGGCCGTCGGCGTCGAGCAGGAGGATGAACTCGATCTCCTCGCGCGCGAACCAATGGCGCAAGCCAGTCTTGATCGCTTCGCCTTTGCCGCGGTTTTCGGGGTGGACGATCACTTCGGCGCCGCCTTCGCGCGCGCGCGCGGCCGTCGCGTCACTCGAGCCGTCATCAATCACGAGGACATGATCCAGTTGCGCGCGCACCCGCTCCGCGACCGCGCGCACATGCAGTTCCTCGTGATAGGCGGGAATAACCGCGGCGATGTTGCGGCGATCGAGCGGCCGGCCCGGTTGCGGGCCGGGTTGGTTCACCTGCACTTGCACATTCACTTACACCTGCACTTTTCTTGCGCCTTTGCCTTCTTAGCGGAGTGTAAGTGCAGGAGAAAGTGTAAGTGCAAGCCCCGAAATTGAAGTGCCGGTTGCAGCGCGGCGCTCTCCATCGTTAGCGGACGACGGGATGAAAATCCGCCGCGTGATAAGAGCTGCGCACGAGCGGCCCGGAAGCGACATGCGCGAAACCTTTCCCACGCGCGATCTCTCCGTAGAGATCGAACTGCTCCGGCGTGATGTATTCCACCACCGGCAGATGCGTCGGCGTCGGGCGGAGGTACTGGCCTAAAGTCAGCACCTGGCAACCAACCTCGCGGAGGTCATCCATGGTTTGAAATAGCTCCGGCTCCGTCTCGCCGAGGCCGAGCATGATCCCGCTCTTCGTGACCACCGTGGGCGCAAGCTCTTTCGCCCGGCGCAAGACCTCGAGCGAGGTGCGGTATTTCGCCCGCGACCTAACGACCGGGGTGAGACGCTCGACCGTCTCCATATTGTGATTGAAAATCTCCGGCGCGGCATCGAGCACGAGTTGGATGCACCACTCCTGTCCGTGAAAATCCGGCACGAGCACCTCGATGATGATCGAGGGATCCATCTCCCTCACCGCGCGGATCGTGCGCGCGAAATGTTCCGCGCCGCCGTCCTTCAAATCGTCGCGCGCGACTGCGGTGATGACGACATGCTTGAGCTTGAGTCGCCGGACTGCTTCGGCGACGCGCTGCGGCTCGTCCTCTTCGAGCGCGAACGGCTTTGCCGTGCTGACGGCGCAAAAGCCGCAGGCCCGAGTGCAGCGTTCGCCCGCGATCATCATCGTGGCCGTACCCTGGCTCCAGCATTCCCAGCGATTCGGGCATTGCGCGCTCTCGCAGACGGTGTGCAGCCGCAAATCGGAGATGAGCGCTTTAGTGGAAAAAAAAATGGGGTTCGAAGGCAGCCGCACTTTGATCCAGGGGGGCTTCTGCGACTGGTGGAGAGCGGGATCGATTTTTGCGCAGGACATCGGTTCGGGAGCTTCGCTTAAGCTTTAAGTTTGCAGCGGGTCGTTGGCAACTCCCACCTCTTCCTCGTGCTCTTGTTCGTAATCGAATCGCCAGTCGAAACATTCGAATTAGATTACGATCACGAGCAGGAGCACGAGTAAGAGAGATTGCCGTGGCCCGCGCTTAATCTAACGTGCGCATCGTGAACGACGCGCCTGCCCCGCCGATGACCGCGCCAGCGGAGGCGAGGCGAAAGTACGCGCCGATCACTTCGCTGAACTTGCTTTGTCTCGATGCCCCGCTCGTCGCGCTCGCCTGGCAATGGCTCTTCGCCCGCAGCTTTGGGGCGCACCTCAACTGGTCGCTTCGCCTGCTCTTGTTTCTAACCGCGTGGCTGATTTATCTGGGCGATCGCTTTGCCGATACCCTGCTGCTCTCACCCGGCATCGCGCGCTCGGAGCGGCACCGTTTTTGCCAGGAACACCTGGTCGGTTGGTGGATTGCCGTCGTTGTCATCTTCGTTTTCGATACCGCGCTCGCCCTCCGAACGCTCGATTTGCAGATGCTCCTCCTCGGCGGCACCCTCGCGCTCGCTTGCGGCGTCTATCTTTTCCTCAACCACTTGTTAGGCGGAAAGTGGCGCCCGATCCCGATGAAAGAAAAAGCGGTCGGCGTGCTTTTCGCCGCCGGCACCACCCTGGCAGTCGTCGGACAACTGCCTGGCCTAACGATCTCGTTCGCCTTTGCCGTTGTTCTTTTCGCCATGGTTTGCACTTTGAATTGCCTCTGCATCGCCTCCTGGGAACGCGAGCTCGATGCGGCGCAAGGGAAAGCCTCTTTGCTGACGAGCTGGCCCTCTGTCTCGCGCGCGCTCAAACCGCTCGGACTCGCGCTCGTGCTTGGCGCGCTCGTTCTTGCCGTGGTCTGGCACTTCGCCGCCCCGCTCTGGGTTTGTCTCGCCGCCAGCAGCATTCTGCTCATCTGGCTCCACTCCGCGACGACACTCCCGCGCGATAACCGGACGGCGCTGGCGGATCTCGTTTTGCTTACGCCTCTGCTCGTCCTGCTCTTTTCCCGGCGGTGAGTTTCGATCGCGTCGCGCCGCATTACCGCCGGCTCGAAACCGTGATCTTCGGGAGCCAGCTGCAGGCGGCGCGCTGCGCATTCGTTAGGCAAAGGGCCGACTTGCGCCGTGCTCTCGTGGTCGGCGAAGGCGACGGGCGTTTTCTGCAGCAACTGCGGCGCGCGCAGCCGCACCTGGAGATCGATTGTCTCGATTCGAGCGCCCGCATGCTCGAGCTGGTGCGTGCGCGCGTGCGCGAGACAGGAGTTCACTTTATCCAGGCCGATATTCGGGAAGCGGCCTTTCCCGCAAAGCGCTACGATTTGATCGTTACGCACTTTTTTCTCGATTGCTTCGAGAAGCTCGCCTTGCGTCAGATTGTGGAAAAGTTGAGCGCCGCGGCGACCGACGATGCCACCTGGTTGATCGCAGATTTTCACCCGCCGCCGCGCGGCTGGCGGCGCTGGTGGGCGCGGTTCCTCATTGCCCTAATGTATCGGTTTTTTCGCGTCGCGGCCGGAATCGAGGCGCGCAGTCTGGAGGAATACGCCAGGCTCCTCCAAGCGCAGGGGTTTTCCCTAGCGAACGAAGTGACCTCGCCTAACGGGATGATCCGCTCACAACGGTGGGCGCGGCCGGCAGGGCACCCTGAAAAATTGTGACCTTATTGCCCACGCTGACCAGGTCCTTGATCCGGGCGGCGTCCCAGTTCGCCATGCGAATGCAACCGTGGCTGCCGGCGCGGCCGATCGTCTCGGGATTATTCGTCCCGTGAATTCCGATGCCTGGCTTGTTCAAGCCCATCCAGAGAATTCCCACGGGATTGTTAGGCCCGGGCGGCAGATTGTAAAAATCGCTCGTACGCACGCCGTGCTGAAGCACCCCTTCGTCGTGTCGAAACCAAGGCAGCGTAGCGATGCCGAGAATTTTCCAGACGCCCTGTGGTGCCGGTAACGTTTTCGAGCCGGGAGTGATCGGAAACTCCGCCACCAGTCGATCGCCCTCCCGCACCTCAAGAAAATTCTCGCGGATGTCGATGAAGATTTGCCGCGTCGCGTAGGCTGAATTTACGGGGACGAAATGCTCGGAGAGCTTTTCGATCTCGAAAGGCTGAACGTTAGGCACTTTCAGCGTGTCGCCCGGCTTAAGCTGCTCGAGATCGATCCCAGGATTCAATTTCCAGAGGAAATCTTCCGCCGCATGAAAACGCTCCGCGACGAATTCGAGGAGGGAGCCGTAAGGCAGTGCCTTTAATTTCGCCTGCTCGGAAGGGCGCGACGCGAGTTCGCCGACGAATTGCTCGTCTTCCGGTCGGATCGTGTAGGTCGTGTAAGGCTCCGGCACCTGCGCGAGCAATTGCGCATCGACCGCGCCCCCGGGCGGCATGCCGTGCGCCTTCTTGTAAGCCACCAGCGCCTTGCCGAAAAATTCCCCCATTCGGCCGTCGATTTTCCCGGGACCGAACTCAGCGTTATCGAGAAAAATCTGCAGTCGCACACTCGTCTCCTCGTCGTAAACCGGAAGCGCCACCAGCTCGCGCGGCGGTAACGTCGGGGTGGGCGCCGGCGTTGGAGCCGACGGCAGCGCGAGGAACGGAATGGGCGTCGGAACGGGAGTGGGAGCGCGGCGTCGAAACCAGCCTTGCGCGTCGGCGCGCGAAGTGAGCGCGAGGAGCGCGAGCACAGTGACGACGCCGAATTTCATGAGCCGAAGCTATCGGCTGACAGGGTCGCGCACGCAAATTGGTTAGGTGTAGCGCGGGGTCAGAGACCCGCGCTGCACCTAACCAATTTGCGCCCTTGGGGAAGAGCACCTTCTCCGGCGCGGCGTTGAGTGCGGGCAGAAGTTTTTTGATCAGGCGCGTCTTGACCGGCCCGATCTCGCGTGGCGCCACAAGGTAACGCACGATCGCTTCCAGCCAGGTGTTTTCACTCACCCGGAAAATGACCCGTGGATGTTCGCGCACTTCCAATTCATCGACCGGGGTGCGCGCAAGGAGCGCGCGGTATTGTCCGATGCGCTCCAGCATTTCCGGGCCCAGTTCCTCCTCCACGATTCGCTGCATGGTCTTGGCAATGAACTCGAGATCGCTTTCGTAGCCGACATTGAACTGGATCTCGTTCCAGATGTAGGGAAAGAGCGGCCAGGAATAATTGTA
>JBBSGS010000099.1:0-9177 GCA_038253875.1 Chthoniobacterales bacterium
GATAGACCAGTTTGTATTTAAGGCTGCTCCAGAACGACTCGATAAAGGCATTATCGTAGCAGATACCCCTGCGGCTCATGGAATCGATGAGGCCGTGTTGAGCTAGCACCTGGCGGTAAGCCGCGCTGGCACACTGGCTTCGCTGATCACACCTCGCGGCAGAATTCTTCGTGCAGCTTTTGCAAATTGCGCTCAACGTCTTACGAGCTGGGCGGGACTCGCGCATATTGCCTTTGTCGGGGAAGCGGCTTGAAAATATGCACGGGCCGATCAAGGTCATGAACCAATAAAAGGAAAATCACTTTGTCACAGGATCCAACCGAACCGAAACGTCTGCTGTCACACATCATTGCAGAGTGGGCTTGCTCTCTTAAGTATGAGCATCTTTCGACGGGGGCGATCCAAGCGGCCAAATTGTTTTGGTTCGACACCATTGGCTGCGCGCTCGGCGGCAGTCAGCAGGATGATGCGAAGATTTTGCTCAAGCACTACCGCGACATGGGCGGCGGCAACGGTAAAGCCACCGCGTTCGTCTCCGGCTTCAAGACCAATCCGGTAGACGCCTCATTTTTGAATGGCCACATGATTCGCGCGATGGATTACAACGACATCTATTGGAAGTCGGATCCGTGCCATCCCAGCGATCTGATCGCCGCACCGCTGGCCTTGTGTGAAAGCGAAGGGCTGAGCGGCAAAGATCTGATCCTCGCCACCATCATCGCCTACGAAATTGAGATGCGTCTCTGCGAAGTGGGTCGCCCCGGCGTGCGCGAATACGGCTGGCATCACGCCACTTTGAGCGCGTTCGCCGCGCCCATCGCGGCGGGTCGCGTGCTCAATCTCACTCCGGCACAGATGGTGTCCGCCATGGGCATCAGCGCAGCGCGCACATTTTGTCCGGGTGCAGTCACAGCTGGCAAACTGACCAACATGAAGAACACGGTCGACCCGTGGGCCGGACGCATGGGCGCTGAAAGTGCGCTTCTCGCTCGCGGTGGATTTTCGGGGCCCGAGCACATCATCGACGGCAAGGAGGGTTTGTTCGCTGTCTTCCATCATGTGCAATACAAGGGTGAGCCGGCCACCTTCGACGGCGAGGCGTTGGTTGCGGAACTTCCACACTCACCCGACTCTCACTATCGCATCCTTGATTGCGGGATGAAGAGTTTCCCAATCGAGGCCCTTAGTCACGCCCCGCTGACTGCCATGATGAAGACGGTCAAGGAGCACAACATCAAGGCGGACGACGTGAAGGAGATCAAAGTGGAAGTGATCGCGCGTGCCGCCGACATCCTAGGCGATCCGCACAAGTATCGGCCGGATTCCAAGGAAACCGCCGATCACTCGCTGCCGTACTGCATGGCCGCGGGCCTGGTCGATGGGATGGTCACCCCGCTGCAGTTCAAAGAGGAACGCGTTCTCGACAAGGCGCTCATTCCGATCATGGACAAAGTGAAAGTCGTGCCTAACGAAGAGTTCGAAGCGCTCTTTCCAAAGTTCCAGCCAAGTCGCGTCACCATCACCACCAACAGCGGCGCGTCACACTCCACGCGGGTCGATGTTCCCAAGGGCGATCCGCGCGATCCCATGACCGAGGACGAGATCGCAGTGAAATTCACCGCGCTGGGCGGCGATGTCATCGGCAAGGATCAATGCCGGAAGCTGCAAAGCTTCATCATGAGCATGGAAACCGCCGAGGATTTTGGCGGACTCTTTGAACTGACCACGGCGCGCCACGCCTAACGAGCGAACAACTCGTCCAGTCCGGGGATGTCGAGCTCCAGGCAGAAGCCTTCGATGCCGGCGAGGCGGCACTCGACATCGCACCCAAGTAATTCGGAATCTTTGTTGGCGAACTCATCGCTCGCCAGTGCGGTCGCGGGCGTTCCGTTGCAGTCCGCGATCAATCCGCCGGAGTGCGTCTCGACGGCCCGACGAATTTGCGGCCACTTCGCGGTGTCAATCCACACGCGACCGCTTTTCACCGGGAGCATGGTGGCCGATGCATCCTTGACGAACTGCGGCACCCGCGGCGCGCGCGGTTTCCATTTGGTGCCGCCCGCGCCGGCGACAAGTTCGGCGAAGCGCTCGGCGATCATGGCGGGCGCGTCGGTCTTGCGATAGCCCTCGATCGGGGCGCGCAGCAGCTTCGACATGCGCCGCAAGATATCGACGGCGCGATCTTCGGTGTTCCCGCCCAATCGAATGACGGCGGGAATATCCAGATCAAGTTCCCAAAAGGCTTTGGCCAGTCCATACGCGGACCAATATTGCTCCTGGCTCGCGACGCCGGAGCCGGAACCGAAATAACCCACCAAGCCCGGCTGGGCCAGAATGATTCGACTCGCGCGATAGACCTTGGACGCGGAAGGGTTCCCGCTTGTGTCGGTAAAATTCGCGATAGTGAAGCCTGCGTTCACGATCGCGTCCATCGACATCATCGATCCGCCGCCGCCCGCGCCGTGAAAACCGACCAGGCCTTTGGAATCTTCGGCGGCAGCTGTGGCCAGCTGCGCGAAATAAAATGTGCCGCGATGATCGCTTTGTTCGACGGCGTAGGCCACGCGCTCCAACTCCGTCGGCGGGTGATCGAACTCTCGCGCGATTTCAATCTTCAGTTCGGGATGCCGCGCCACGGCGTAATCATCAATCGTTAGGCGGCAATCGGCGGCGACGAACTGGCCATCCCTGGTCAGGACGAGCGGATTAATCTCCAGGGAACGCGCCTCGACGCTCCGTGCGGCGGCGAATAATTTTCGGATCGACTCGGCGAGTTGCGCTGCGTGCTCGGGTGAGAGTCTGCACGACGCAGCCGCTTCGGCCGCATCCGCATCCAGTGGTCCACGATTCACATCGCAGGCAATCCGCCGCGTCGACGCAGCGCGCTCTTCGATACCGCTGCCGCCGCCGGCAGAGAAAATAATCACTGGCGCGCGAGCGGCGTCATCAATCGCGAAAGAAAGAAAAAATTCCCGTTCGATCGCGATTTTTTCCTCCACGAGCACGGCTTCAACAGGAAACTGACCAACTTTTATTCCCAACATGCGCGCAGCATGCGCGCGCACATCTTCTGGCCCCTCGGCGAAAGCAACTCCGCCAATCCCGGCGCGTCCCGTGGTCCAGGCTTGAATTTTGATCACGACTTCGTCGCCAAGCTGGCTGGCCGCGGCGACGGCTTCATCCGCGGTCGAGGCGGCGCGACCGCGCGGAGTCTTGAACCCGTTGGCAGCGAGAATGTCTTTGCCTTGATATTCGTGAAGTCGTGCCATGGCTCGGTGCTATTTCCATAATCCTCACCAACTTTCAAAGCCGTTTGCGGATCGGAAGGCGGATAAGCTGGCGCAGCGCAGGATGACAGAGAGGGTTCCGTGGCTTAACTTTCACCAGCCATGAATGAACCTGTTTACATCCTCGGCGCTGGCCGGACTGACTTTAAGCGAAACATGAAAAAGGAGGGCAAGGCGCTGCGCGACCTGATCAAGGAAGCCGGTCGCAAAGCCCTCGACGACGCAAAGATCGATCCGGCGGAAATCGAAGCCGCGACCGTCGGCAATTTCAATGGCGGTCAGTTCACGAAGCAGCTCCATCTCGGCGCTTTCATTCCCGAGATCGATGAAAAACTCCACGGGATCCCGACGATGCACACCGAGGCCGCGTGCGCTTCCGGCGCTCTTTCAGTATTGCTCGGCGCGCAATGGATTATGGGCGGATTTCACGACGCGGTGCTCGTCGTCGGCGCGGAACAACAGAAGACAATGTCGTCGCTGGACGGCTCCGACGTCCTCGGCGCGGCGGCCGATTATCACGTCGAGAAACCGGAGTACGGCGACTTCATGTTCCCGAAATTGTTCGGCCGCATCGCAGAGATCTACATCGAGAAGTATGGCGCGTCCCCGGACGACCTCGCCGCGGTCGCCTACAAGAATTACGCGCACGCGCGCCTGAATCCGCTGGCGCAGATGCGCGAGGCGAACCTGACCTATGACGATGCGTCGCAAGTCTCGGAGAAGAATCCGAGTGTGGCGCCGCCGTTGCGGGTTTCCGATTGTTCGCAGATCACCGATGGCGCCGCGGCCGTCGTCCTCGTTTCCGGAAAATACCTCAACCGAATCGGGCGCGACAAATCGAAGCTGCCGCGCCTGCTCGGTTTCGGACACACGACCGATTATTTAGCGCTGGAGAAAAAAGACGCGCCGACTTTCAGCACCGCGCGCAAAGCAGCCGAAAAGGCTTTCGGGATGGCGAACTTGAAGCCGCGGGATATGCATGGGGCCGAGGTGCACGATTGCTTCTCGATCACGGAGATTGTCGCCTACGAAATCCTCGGTCTCGCGGAGCCGGGCAAAGGCGCGGAGCTGGCGAAGAGCGGTGCGACGGCGCTGCCGCAAGTGCGCGGCGAACACGTCAGCGGCAAAATCGACTTCGACATTCCGGTCAACACCGGCGGCGGTCTGATCGGCGACGGTCATCCCGTAGGCGCCACCGGTGTGCGGCAAATCGTCGACGCCTATCAACAACTGACGAAACAGGCCGGCGCGCGCCAGATCGAAGGCGCGAAGAAGTTCCTCACCTTCAACATGGGCGGCAGCCTAACGACAAGCGTCGCCATGATTTGGGGGACCGACTGACGATCTCTCAACTGGCTCGTTAGTTAGAATCTCTTGCGCTGATTGCTCAATAGTTTGGCCGCCGCCAGGGTGAGGGCGCCCATGACCACCGGATTGCCCATGGCCTTCACAAACCAAGGCTTCTCCGCGACGGTTTGGCGAAGCGCCTCCGGTTGCTCCTTGCGTGCGTAATTCATCACCCGCGCCGCGTCGTCGTCGCTCATCTGCTTGGGATCGGTCGAACCGAGGCCGAGCATCTTCCCGATCCCAGCGAGTCCACCGCCCGCACCTCCGAAACTTCCGCCCGCTGCTGCTCCGGCGGCTCCGCCTGAGAGTGCGCCGAGCAAGCTGCTCAAAAGCCCTTGTTTCTCCTGCGGCGGCGCTTGCGCGACGGCATTACGAGCCGACTCGTGGAACTGATCGTCCGGCAACTTGCCGAGATATTCAGTCGCCCCCTCGTGATAAGCGCGATTGTCGAACTGGCTGTCCTCCGGTTTGGTGGAAACGAATCGCTCGTGAAATTGAGCGGCTTGCTCGTCGTCCACCGTCCCCCCTGCGCCGAAGCGCTTCATGAAATCATCTACAGTGTCTGGCATAACGGATTTAGTTTTGGTTTCTGGTTTTCTAGCGAAAGTTGGCGCTCGTTATTTTTCGGGTGTGTAAATCATGTCCCGAGTTTGGGCGTTGAGATGCGCAGTGCCGATCTTGCGCGGAGGGCTCGAAGGCGCATACGCGATTACGGTCAGGTCCTGGCCGGGGAATTCACGCGCCATCTCCGTCATCAACGAGCGCATCAATGCTGGGATCTTGTCCAGCTGCACCCTGCGATCGAGCACGAGGCCAAGCTCGTTTTGTTCATTCAGGAGGGCGCGATCGATCGTCGCCTGATTCGGATCGGCCTGGCGGATGCGGTTGAGAAAGGCCATCTGGCGCTGCTTCAGTTCGGGCGCGTTTGCGAGCTGCGCCGCACGATCGTTTTGCGCTGTCGAATCGCTCGTTGAAGAAGTCGATGGCGCATCGCACGCCGCCAGGCCCAGGAGGCCGATCACGACGAGCGTCCGCAGTGGAGTCGAGGCGGACATAGTGCCGAATCAGCGCTCGTCGCGATCGTTAGGTAGTCCTGCCTTTTACCATCCGGTAAATGATCAGGAGGATAATGGCGCCCACGACCGAAGCGATGAACCCAGCCGGCTCGCCTTCAGCATACCAATGGAGGGCGCGGCCGAGGAAGCCGGCGAGAAAAGCGCCAGCGATGCCGAGCAGAATGGTGATGATGAAGCCGCCCGGATCTTTGCCCGGCATGAGGAACTTCGCGATCACCCCGACGATGAGACCGATAATGAGAGTCCAGAGTATTGCCATAATGAATGAGTATTGATGGTCGGCAAAGCGTCAGCGATGCGTACTCTGCCGGCTGTAACTAAATCGACCTTTTCGATCCGCGCGGTTGTAAACATTTTTCTGTTTCGAGGACGAGATGTCGCTTACACCTCAGAGCATGAGCGCACCCGATTCCGAAGCCACGATGGCGGTCTTTCTCGACCTCGAGAACATCGCCCTCGGTGCGCATGACGCCAAGTTCCCGCCGTTCGATGTACGCAAACTTCTCGAACGCCTCTTACTCAAAGGACACATCGTGGTGAAAAAGGCGTATTGCGATTTCGAGCGCTACAAGACATTTAAGCGTGGTCTGCATGAAGCGGCCTTTGAGTTGATTGAGATTCCGCACGTCCGCCAATCGGGCAAGAATTCCGCCGACATTCGCATGGTGGTGGACGCGCTTGACCTTTGTTACACGAAGAGCCACGTCGATACCTTCGTCATCATCAGCGGCGACTCGGATTTCTCGCCGCTGGTGAGCAAGCTGCGCGAGAACGACAAGACCGTGATCGGCGTCGGGGTGAAGAAATCCACCTCCGATCTCTTCATTACGAACTGCGACGAATTCATTTACTACGATGACCTCGTGCGGACCGAGCCGACGCGAAAGCGTCCGGGGGCCATTGCAGACAGGGCGCCCTCGACACCGGTGCAGGAAAAAAATCAGGGGCCGCCGATCGAGGAAGCGCTCGATTTGCTCGACAACACGCTCGAGGCCTTGCGTGCGGAGCGTGGCGAGGATTATCTGGTTCATGGGTCGCGGGTGAAGCAGGCGATTAAGCGTCAGCATCCTGGTTTCAATGAACGCGCCTATGGGTTCCGGACCTTCAGCGATCTGCTCCTGGAAGCGCAAAAGCGCGAGCTGCTGAAGCTCGAAAGCGACAAGAATGCGGGCGGCTATTTCATCCATCCGGCCGAGTAATTTAATGGTATTACAGGCAGGCGTGGCGAATGATTTTCTGGGTGGATAAAAACACGTGAATGTATCGCGAAAAACGAAGTCTAATCGAAACCGCCGGTGCGCTACGTAGATGCGCCAGCCGTCGGCGCGCGTTGCCTTCCCTTCCCATGGAAAACAAACTTTTTCTTAATCGCTATCGCCTTTCCCTCGGCTGGAATGGTCTGCCTGTGGAGCTGCATCGCACGCCCACCGCGATAATGTATCGCGGGCAGGAGTTGGAGTCGGGCCGGGAATTGGCGATTGAGTTGGTCCCGTGGAAATCGACGGATGAGGCGGTGCGGGCGCATTTGGAAGCCGAAGCTGCCGCCGTCAAACAAATCAACCATGTCAGCATGCCGAAGCTTTACGATTTCGGCATCGAAGATGGCCAGTTGGTCTACGTCACCGAATATTTCGATGGTCACACTGCGGAGGCTTGGGTGGCGGCGCGCGGTCCGCTGCCGACCGCAGCGGTATTACGCGTCGCTGTGCAAATAGCTGACGTGCTGCGCGCCGCGAGCTTCCATCATCTCTCGCATCGCGCTCTCTGCCCGGCCAATATCGTCTTTCTGCCGGACGAAGCAGCGCCGGGCGAGTGGCCCTCGGTGAAAGTGCTCCACTGGCTCGGCCTGCCGATGGATTTCGCCGAGGTGGGGCAGAGTGACACTCGGCTGAACACGGCGGCGCGGTTTGCCAGCCCCGAGCAGCTTCGCGGAGAGAAGGTCGATTTCCCTTCGGCCACTTATTCTCTCGGTAGCTCGATGTGGTTTCTTCTTACGGGCGCACTGCCCGCGCCGGCAGTGCCAGCCGTTGAAGGCCATCCGGTTGCGCCTAACGAATTTGACAAGCTACGGGGAGTACCCAAGATCGTCCGCCACCTGCTCGGCCGGATGTTGCGGCCGAATCCCGCGGAGCGTCCGCAAGATCCGGTCGCGCTCTCCGCCTTTTTACAGACCTGCCTCGCGCGGGTCGAGCGGCGCGGATTGATAAATCGCCGGCTCCGGCTTCCGGCTAATGCTCGACCGCGAGTGGTCGATGCCGGCCCGGCCCGAAGGCGGCCCAGAAAAGCTCTGGCGATGGCCGCGGCCCTCCTCGTCTGCGCGGCGTTGGCTGCGATCGCGATGCCGCGATATTTCCATGCGCGAACCGCGCAGGCCAGCGCGCCGGCGACGAAAACCGATCAGTCGGGTACCGTATTGCAGTCTTCTTCTGGGCGAACGCAGCGGAGCGTGCCGGCACCGGAGCATAAGAAAACTCTGCCCGCCGTAGCCGCAAATTCTGCTTCCTCGGAGTTGCCGCACAATGAGATTCCAGCGAAACCGGACCCTTCCGCTCAGCAGAATGCCAAGGTGGCAGCAGTTACCAGCACACCCCCGGCCCAATCCTCGTTTGAGCAACCGGCGGTGACAGCGGCGACCAGCGCTGATTCGACGGGCGAGGAAGCCACGCAGAACGGGATCGTGGCGGCAGCGGGGCTCCTCAAGGAAGGTTCGCAGATTCAGACTCCTGCGGAACCGGAGCCTTCCACTCAGAGACCTGCCGAGGTGGCTGCAGTCGCCAGCTCTCCCGCGGCCCGCTCCTCGTTGGAGCAACCGACGGCCACGGCAACCAGTGCGAACTCCACGGCCGAGGAAGGGATGCAGGGCGGGGTGGTGGCAGAAGCGGCGCCGCCCGAGGAAGGTCCGCAGATGGTCGCCGCGTCGCCCACTACGATTCGCGGCGAGGATTTCTCAGAAGAAGAAGCGACCGCCGACACGGCGCAAACAGAGTCGCCTAACGAGGACGTGGCTGAGTCTGACGACGCCTCCTCCAGCGTCGCTGAGCCTCCCCCGACGGCAGATACGACTGCGAATCTCGCTCTCGTGGTCGGCGACGCCTCGGCCGCACCAGCGACCGCGGAGTCGAAAATGGAAGAGCCCCCGCCGGCTGAGAAAGTTTCAAAAAAATCTCGATCGGGCGCCACCCAGTCGACCAGCAGCAAAAAGCGAAGCGCGAAAGTCACTCATACCAAAACGCGCAAAAGTTCCCGCGTCGCGAGCAAGGGGCGACGTGCCAAGAAGCTCCCGTTGCTGCACGTCGGTTCGGCCCACGCGGAATTGGTCGGAACCATCGACGGGAAGTGGATTCTGGCGGTCTCTCCCTCGAACCGCCAGGTTATCGTGTGGCCGCCGCCGGGCTTTCGCTAGTCTCTTCTTGCCTAACGATTCCTTGCAGGGCTTCCGCTGCGATCTCAAATGAGCGCAAGCGCGC
>JBBSGS010000100.1:0-9122 GCA_038253875.1 Chthoniobacterales bacterium
AAACAGCTGCACGAGCTTTATCCCGTGGGGACGGAGGATAACGATTTCACCCTGCCGCGGGACCAGCGTTCGCTGACCTGGCGGAATTTTTTCCTGCGCGCCGATCGCGCGCTCAAATGGCTCGAGCCGGTGCACGTCCGGGCCCTGCGTCAACGCGCGCTCGAAGAAGCCGAGCGCTGGATGGTCGAGCGCATCGGCGAGGAGAGCGACGGACTCGCTGCAGTCTTCCCCGCGATGCTCAATTCCATCATCGCGCTGCGTGCCCTCGATTACCCGAACGAGCATCCGCTCTACAGCAAAGCGCTGGAGGATTTCAGCAGCCTCTTCGTCGAGGATCCCGATGATTTCCGCATTCAGCCCTGTCTCTCGCCGGTCTGGGATACTGCGATCAATGTCATCGCTTTGGCCGAGTCCGGCTTTCCCGCGCAACATCCCGCGCTCCAGCGAGCGGCCCAATGGCTGGTGGACAAGGAAGTCCGCGTCCGCTGCGATTGGACGGCCAACAATCCCCACGCCGAAGCGAGCGGCTGGGCTTTCGAATATAACAACATCTTTTATCCCGACACCGACGACACCGCGATGGTTTTGATGGCGCTGCGGCTCGTCCGGCCTAACGAACAACCGGAGCTGGCAACGATCTTCAAGCGCGCACTCGACTGGCAGCTGAGCTTCCAATGCGCGGACGGCGGTTGGGCCGCGTTCGACAAGGACGTCACTCGCCATTGGCTGGAGGACATGCCCTTTGCCGATCACAACGCGATCCTCGACCCGACCTGCAGCGACCTCACCGCGCGCACTTTGGAATTGTTAGGCTACATCGGCTTCAATCCGGGCCGGCCGCTTGTGCGCAAGGCCATCCGCTATCTGCGCGAGACGCAGGAGGACGATGGCTCGTGGTATGGGCGCTGGGGCGTAAATTATATTTACGGGACTTGGCAGGTGCTGCGCGGTCTCTGTTCCATCGGCGAGGACATGACGGAGGATTGGATTTTGCGCGGACGCGATTGGCTGGAGAGCTGCCAGAACGACGACGGCGGCTGGGGCGAGACCTGCGCCTCCTACGAGAACCCCGACCTGAAAGGCCAAGGTGCGAGCACCGCTTCGCAAACGTCGTGGGCCCTGATGGGAATCTGCGCTTGCGGCGATCTCGATCGGCCAAGCGTGCAACGCGGATTACGCTACTTGCTCTCGACCCAGCGCGCGGACGGTGCGTGGGATGAGCCGGAAATCACCGGCACCGGTTTCCCCCGGGTCTTCTATTTGAAGTACGACATGTATCGCCAAAATTTCCCGCTCCTCGCGCTGGCGACCTACGTGAATTATCGCAGCGGCATCGGCCACTACCAGAGCTTCTACCGCTGGGCGGGAAGGTGACGCACACACTCGCCGCGGCGAGTCCAGTTTCTACTTGCACTTACACTTACACCGGAGCTTGGGAGTGTAAGTGCAAGTCAGAGCCTGGACGTGCGGAAGCACGTCCCTGCAGGACTAAGTCCAATGCGGGCCGCACGCAGCCCCGCGCTTGCCGGAGGGAAGCGTCTACGAGGCGATCTTCCCGCCCCAGGAGAGAATCTTCGCTTTCGTCCCGGCCGCTTCGGCTTCCTTGATGTCGCCGTTGCGATTGTAGAATAACGACAAGCTCGTCCAGCCGATCTGATCGTTAGGCCGAAGCGCGACGGTTCTTTGGCCGGCGTCGATCGCTTCCGGAAAACGCCCGAGTTTCATCAGGGACATCCCGAGCGCGTGCCAGCCATCGAAGAACTGCGGGTCGAGTTCGACACAACGCCGGTATTTCGCCACCGCGCCTTCCAGTTCGCCGATTGCCAGATCGCCGTTCGCGTCGTCGAAGATTTCGTCGACCGAGTCCATCTTGCCTAACGACTTTTAACCGGGAGCCTCTTGCGGCTTCGTCTCCACTACGCCGGCGGAGCGCCGCCGTTCGCGCAACCACTCGTAAAAGACGACCTGACCTTTGTTGCGCAATGCCTGGCTTTCGATGAATGGCCGGGAAGATTCAAACTGGGCGGCGCTGAGCGGCTCCCGCTTTTCCAGGACGACGAGCAGGCCGCCGTCACGCAGCGGCACGAGATCGCTCACCGCCCGGGGGTTCATCTCGCTCGCGGCTTGCTTGATCGCCTGCATCTCAGGAGGCTGGTTTTTTGGGTTTGGCGTGGGCGCCGGCGCGGCCCCCGGCAGATTATCGAGCAGAGCAAACGCCGGGATTTTTTCCAGCTTCGCGCCTGCTTGGGTGGCCGCATCCTCGAGGGATTTGCCGTTCTTCAACGCTTCGCGCAGTTGTTTGGCCGTAGCGGCGGCTTTCGCCGCGACCAAGCCTTGCAGCCGCTCCGCCTTTAACGCCTCGACAATTTTTGGCCGCGCCTCTTCCAGACTCAGCGGGCGGACCGGATCAATCTTCGTCAGATGCTCGATATAAAATCCATCGGCTGCCTGAATCGCATCGCCGTTAGGCGTTTCCTTCGTCAAGGCGAAAGCCGATTGCACGAGGGCAGGGGTGCCGGCGAGAAGCGGATCGGGGTTGGCCTGCGAAAACTCGCCTGTCTCCTTCGCCGTGAGCTTGAATTTCGCGACCACCGCATCGAAGTCCGCCCCCTTCGCTTGGAGAGCGTCGGTAAAATCATTCGCGCTGTCGGCCAGTTTTTGCAGGACATCGATTCGCTGTTTGCCCGTAAGTTTTTTCTGCTCATCGCTCAGGCCGAAGTTTATAAATTTCATCTGCCGCTTCTCGTCCGTCTTGAGTTGCGCCTTGTGCGCCTCGAAATATTTCGCCACCTCCGGGTCGCTCACCTGCACCTGGTTTGCGAAATCCGCCGAGTGAAAACGCACCGTGCTTACTTCCATTTTCGAGTAGAGCTGCTCGAAATTCGCGCGCATCTCCCCCTCTGGCACAGTCACTCCCGCGCCGAGAATTTTCTCCACCCGATCGAGCGCGATCTGGTCCGCGGCCAGCTCTTCCACCTGCGCTTCGCTGAAGCCCATCGGAGCGAGCGCGTGGTCGGCGAAGTCGGTGTATCGCGCGAGATCGAAACCGCTGTCGCCTTGAAACACCGGCAATGTTTTCACGAATTCAGCAATCTCGGCGGTGGTCGGTTTAATTCCCAGCTCCTCCGCCTCGTGGCGGAGGACCATTAAGTTCCAGGAGAAATTTGCGAAAGCTTCGTTCTCCGACTGCGCGCCAATGGTGAGTGCCTGCACGAGATCGCGCATGCCGAGCTCGCTACCGAGACGAAGAAGGCGCTCGTTGCGTTGGTATTCGACTTGGGAAACGTTGCGATCGTAGATCTTGCCGACGACGCCGTTGCCCAGCTGCGCGAAGTCCGTTTTGTTCCAATACCAGGAGAAGGAAATGCACACCAGAGCCGTGATGCAGATCATCAGGACCTTGTGATGCTTGCGCATGAGGGTGATCATAAATTTTGAGCGGGCTGGAGTGCGAACTTAGGGTCTCGGTCCCGCGCGGCAACTGATTTCTGGCGGTCGACCGACCGCCCGGGGGGACTCGCTTCCGCAAGTCCCGTCTGCTTCTGCGAACGGCGCGCTCCCCATTGGCCGATGGAGAATAGAAACTGGACGTGCGGAAGCACGTCCATCCGAGCGCGTGCTGACGCCGTCAGGCTTGCCTAACGAACTCTTCCACCTCAGCGACGTAGCTCCGGAACGGATCGTCCATGACCAGGAAATCGCGGCTTTCCACCGCGATGGAATCCCAATTGATTACATAGGGCGCGCCCCCTTTGCGGAACAACTCGACCGCGCGCGCCCGGCCGCTCGCGCGCGTGTCTGTGGGCGGCGTGCGGGTGACATCTTTTTGGCGCACGAGATGGTTCCATTCGCCGATGCGTTTCGCCGGTGCCAGCCCAAAGAAAAGGCCGCGCGCCGGATCGATGTTGTGATACTCAAGGTCGAGACTTTGCAGCCAGGGATCGTCCCAGCGCAGATTCTCCGCCGCAATGAATGACTCGAGCAGCCATTTCTTGCTGATCCAATCGACCCCGCCAATGAGCGCCTCGGGTTTGTTAGGCAAAGCGTCGAGGGTGTAACTCCAGCTCTCCAGCAGCCAGTCGGTTTCATCGTTCGCGCCGGCGAGATGCTTTCGCGCAAGTGCGTGCAGTCGCCACTGCACATCGAGCGCTCCGATCGTTTCGCCATTCTCCAGTTGCACGGTCCAGCGGTGCGTCGGATCGCGCGAGATCTCGCGGGTCGCCTGCACGGCGTCGGTTAGCGTGAGATCGTTAGGCAAAAGCCCGGCTTCGAGAAGAGTGAGGATGCAGGCGGTCGTGCCAATCTTCAACGCGTTCGCAAACGGGCTCATGTTGGAATCGCCGATGAGCAGGTGGAGCCGGCGATATTTCCGGTAATCGGCCAGCGGTTCGTCGCGCGCGTTGATGATTGCACGGTTGAACTGCACCCACTGGTAGATGTCGTTGACGATGTGATCCGCCCGCTGGCTGATCTGGAAATCGACCGTCTCCTCGCGGTTGGGGATCTCGAAATCGAAGGCGAGGGGATTGGCCTGGCCCACCCGGCCGGCCCCGGTAAAAATTTGCCGCGTGGCGAGAAAAGCGAGGAGCGCGCCGAGAGCCGCAGGGGTGAACTGCGCCTCCCGTTTCATGAGGTAATTCTCGTGACAACCGAAGGTCGCGCCGGTGTGGTGATCGACGTTGTTTTTGATGAAGGAGACGCGTCCGGCCGCGCCTAACGAATCCAGCGCCGACTGCAAGAGCTGGTCGCCGGCGAGATCGTAGGCCACGGCGTCGCGCAATTGCCGGCACTCTGGCGAGGCGTATTCGATGTGCCCCATGTCGAGATAGATGCGCCCACCGTTACAGAGAAAACCGCCGTTGCCCGGCGGCTCCTCGTAGTCGCGGTAGTGCAGGTCGAGCGCGCCCGCGCGCATTTTGCGGAAGAGATGATTCTTCACCCGCACCGGCCAGGCGTCGCCGTTAGGCTGGGCCGCCTCGCCGCTGACCAGGCATCCGTATTCGGTCTCGATTCCCGCGACTCGATCCATGTTGCGAGCATCCGCTGGCGTCGCGGCGTGGACAAGCGTCAAAACGAAGCGCACGATACTTGATGACGACGAAACCATTTCCCGCGCGCAGCCCCGCCGAAAAAGTCGGCGGCATAGTTCACTTCGGCCGCATGATCGACAAAATCCGCGCCCACGCCCGGGGCGAGCTGTCCGAGGATCACGAGCGTCAGTTGGGCAAAGGGTTCGACGGGCGCTGTGTGCGCTTTCTCCGACTCAAATATGAAGACCTGGCCGCACGGGCGAAGGAAGGCGGCGCGGACGAGGAATTGCTCGCCTGGGCATTCGAGAAAGGACGCAAACCATCCGAGGAAGAGATCGAAATTTGGAATGAATTCATGCGCAAGTGCGGCTGGAACGACGACATTACAGAAGCGCTCGAGCGTCGCAAAAGGGAGAGCGGCCTAACGAATCGCGACGACATCCAGACCATGTTCCAATACATCGACGCGGATGAAGGGCGCGGCCCGTCGTCCTGAGGAAGCGTGCTAGGCGGCGCGCAGAATAGTTACCGCAGAGGGCGCGAAGGTCGCCGAGGGTCCGGGAATTTGTGACTCCTCTGCGATCTCCGCGTGCTCTGCGGTTAATTAAGAACCCTAACGAGTCTGGGCCTGCTCACTCGGCGGCGGCGGTGGTGGCTGCTGCCGATATTCGATTACTTTCCACACTGCCGCGACAATGAGCGCGACCAGGATCGCCGCCACGATCAACCGCGTCCGCGACGGAGCCGCGGGATTCGGGAGAGCCATCGGCTCTATTCCGCCAGCGTGTCAATCCGCTCGGCGAGGGCGAAATCGAGATCGGTCAATCCGCCTTTGCTGTGAGTCGAAAGAAGCAGCCGCACTTTGTTAAAGCGGATGTCGATGTCGGGATGATGCTCCTCGTCCTCGGCGACCTCGGCCACGCTGTTGACGAAATCAATCGACTCGGAAAATTCGTCGAACTCGAAGGTGCGCTCGATGTGCTTCTTCTCGAGTTCCCATTCGGGAATTTTTTTCAGACGGTTTTTGAGCTCGTCTGCTTTGATCAGTTCGGCCATGACGGCAACACGAGTAACATCCCCTTTTGCTTTTGCAACGGGGGTTTTCTGATAATTCTTCGCGGCTCTAGCGCGGGGTCTCTGACCCGCGATTTCTGCGGTGGCCGAGACAGAATCGCCTGCGACCGACGCGGGTCAGAGACCGCGCTACAGCGCGAGGATCTTTCGCAGATTTTTCGCGGCGTCGAAAACCTCGACCGCGCAGGCGCGCGCCTCCCGAGAGAGCCGTGGCCAATCGCCCAGCACGCGGCGCGCTGCCTCGGCTGCCGTCTCTGCATTCTCGACGAAAATAAACCCGCTCTCTGCCGGTAGATATTTCGCCGCGCCAGTTTCTTCCGTAACCACCGGCCGCCCCATGGCCAGAAATGCCGCCGCGCGATCGCTCACCCAACCGGTCCTCCAGCTTACATCGACGCCTTTGATCGACGTAAACTCGCCCGCGGCCGAGGCGAGATAACGGCGATATTTTGCAGGCGTCCGCGCCACCTGATGCGGCGCGGCCAGTTGCCAGCCCAGCTGCGTGAGGCGCGCGCGCTCGGGATCGTCGGCCGCGAGATTCATGGCCAGCTCCCACCGTGCTTCCGGCACGCGCGCGGGAAGGTCAAGGTAAGGCGCGAAGGCGTGCTGCTTCGAGAGATCGGGAAACTCGCCGTTCACCTCGACGGCCCCGCCCCAATACCATTGGCCGATCGTGGTGAATTTCGGACGCCCAGACGCATTTCGGGGTTGCTCGCGCAATAGCTCTGTATCTACGAGCGGGTAAAACGTCCGCCACGGGAGCGCCGACTTCGGCATCCGGCAATCATCGGAGTGGGCGTTCAGCCCGATCGTCCAAAATTCGTGATGAGAACTTTGGCCCATCTCGAGCTTCGTCATCCAATAGAAAATCTCGCTCGGGTCGAGATCGCAGAAAATTCTGCGCTCGAACTCGAGCAGGAAGGGCGGGCGTAGCGAGTAGGCGAGATTGAGAAGAACGTTAGGCGCCGCGAGTCGTTCGCGCAGCTCGCGCTTCGAGATCCCGATGCAACGCATTGTCTCGAGATCCTGTTCCTGATTCGCGGGATCCTGATAGAGCAGGCAATATCGGCCGGCGAGTCCGTGCGCGCGCAGTTGCCGCCGAAAATATGCGATGCATGACTCATCCGCCGCGCAATCACTCGTCGCAGGCAGTGACTCGACCCAGATCGCGTCCTGCTGCAAACGGCGCAACCCGAGCATCCATTGGAGCGGCACAGAGAAATTGCCGCCCCCGTCCCGATATTTTGCCGCAAATCCGCACCCGAGAAAAACCGTCACGCGGGGATGATCGACGCGAACTCCTCCTGAGCAAGGACCCAGAAGAAAGGTGGATTAATCAGGAAGGTAGGAAAACAGGAAAAAAATCGAGGATACCCGAATTCCCGGTCTTTTTCCTGCGTTCCTGTTTTCCTGATTTTCCTCTTCTTTATTCTTTTTTCATGTACCCGAAAAAACCGCGCTGGCGAATGACTTCCGCGACTTGTGCCGGCACCATCTCATCCCAGCTTTCGTCGCCGCTGGCGATGCGCTTGAGCACGTCGCGCGAGAAGATCGGGAGGTATTTGGCGTTATAATTATCGAGCTGCACGAAGCTGCCGCGACGCACGAGATACTCGTAGAGCGGCTTCAACTCGGGTTTGAGGTCGAGCGTGTGCATGGTTTGTAACTCATCACCCTCCGCGCGCCGCAACGGATAGACATAGATTCTCAAGTCATTCTTAAAGAGCCGCCCAAAGCTCTCCAGCGTGCCGCCGGGCAGTTGCGCGTAATACTTCTCATCGAATAACTCATAGAGACTCGGCACACCCATGACTATGCCAATGCGCTCTTTCGTCCGCCAGGCGAGATAGGCGGCGAGGCGGTAATATTCGAAGTAATCGGAAATGAGCACAGTCCTGCCACAGGCCGAGAGTAGGTCCGCGCGCGCCAGAAAATCGCGCCGGTCCACGTCCGTCCCCCCGGCGAGCAGATTGCGCATCGTCAGTTCCATCAGCGGCAGGATTGGTTTGTCGGCCACCGCGGGATCCTCTTTGAATTTGGCCAGCGCGCACTGCAGCATGTCGATGTTCACGTGCGTCGTGGGACGAAAACTTCCGCGCTCCACCAGGACCGCCTTGTTATGCAAGACCTCGGCCGGCTGCAGCACCTCGCGATCCGCGCCAAACATGGCCGCACCGCTCAGCCCCAGCTGCACCAGCTTCAGAGCCATGATGCGGTTATCGACATTGCGAAATTCGATCCCGCGGAATTCGAACATGTCGATCTCGATCCGGCCCGTGGTCAGCTTGTCGAGGAGCGACTCGACCAGTTCCTCCGGCACATGGTTTAAGAAAAACGCGCCATAACAAAGATTCACGCCCACGATGCCGAGCGCTTCCTGTTGCAGCGACGCCTCCGCATCGAGCATGCGCACGTGCATCACGATCTGGCTCGGCTCATCGTGCACGCGGCTTTGGAATTTGATCCCCATCCAGCCGTGGCATTCGTTGCCGCCACGGTAGCTTCGCGCCACTACCGTATCGGCAAAAGCGAAGAAGGAAGTGTTATCGCCGCGCTCCTGCCCGAGCCGTTCCACATCGAGGTCGAATTCCCGGTCGAGCATCGCTTGCAGCCGCCCCCGCGAGACATACCGCTCCGCGTGCCCATAGATGGCGTCGCTCACCTTCATGTCGTAAGCCGAGATACTCTTGGCGATCGTCCCCGCGGCGCCGCCGACGCGGAAAAACCAGCGCACCACCTCCTGTCCAGCCCCGATCTCCGCGAAAGTCCCGTACCAGCGCGGATCGAGATTGATTCTCAGCGCCTTCGAATGTGTATCAACAGTTTCCTCTTTCACCTCGCAAAAGACTTAGCCCTTGCGGCGAGGAAACGCGAGATTTTCGTTTGGTGAAGCCCAGCCTGATTGGTGAGCCGAGCCGCATCCATCCAAGGCATCGCCCTTAGTGCAGCTTCTCGTCCCAGTCCCGGTATTTCCGTTGGGCGGGCTCATCTTCAAGGCGGGCGCGCCGCGCCGCTCCG
>JBBSGS010000101.1:0-9077 GCA_038253875.1 Chthoniobacterales bacterium
GCTTTGTGGAGAGTGAAGGATGGATCGGCGCGGTGCAGGAGCGCAACGGGGTTTGCTTCATGATTGCGATGCGCGGGAGCCGTGCAGAGTTGGAGCCCTACTTATCGGATCGAGCGAAGTAGTGCCGATGTAACGACGGGGTGTCGCCCCCTGAGGATGAGGATCATCCGTTATTTTTTCTTCGAGCGCGAGCGCTTTCTCGCGGCCGACACAGCCGCCGCTACACTCGGGAGCCGCGTTGACACGCACTGGCACGCCATTCAACTTTAGCGGCTCGCGCCGCCAGGGTAGCTCAGTGGTAGAGCAGGGGACTCATAAGCCCTTGGTCGGGAGTTCAACTCTCCCCCCTGGCACTCCCCCTCTTCACTTTGATCCTGCACTTTCACTAATCTTACACTGAAACCCTTCGGCCCGGCTTCTCCAAAAGAGTGTAGGTGCAAGTGAAAGTGTAGGATTAAAGACGGATCGGTGATCCCTCCCCAGCGCGGGATTTGACAATGAATGAACGTTCATTCATCTTGCCCCTTCCATGTCTACAAAGCATCCCGCGCCACTCTTGGATCGCCGCGAGCAGATTCTCGAGGCGGCCATGATCTGCTTCGCCCAGCGCGGGTTTCACCAGACCAGCATGCACGACATTAGTGCGAGGGCCGGAATCAGCGTGGGCTTGATCTATCGCTACTTCAAAAACAAAGAGGAAGTGATCGCCGCCCTCGCGGCCGAACACAAAAAAGACATCGCGTCGCTGCTCGAACGCGCGGGACAGGCGCCGACGTTGCTCGAAGCAATGGAGATTCTTTTTACCTCAAATTGCTGCGAGCATTCGCCGCAGATCATCTCCGCGTTCGTCGTCGATCTCTTCGCAGAAGCGAGCCGCAATCCGCGCGTGGCCAAGGTGGTCCGCGGCGTGATCCGCGCGAAAGCCGAAGGCGTGGCCGCGCTCATCGCGCGTTCGCCCGAGATGAAAAAAGCCGCTCGCGGTCTCGATCCGCAGGAGATTGCGGAAATGATTTTCGCGGTGAATGATGGGACGATGATGCGGAGCGTGCTTCGCCCCGCGAACATTTCCTCCAGTCAACAACGAGAACGTCAACTCCGCGTCGCCCGCAGCCTCTGGCGGCTCCTCTTTAGTCAAACACCTCATGCAAACGGTCACCACTAGAACACCCGAACGTTCGGTTCGCAGCTCCGCCTCGACCTCGCCACGACGAAGCCAGAAAGGCCCGATCTTCTGGGTAATCCTGGGCTTGGTTTTGATTTTTCTCGCCTTTGCGGGCCTGAAGGTACTGCAGATTGTCACCATGATTCATGCGGGCAAGGCGATGGTCCCGCCACCCACGACCGTTACCAGCGCAGTCGTAAAAAAAGCGGATTGGCAACCGACGATCTCCGCGATCGGTTCAGTTTCGCCGGTGCAGGGTGCGACCATCAGCGCCGAGTTGGCCGGGCGCGTGAGTGAAATTGATTTTGAATCGGGCGCCAAAGTGAAGCGGGGCGAGCCGTTGCTGAAACTTGATGTCGCGGCGGAAGAAGCGCAGTTTCGCGCCGCGCAGGCGGACGCGGCCCTGGCGAAATCGGAGTTCGAGCGCGCTCAAAGCCTTTCCAAGGGCAATGTTATTTCCAAGTCGGAATTCGACACCGCGCAGGCCAAGTACGACGCCGCCAAGGCAACGGTGGAGAACATGCAGGCGGCGATCAATAAGAAGGAAATTCGTGCGCCCTTTACAGGCGTGGCTGGCATTCGCTACGTGAACCCTGGCCAGATGGTGGCGGTGGGCGACAAGCTTGTATCGCTGCAAACGCTCGATCAGGTCTTCGTCGATTTCTCCCTCCCGCAAAATGATCTCGCGAAAGTATCTGTGGGTCTCGAGGTGCACGTCACGACGGACGCCATTCCCGGCCGCGAATTCAAAGGGACGTTGAGCGCAATCAACTCCTCGGTCGATTCCGCCACCCGCAGCGTGCAGGTGCAAGCCAGCCTCGAGAACAAGGACCACGCGTTGCGCCCGGGGATGTTCGCGAAAGTCGAGGCGCTGCTGCCGCAAAAGATTTCCACGCTTTATATCCCCGCCACTGCGGTGTCCTACGCGCCCTTCGGCGATTCGGTTTACGTGATCGAGAAAAAGCAGGACAAGGATACGAAAAAAGAGGGACTCGTTTTGCGCCAGCAATTTATCCGGCTGGGCGAATCCCGTGGTGACTTCGTCGCGGTCACGGAAGGCTTGAAAAAGGGTCAGGAAATTGTCGGGACCGGTGCCTTCAAATTACGCAATGGCATGAGCGTGGCGGTTGATAACAAGCTGGCCCCGAAGCCGCAGCTTGCCCCTATCCCCGACAATACCTAACGACCTTTCCGGACGTGAACACTTTCACTGATCTCTTCATTCGCCGGCCGGTGCTGGCCGTGGTCGTCAGCCTGGTGATCATTATCGCCGGGTTGCAGGCGATCAAGTCGCTCAACATCCGCCAGTATCCGCGGAGCGACATCGCCTCGGTCAGCGTCTCGACGGTTTACGTGGGCGCGAGCGCTGACCTGGTGCGCGGCTTTATCACGACGCCGCTGGAGCGCGCGATCGCGGCCGCGGACGGGATCGATTACCTGGAATCGCAAAGCGCGCAAGGCTCCTCGACGATCACCGCGCACCTGAAGCTGAATTACGACTCGAACAAGGCGCTCTCCGAGATCAGCTCGAAGGTCAACCAGGTGCGCAACGACCTGCCTCCCGAGGCGGAGGTGCCGGTGATTAATATTCAGCCCGCGGACTCGCAGTTTGCCTCCGCCTATCTCAGTTTCACCTCGGACATTCTGCAGGCGAACGAGATCACCGATTACCTCACCCGCATCGTCCAGCCGCGGCTAACCGCCATCGCCGGCGTGCAGCGCGCGGAAATTCTCGGCGGTCGCACTTTTGCCATGCGCATCTGGCTGAAGCCGGATCGGATGGCGGCTCTCAATGTCAGCCCGGCGCAAGTCCGCCAGGCGCTGGCGGCGAATAATTTCCTCTCCGCCCTCGGCAGTACCAAGGGCGCCCTCGTGCAGGTCAACCTCACGGCGAATACCGACCTCCATTCGGTGCAGGATTTCAAGAACCTCGTCGTCAGGCAGGAAGGCGGCGTGCTCGTTAGGCTGGGCGAGATCGCGGACGTCGTGCTTGGGGCCGAGGACTACAATACCGAAGTCCGTTTCTCCGGTGAGCGCGCGGTTTTCATGGGCATTTTCGTTCTTCCCAACGCCAATTCGATCGACGTCGTCAAGCGCGTCCGCGCCGACCTAGAGGACATCCAAAAGGAACTGCCGACCGGCCTCCAGGGCCGCATCGCTTACGACGGCACCGAATATATCAACACCGCCATCCACGATGTTTTCCGCACTTTGATGGAGACGCTCCTCATCGTCATCATCGTTATCTTCCTTTTCCTCGGTTCCTGGCGCTCGGTCATCATTCCCGTGGTCGCGATCCCGATCTCGCTCATTGGCGCGATCTTTCTCATGCAGGTCTTCGGTTTTACAATCAACCTCCTCACCCTGCTCGCGATCGTGCTCTCGGTCGGTCTGGTGGTCGACGATGCCATCGTGGTGGTAGAAAATGTCGAACGCCATCTGCGCGAAGGACTCAGCCCGCTCAACGCGGCATTGTTAGGCGCGCGCGAACTCGTCGGCCCGATCATCGCGATGACGATTACTCTCGCGGCTGTTTACATCCCGATCGGCCTGCAAGGGGGACTCACGGGTACGCTCTTTCGTGAATTCGCTTTCACCCTCGCGGGCGCGGTCACGATCTCCGGTGTCGTCGCACTCACCCTGTCCCCGGTGATGTCGGCGACATTTCTACGCGCGGGCGAGGAAGAGGAAGGCTTCTCCGGCCGGGTCAACCGGACGTTCGACCGCATCCGCGAATGGTACGGCCACCAACTGGACCGCACGCTGCAGATCCGGCCGGCCGTCTATGTGGCCTGGATCGGTCTCTCGCTCATCGCGCTGATTTTCCTGAAGATGTCGCTTTCGGCCAAGGAACTCGCGCCCACTGAGGATCAGGGCGTCATCTTCGGCATCGTCGATGCGCCGGCCAACGCCACGATGGAGCAGACGCAGTCTTACGCGGACGCAGCGGGCAAAGCGTTTCTTGGTTTTCCCCAAACCCGCTTCACTTTTCAAATCACGTTTCCCTCAAACGGCTTCGGCGGCATGGTTTTGAAGCCTTGGGATCAGCGAAAGGAAACAGCCTTCCAACTCCTCCCCCAAGTGCAGGGGAAACTGAGCGCCATTCCCGGTATTCAGATGTTTCCGGTGATGCCCCCAGCCCTCCCGGGCGGCGGACAGTTTCCGGTTGAGTTTGTGCTCCTCTCCACCGCGGAGCCGGAACAGATGCTCGAGCTGGCCAACCAGTTGAAAGATGTCGCGGCGAAGAGCGGTAAGTTCGCTTTCCCGCCGCTGATCGATACGAAAATCGATCAGCCGCAAGCCGAGGTCGTGATCGATCATGACAAGGCCGCCGCGCTCGGCCTCAATCTCGCGCAGGTCGGCGCGGACGTCTCCGCCATGATCGGCGGCAACTACGTCAATCGTTTCGACATCGCGGGCCGGGCTTACAAAGTGATTCCGCAGATTCAACGGATCGATCGCTTGAATCCCGACCAGCTCAAAGACATCTACGTCACCGGACCGGACAACAAACTTGTGCAACTCAGCACCATTGCGTCGATCCGCAATACGGTGGTGCCGCGCTCGCTCCACCGGTTGCAGCAACTCAACGCCGTGAAAATCAGCGGTGTCGCCATCGTCCCGACCGACCAGGCGCTCAAGCTCCTCGAGGACGAAGCGGCGAAAATTCTGCCGAAGGGCTACTCGATCGATTACACTGGCGAATCGCGCCAGCTCCGCGTCGAGGGCGACAAGTTTCTCCCTGCATTCGGACTCGCTTTCGTCCTCATCTTCCTCGTCCTCGCGGCGCAATTTAACAGCTTTCGCGACCCGCTGATCATCCTCTTCGGCTCCGTGCCGCTGGCCATGTTTGGCGCGCTCATTTTCACCTTCCTGAAAATGCCCAACCCGAACATCCCGTTCTTCACCAACGGCTGGACGACGACGATGAACATCTATTCGCAAGTCGGCCTCGTCACTCTTGTCGGGCTCATTTCCAAAAACGCCATCCTTATCGTCGAGTTCGCGAACAAGTTGCAGCAGCAGGGCCGCGATAAAATCGCCGCGGTCTCGGAAGCCGCGCGTACTCGGCTGCGACCGATTCTCATGACCACGATCGCGACCGTCGCCGGACATTTCCCGCTCGTCCTCGTGACCGGCGCCGGCGCCAAGGCCCGTAACTCCATCGGTCTTGTGCTCGTCGGCGGGATGAGTATCGGCACGGTCTTTACCCTCTTCATCGTTCCCTCGCTCTACGTCTTGATCGCGCGCACGCACCACGAGGGCATGGCGAAAAAGAACGCGCCCAAGCCTGAAACCAGCCAGCCGGGGGAACCCGAGCTGGTCCCTGAGTTCGCCGAAGCCTAACGAGGTGTCGCTCGCGCGCCCCTTCTAGGACAGCGCGTTCCTTGCGAGACACAGCCTACCCGGCAAAGGCCGGGATTCCGGTGACTTGCTGACCCAGAACCAGCAGGTGGATGTCCTCCGTCCCTTCGTAGGTCTTGACGCTTTCCAAGTTACACATATGCCGGAAACATTGGTGCTCATCGAGAATGCCGACCGCGCCGAGGAGCTCGCGCGCAGTGCGGGCGGCGTCGAGGGCTATCGCGACGTTGTTCATCTTAGCCATGGAAATGTGGTAGTGCCGCGCGCTGCCGGCGTCTTTTAACTGCGCGAGGCGAAAAGCCAACAGCTGTGCCTTGGTAATCTCGGTGAGCATGCGCGCCAGTTTCGCTTGGACCAACTGGAAGCTAGCAATGGGACGGCCGAATTGCTCGCGGCGGATCGCGTACTGCCGAGCCTCATCGTAGCAGGCCATGGCCGCACCGAGCGCGCCCCAAGCTATGCCGTAACGTGCGTGGTTAAGACAAGTCAGCGGCGAGCGCAGGCCATCGCTGCGGGACAATAGGGCGCTCTCCGGCAGCGGGCAGTCGTGGAAGGTCAGCTCCGCTGTCAACGCCGCGCGCAACGAAAGCTTGCCTTCGATCAAGCTCGCACTGAAACCGGGAGTATCTTTTTCCACAAGGAAGCCGCGAATCGCTCCGCTGCTTTCCGAGTCGACACCGGGCTCACCCTCAATCCTCGCCCACACCACCGCGACATCGGCGATAGTGCCATTGCCGATCCACCTCTTGGATCCGACAAGACGATAACCTTCATCCGTCTTACACGCGCGACTGCGCAGCCCGGCAGGATTCGAACCGAAATCGGGTTCGGTTAGGGCAAAGCAACCGAGCTTTTCGCCTCGCGCCATGGCCGGCAGCCAGCGGCTCTTTTGTTCTTCGGAGCCGAAGAGGTCGATCGCCGTCATGGCGAGCGAACCTTGCACCGAAGCGAAGGTGCGCAGTCCGCTGTCACCACGCTCGAGCTCCTGCATAATAAGCCCGGAGGCGACGCTTCCGAGACCGGCGCAGCCATGACCTTTAATGCTGGGTCCAAAGGCGCCGAGCTGGGCTAGCTCCGGCACAAGCTCCATCGGGAAGGTGCCATCCCGATAATGCTGGCGCACGACGGGCAGAAAACGTTCTTCCACCCAGCTGCGCATTCTATCCCGGAGGCGACGCTCTTCGACGCTTAGCAGGTCGTCGAGCTGATAGAAGTCGATAGCTGTAAATACTGGCTCCAAGTTGCTCATCGGGTCTTAGGTTAATAGCGAGTCTGCGCGAACTCCATCGTGAATTAGGCTGCCGGGATGGGTGGGCATAGAGCACAGCCTCGCCTGCCATCCTCCTGCTCCTTCTCCTAATCTTTCTTCCCTGGCGCTGCCGATATTTGGTAGCGGTTATTGCCTTTTCCTGCGTTCCTGATTGTCGAAACCGCTCCTGCTGATACATACATAAGCGACACATGCGACGAGTACGCGCTCCCATCCCGGTTCGCTCCGGAAGAGTTGAATTTCTCAAGATCAACGCGGCACGACGTGATTGGCGCGACAGCTATCACTGGGTCCTCTCGCTTACCTGGCCCCAATTCGCCCTTTTCCTTGTCGTTACCTATCTGGTGCTCAACACGTTCTTCGCCCTGCTCTACGCCATGGGTGGCGCGGCCATCGCCGAGATGGCGCCTGGCTCTTTTTCGCAGGCATTTTTCTTCAGTGTCGAAACCCTCGCGACGGTGGGCTACGGCCACCAGTATCCGGCCACGGCCTATGGTCATGTCGTGGTCACGATCGAAATCTTCCTCGGGATGATCTGGGTTCGCTGTCATTACTGGTCTCATCTTTGTGCGGTTTTCCCGACCCACGGCACGGATTGTTTTCAGCAAATCCATTTTATTCGGAAATCACAACGGGCACCCCAGCGTGATGTTCCGGGTCGCGAACTTGCGTCACACGAGCATGGTGGATGCGCATTTTCGCCTGATGCTTTCCCGGGACGAGAAGGTGCTTGAGGGTGAGAACGTGCGCCGGTTCCATTCCCTCAAGGTTTATCCCGGGCGTGTGGCGCGTTTTCCAGTCGCTCTCACCATTCGCCACACGATCGACGAAGGAAGCCCCTTATACGGCGAGACCGCAGAGACGCTCGAAGAGTGCGACGCATTCTTCATTGCAGAGGTCATGTCAGTGGAAACTTTGATGGCGGCGCCGGTGCAGAGCCAACAGGACTACTCGTTCAGCGATATCCGCTGGGGGGAACGGTTTGTAGATATTTACGAGGAACTGGCAGAGGGCAAACTCCAAGTCGACTACGGCCGCATCGACGAGACGGAGCCTGTTCCGCCGGTGGCGGGCTAACTCCAATGTCGAGGTCCCTATGCAGTCGCCATTGATCGGCTGAACCGAAAGCTGGCGAGTGATCCGCGCGTTGAGTCGTCTTTCTTTGAGAGGGTGCTTTGTCCGACACTTCCTTGGAACTCGGTTTCTTACCCCGCCAGAGTTAGTGGTCCTCCGCGCGCTGGCGCTGCTGATAGGCGACAACCTTCTCTCGGTTTCCGCACCCGCGAGGGGCGCACGAGGGTGAAAAGCGCCGCTGTCTCAGCCGCGAGCAAAGACCAAAGATGGTCGGCACCAAAACGAAGAGAATATCAATCCCGATAACTGGGTCCTCGACCAGGCGTTGCTCGATCGGCCGGGCACCCAGGCTACCTCCTAGGACGCTGCGACGCATTCCTTCCGGGAGTAGTGGTGGGAGTTAGGGCTGCTTCTCTTTTTTCTCTTCCTTGGACGCGTGATCGCCTTCTTTGATTGCGTCCTGCTCGCTCATATACTTGCCTTTCTTGGTGCGGCCATACCAGCGCGAGCTCTGCGTGTGGTAGATGTGGCTCTCGGAGTTCACCCACACCGTTCCAGGTCCGCCGCCCGGCGCCGGTGTGCCAGCGGGCTCGCTCGCTTTCGACGTCTTCGCCCTGGCTGAGCTTGAGCTCGCGCTGGATGGCGCACTGGCTGCGACGGGGGATGCCGCCGGAGCTGGCGTCTCAGTTCTATGGAACCAGGAGCGTTTGGCCGGGGAGGCAGTCGCGGCCGGAGACGCTGCCGCAGCCGGAGATGCGCTCGGCGCAGAGGCCGTAGCCGCAGTCGTCTCTTTCCTGGCGCGTCTATGCCTGGCAGGACTTGGCGAAGCTTCCGGCGTTGCGCTGGCAGATGCGGCAGCCGGCGATTCCGTGGTCGCCGCCGTGGTAGCATCTTTCCTGGTATGCCTGTGTTTCTTAGCCGGGCTGGCGGAGGCTTCCGGGCTCGCGCTGGGCGATGGAGTCTGGGCTACCAGGGTGGCCAGGGAAAATCCCAATAATGTAATTATGAGAGTGAGAGTCTTGTTCATGATCGCGGAGACTACTGACGCCGCCGTCGCCGTAGCAATATTAAAATGAGCACCTAACGAGATATTTCTTTGCCACCCCCATTTGCCTTGTGTGAAGCTCACCCGCCATCAGCGCCGCTGACTGCATCTTCCTTGCGACACGCTGCCCAGCGAGTTGCGTTGACAGCATTTTTTGCAAA
>JBBSGS010000102.1:0-9067 GCA_038253875.1 Chthoniobacterales bacterium
ACTCTGCCGCCGGCTAACTATACAGCGATCGTGGAGGGCGCGGATGGCGCGACCGGTATCGCGTTGGCTGAAGCCTACAAGCTCAATTGAGCATAAGTCATTTTATAAGTAGATAGCCAACACTTCCTCCGAGCAGGAGCCGAAGAGATTGCGCTAGTCCTAGGGACTGTGTCAGCGGAAACAGGACTGACGCGACAAACCTGGACATGCCGAACATGTCCCTCCGCAGGGAGGCGTTTCCGCGCGTCCAGCACCGGCCGATGAGCGGAGTCTAAAGCTTCGGAGAGACAGTGCAGTATTGCCCGGTTTCATCAGCAAGCGTGCGTGGAGCGCGACGCTCTGTCGTCGCGATGATCTTCGCGCTGACAGAGCAGCGCGCTCCCATCTGCACTCATCCAGCATCCGGTAGAGTCCACTAAAGGGTTCCCGCCATCCTCCTCGCTCGGGAATGAGCCCGTGACTCACGACTCACGCCAGCTGTTGACGGCTGCAGCGGATGCGCTCAGGTCGTAAGCGTGTCGACCGAACATGCGCCCGAAGGCGCGCCGCCTCTTCGTCTCGGCGTTCTGCGTCGGTTGAAATGGTGGGTGTGGTTCACGGAAGTCGCAAGGCCGAGCGACCTGCAGATGACGCTCGCCTGGGCCGGGATCATCGGCTTCGGCGGCGCGCTTACTTCCATTGCCTTCCGCTACGCGACGAGTCTACTGCACAAGCTCATGACCGGCAGCCAGGAGCCGGGCCTGGTGGAGAGTTTCGCGACGCTGCCCTGGTGGGCGCGCCTAACGATTCCAGCAGTGGGCGGTTTGGTTGCCGGGGCGATTCTCCATTTCGGCATGCTCTGGCGCGGTGGCGTGACGACGACCGACTACATGGAAGCGGTGGTCCTCGGCGACGGAAAAATCTCCACCCGGCGCAGCCTGGTGAAGTGTCTCTCCT
This sequence comes from Chthoniobacterales bacterium, assembly GCA_038253875.1. GTDB lineage: Bacteria > Verrucomicrobiota > Verrucomicrobiia > Chthoniobacterales > UBA10450 > Palsa-1392. The sequence goes on from JBBSGS010000102.1 coordinate 937, forward strand.
CCGCCTTCACTATTGCCTCGGGCGGGTCGATAGGGAGGGAAGGTCCGCTGGTGCAATTGGCCTCGTTAGTCGCGTCGATCGCCGGTCGCCTGCGGCACTGGTCGACGCCGCGGTTGCGTTTGCTCGTGGGCTGTGGCGCGGCGGCCGGTATCGCATCCGCATATAATGCGCCGATCGCAGGTGCGCTCTTCGTCGCGGAGATCGTCCTCGGGTCGGTCGCGATGGAGATCTTCGGGCCGCTCGTTTTCTCCTCGGTGGTCGCCACCCTAACGATCCGCGGTTTTCTCGGGGCGGCGCCGATTTACGCGATGCCGCGTTTCAGTCTGCTCTCCAATTGGGAGGTCGTGCCTTATCTCCTCCTCGGCTTACTCGCAGGTCTGGTGGCGCCCTGGTTTCTGCGGCTGCTCAGTTTGAGCGAGCGTTTCGCGGGACGAGTCCGCCTCCCGGCTTATTTGAAAATGTGTGTTGGCGGTTTGATCGTGGGCGCGCTCGCAATCCTGCATCCGGAGGTGTGCGGCAACGGTTACAGTGCGGTGAACACAATTCTCGCGGGCGGCTGGGGCTGGCGGATTGTAGCCGCGGTCCTGCTCTTCAAAGTGCTCGCGACCGCCGCCACCTTCGGCTCGGGCGCGGTCGGCGGTGTCTTTACTCCCACGCTCTTTGTTGGCGCCAGCCTCGGCTATCTCTTCGGCGTCGCGGCCTTGCAATTTCCCCTTGGCCTAACGATAAATCCAAGCGCCTTTGCGCTCGTCGGGATGGGCGCGTTTCTCGCCGCCACCACGCACGCACCGATCATGGCGATCATTATGATTTTCGAGTTGACGCTTGATTACCAAATCATCCTGCCGCTTATGCTCGCCTGCGTGCTCGGCTATTACACTTCGGTCGGTTTCGAGAAACGCTCGATCTACAGCGCGGCGCTGAAGCGCAAAGGGGCAGGGGATTACCGCCACCAGCTCGCAGAGTTGCACGTGCGCGACTTGATGAAGCCCGACCCGCTGACCGTCGCGCCGAGCGCACGCTTTGCCGAGATCGGGGAAAAGTTCATCGCCAATCGCTTCACCTATCTCTACGTAACCGAAGGGGAGGGCCGCTACATCGGCGCGATCTCGCTCCATGACATCAAGAACTACTTGAATGCGCCGGAGCTCGCCGAGCTGGTCATCGCCGGCGATATTTTGCGGGAGGATATTCCTATCATTCATCCATCGGCTTCGTTGAACGAGGCGCTGGAGCGTTTCGCCCGGCATTCCGGCGAACGCCTGCCGGTGGTGACTGATCATGAGGATTCGCGGCTGGTCGGGAGCCTCTCGAAGACCGACGTCATTCTCGCCCTCGCTGGGAGCGCGCGGACCGGCGCAGACCTCGCGCCTAACAATGACTAACGAATCGCATTTCGGGCGGGGCGGGGGAGTGATCGCGCGCTACCGGGCGTATCTTCCGGTTGCCGAGACCACCCCGGTGATTTCGTTAGGGGAAGGCGGCACCCCGCTGATTCACTCGCCGCGCTTGAGCGAGGTCGTCGGACGCGGGTGCGAGGTCTTCGTGAAATATGAAGGGTTGAATCCGACCGGTTCCTTCAAAGACCGGGGGATGACCGTGGCCGTTTCCAAGGCAGTCGAGCGCGGCGCAAGAACGCTCATCTGTGCGTCGACCGGCAACACTTCCGCATCCGCGGCCGCTTATGCGGCGCGTGCTGGCATCGGCTGCGCCGTCGTTCTCCCGGCCGGCAAAATCGCCAGCGGCAAAATGGTGCAAGCCTTTACTTACGGCGCGCAGATCGTCGCGATAGAGGGCAATTTCGATCAAGCGCTCGAGATCGTTAGGGTGCTTGGCCGCAGGGATGATTTCGCAATCGTGAATTCGATCAATCCCGATCGGATCGCCGGTCAGAAAACGGCTGCCTTCGAGATCGTGGAAGAATTGGGCGAGGCGCCCGATTTCCATCTCTTGCCCGTCGGCAATGCGGGCAACATCACGGCTTACTGGGCCGGCTACGAAGATTTCCATGCTGCCGGAAAAGCAAAACGACGACCAAGAATGATCGGGTTCCAGGCTGCCGGCGCGGCGCCAATTTTTCGCGGAGAAATTGTCGTTAGGCCAGAAACGGTCGCCACCGCCATCCGGATCGGAAATCCTGCGAGCTGGTCGCAGGCGAATCACGTGCTCGCCGCTTCCGGCGGCATGATCGACATCGTCAGCGACGAGGCAATTCTCGACGCGCAACGCTGGCTCGCGCGCGCGGAAGGCATTTTCGTCGAGCCCGCGAGCGCAGCCCCGATCGCGGGATTACTGCGGGCCGCCCGCGCAGAGTCGAGCACCTCGCATTTCGCTGCCGCGTCGATCCCGGACGGAAGCCGCCTTGTCTGCACGGTCACCGGTCACGGGCTGAAAGATCCCGAGGTGCTTTCCTCGGCGATTGTGGTGCCGCGCCCAGTTTCGCCTAACGAGGACGCAGTTCTACGCGCGCTCGAAGCGGCTCAGAGTTGACACCGCCGCAAGAATGGAGAAAACGGGGCGGCACGCTTCATCATGGGTTTGATTGTTCAGAAATATGGCGGCACCTCGGTCGGCAGCGCGGAGCGGATCCGGCGGGTGGCTGAACGTTTGCTCGCCGCGCAGAGATCCGGCCAGGACGTCGTGGCGGTTATCTCGGCGATGGCGGGCGTGACCGATGGGCTGATCAAGCTCGCACACGAATTGTCGCCGGAGCCGAGCGCCCGCGAGATGGATGCGCTCCTCGCGACCGGCGAGCAGGGGGCCAGCGCCCTCGTCGCCATGGCGGTGAACGCGCTCGGTGGAAAAGCAGTGTCGTTAACCGGTGCCGCGGCCGGGATCGTGACCGACGGCGTCCACACGAAAGCGAAAATCTCACACATTTCTCCGCGGCAAATCCATGAGCTTTTGGCTGAGGATTACATCGTCATCGTCGCCGGCTTCCAGGGTCAAAGCACACAAGGCGCGATCACGACCTTAGGCCGAGGCGGCTCTGATTTAACCGCTATTGCGCTCGCCGCGACGTTGAAGGCGGACGATTGCCAGATCTTCACCGACGTCGATGGCGTCCACACTTGCGACCCGCGCGTGGTGCCCGACGCGAGCAAGATCGACGAGATCGCCTACGACGAGTTGCTCGAAATGGCGGGCGCCGGTTCCAAGGTGATGCAATCGCGCGCGGTCGAATTTGCGAAGAAATTCGGCGTCGGTTTCGAGGTCCGTTCGAGTGTAATAGACGCGCCCGGGACGCAGGCGAAAGCGGCGCCGGCGAACATGGAAGACGTCGTCGTGCGCGGTGTTAGCCTCGAACGCAACCAAGCGAAAGTGACGATCTGCGGTGTGCCGGATCGGCCCGGCTGTGCGGGCCAGATTTTTTCCGCGATCGCGGCTGCGAGCTTCAGTGTCGATATGATCGTGCAAAACGCCTCCAGCACCGGCACCACCGATCTTTCCTTTACACTCCACAAGGACGACTTCGCGCTCGCCGAAAAAACGCTGACGCCGCTCGTCTCGCGGATCGGCGCCGGCGGCATGACCGCAACCCGCGATGTCGCCAAGCTCAGTGTCGTCGGTATCGGGATGCGATCCCACGCGGGCGTCGCTTCCCGGCTCTTCGCGTGTCTTGGTGAAGCCGGGGTGAACATCCAGTTGATCTCCACCTCGGAGATAAAAATCGCGGTCGTCATTGCCGAAGAAGAACTGGAACGCGCCGCACGCGCGACGCACGCAGCCTTCGGCCTGGCGAGACCGAGAACAGCGACGCCAGCGGCAACCGCTTAGCGGCTTGCTTGCCTAACGAGTCAAGGCCTCTGAACCGGCACCACGTAAATTTCCGCGACGTTGGCGATGCGCATTTTCCAGCCGAAGAAACTTTTGAAGGCTGCCGCCGCGGGATGATCGACGTGGCCGTGGAATTGGAAATCGGTCTTCGCCACTTTCCACGTCGACCCATCCTCCAATCGGATGATCTGACGGGGGCTGATGCTCGTGATGACACCGTCAACCCGGCTCACGACCAATTGTAATTTCTCGTGCTTCGTGGCCTTCTGCGCCCCTTGTTGCGCGGCCTTCTCGCGGTCGCCCCGAAGCCAGGCATCCAGCGCGGCCAATTCGTTAGGTGACAACTTTTCCAAGCCTGCGGCTTTGAATTCCTCTGGTGTCATCGCCTGGCGAATGCCGGGGGATGGTTCCTGCCCGAAAGCGCAAACAGCTTGGCCTAACGAAAGGGCTGCGGTGAGGAGGAATGCGAGGAGCGGGGATGTCAGTCGGAAGTTGGTTCGGTTCATAGGATCAAAACGAGCGGAGAAAGCCGCAGACTAACAAGAGGCGGCGTTGGGTCAAGGGCGGCGCGAGCCCGGCCGATGGGCGGCGATCTTTTTCAAAGATCCTTGCTCATGCGCCAGTGATCGACTCCGCCGAAGAGCCTCTCGGCGGGCCCTTCGACACCATAGCCGTGCTGTTCATAGAAACGCTGTGCGCTTTCCCGTGCGTTGAGGATAATCCGTTTCGCCCCGGCGTCCCGCGCTCGATCTTCCAAGCTCCGCAACACCAGGCTCCCAAGCCCACAACTCTGGGCCCGTGGATCTACAGCCATGAACCGGACCTGGGCCTCAGTCGGCGTATTCAGATGAAAACGGCCGACTGCAAGCGCATCACCGTTCGCGGCCCGAACCATCAAGTGAATACTCTCATCTTCGCGATCATCCCGTTCCGAACCACGCGGCTGCGCCCACGGCTCGCGGAGTATGCGCCAACGCAAATCGAAATAGCGCTCGAAGTCGGCGTCACTGGTCGGAATACCTAGAGAAGCACCGCCTAATAGATTCGACTGAGCGTCGCGTGCATTCACGCAGCAATGTGCCTACTCAGGGCTGGATTCCAACCGACAATCTAAAGCGAATGAAAGCGGCTCAATCCAACGACCATTCAACACCAGTTCCATCCTCTATAACATCAGACAATGTATGTCATATAAAATCGGATGGTGTTGGGTCTGATTGATTATGGTTTTTATGACCGACAATGGAATAAAACTTGCAAGGGAGTTACTTTGCAAAGTACATTTTCAACCCAAATGCCATTTCAATCCGAGCCGACTCTTGTCCCGGGTATCGTTCTGTCCGACCTCTCTATCGTAGAGCAAGGTACGGGCAAACGCTCGATCATAGGTTCGTTTGATCAGCTCGTATTTCCCCAATTTCCGGCCACGTACGGCCGGTTTTTTGTGACGGCATGGATTGCCAATATCGCCGGTACTTTCGACGAAATGGAACTGACGTGTCGAATTGAAGACAAAGCATCCGCGCATGTTATATTCAGCACTTCGACAAAGATTCAGTTCCCCGCCCAGCAGACGTTCGACAACAGCGCGATTTTAGCTCTAAGCACAGCAATAATGGGAGCTGTCTTCCAACGCGAAGCCCTCTACACTATTGTCCTACTCCTGAATGGAGAGGAAACCGGACGGCGCGACTTTAACGTTCGCCTTATCCAACGTCCGTCGCCGCCCCAAATACAGTCACCACTACAGTAATCCTATGAGTAATCAACCATATTCGGACTCCGAAATGATCGTTTCTGCGTTTAACATTCTGTTCCCCATCCCTGCGTGGCAGGAAGGAGAATCAGAATCAATGTCAATTATTTTTCCGGCAGAGGAACATTCAGACATTCTGCGTTCTCGCGAAGTTGAACAAGAGGTTCTCGATATTCTAGATGCGCCCGGCTCGCGGTGATGTTTGGTTCGCTGATCTTGGCATAGCTGGAAAGTCCCGCCCAGTTATAGTCATCTCGCGGAATGACACAGATGCACCCAGGACTCTGATAGTCTTTGTCCCGGTTACCAGTGTCGTTGGCTCTAGCCGATATGAGGTTCATCTTCAAGGTGTCAATTGCGTTGAACCTAGCTCCTTTGCTAACGCACAAGGCATTGCATCATTGCCTTCAAAGCGATTCGAACACAGACGGGGCATCGTTCCAACGGAAGTGTTCAAGCGAGTCATGGATGCCGTGTTGTATACGATCGGCGTTTCCGACTAAACGCGACGGGCAAACGCCGAATCGAATTTCTCATCCTCTTTCAGGCGAACATATTCCTCTGTGATCTGCACGACACGTTCTAAACCCCACGGCTTTTCCTCAACGCCAGCCGCGACGGCGGGAGTTGTTCCGAGCGTGGAATGCTTGCGGACGAAGTTGTAAATCCCGAAGTGCAACGCCACGCCAGCCTTGTGCATTTCAAGGTCTTTCGAGTAGCCAAGCCCCTTTATTTGGAAGCGCTTTAGCTCCTGCCGCACGGTCAGGAATACGCGCTCGATGTGGCTCGTGGTGAGCGTTTCTAGGTCCGGCGAGCCGGACTACCGCTTCCCGCTCCGCTGTCACCATCTTGCGGACGCCTTCGTTGCGCCCCGCGTGCCAGCGTGCCGCCCGGTAGGTAAGGCTCGCCGAATATCTTCGTCTCTGTCCCGTAGGAATATCCCCCGTAGCCAAAGTGCGTGCGGATATGAAACGGATACGCGGGCAAGTTATCCGTCGCGATTTGGACCGGGCCGCCCACGCGGTTCTTCATGTCCTCGACGAACATGTTGCCGGTAATCCAATCGCGCTTGCCGATGCGATGCGAGAACACAACCTTCGTGTCGCTGTCGATTGCGGCCCACAGCCAGAAATCACCCACGCCCTCTTTCGGCTCGACCATTCGCCCCTTGTGGCAGCCCACGTATTGCCATTGCTCGTCCAGCTCGATGCGCTCGCACGGCAGGTCGCGAAACTCGCGGTCCATGTATTCGGCGAACGCCTCGCCAGTTTCACGAATAACGCGCGTGATCGTATTGGTTCCGATCTTGAACATCCGGGCGGTTGCTTCGATTGGCGTTCCTTCGCAAAGCGCCGCCAATACTAAAGCCTGCTTCTCTTTTGAAAGGCGTTTGTTGGGCATGACGACATTTTTGAAGCAAGCATGCGCAAAGTCAACACTTATGTGCTTTCTAGCAAGATTATTTGTGACATGGTGAATCCATGCTTGCAGAAGAATCAATTCAATCTATGGGCGGAAAAGCGAGGGCAGAATCCTTGTCCGCATCAAAACGTTCCCAAATCGCGAGTAACGCCAGCAAGACTCGGTGGGATGCACTTCAGCTAACGGAGTTCGACGGTGACATTCCGATCGGCACCGGAACGCTCAACTGTTCAGTCATTGAAAAGGACGGCGAAATAATCCGCGTCATCAACAGCCGAAGCCTCCTGATGGCCTTGGGGCGTCCATGGAAGGGAACTTATAAGCGTACCGGAAAGCCGAATTTCATCGATGCTCTGAATCTTAAACCGTTCATTTCCAAAGAATTGGGTGACGTACTTGGGATTATCGAATATCGAACGCATAACGGTGGCGCGAAGCGTGGTTACCGCGCGTTAATTGTTCCGCTGGTTTGCGAGACATACCTGGCTGCCCGCGATGCTGGAGCGATCACGAATCCTCGACAGTTCGCGATCGCCAAGGCGTGTGAAATTATCATGCGCGGTCTAGCGCGCGTGGGCATCGACGCGCTCATCGACGAAGCGACAGGCTACCAATATTCGCGAGAGCGGATGGCTCTTGCGCGAATCCTTGAAAAGTTCATCGCTCAAGAATTGCAGCCGTGGACGAAGACGTTTCCAATCGAATTTTACCAACAAATCTTCCGCCTCCGTGGGTGGCAATTCAATCCTGAGACAATGCAAGGCCCGCGCGTGCTTGCCAAGTACACGGATAATATCGTCTATCAGCGGTTGGCTCCTGGCGTCCTTGAAGAGTTGCGTAACAAGAACCCTTTGGTATCGGGCCGTAGAAAGCATAAACACTTTCAATGGCTGACCGGAGAGGTAGGCCATCCCAAGCTCCTCGCCCATCTAGAGGGTGTTAAGATTTTGATGCGCGAGAGCGAGACTTGGGAAGGGTTTCAAAGAAAACTCGAAAGGCATTACCCGATTATAGAAACCCTGGAGCTTGGTTTCGCTGTCGCAAAGGGCAAAAAGCCTGCGCGTACACTCAAGGCTTGATCGGTGCGGAAGATGACTCTTTCGCTAAACGCTCTTTGGCTTCCCGCAGCTGCCTCTTCAGATCTTCCGAGCCTAGCAAATCCTCACCGCTTGCGCG
>JBBSGS010000103.1:0-9032 GCA_038253875.1 Chthoniobacterales bacterium
CCGCTAGAATCTGGGCAATCCGAGTCGACTCATCCGGTCTCTCGATGTAAGCCTGTTCGAAAAAATGCGCGACGCCTAGACGGGCAGATTGGTCGGCAAAGTAGAGGCCAGTAAGTGTGCTCAGCAAAAAGACGCGCCGCCTCGTCGCCTGGCAGAAGCGCAGAAAAGCAAAGGCGTGGGGCAGCAGCGCGACGGCCTGTTGGTGCTCGACAAAATGCCGGTGAAAAAGAGCGTCACGCTCGTCGGGGGCAACGCCGGGCAGCAATTCCTTTAGAAAGGAACCAACCGGCAGCCGAAAGCGTTCCCGAAATTCTTCGAGCGAAAGCTCCGCTTTTCCATAGTGAAGCAAAATCTGATTTGTTGCCTCCACCATCGCGCCGAGGTCGTCGGCAAGCGTGCCCGACCAGTCGAGGATCAAATTGCGCAACATGCGCAGGAAAGATGAGTCAAACAGGGCGACAGAAAAGGCGAAAACTTTTTCGTCACAAGGCAGGATGAATTCTGGTCAGACCCTGCCGCTCACTCGAGCTAGCGCACTTAAAAACAGGTTTTTCAAAATATCCGAGAACTTTGCCCTTCGTTTTCCGTAGCAGAAAGTGGGGATGACAAATTTCTGGTTAGGGGGAACTCTCGCGCTTCGGTTTCGAAGTCAGGTCCCCTGCAAGGGTTTCCCTAGCCAGCGCCCCGATGCCATTGCGCATTCTCACGAGGCCGCTCCCAAGAGGTCCCCGGTCAGCTCCTTGGGTCACCCACTTAAATTGAACTTGAGTCAACCATTCAACTTCGCCACGGTGCGCGGGAGTGAGTGGAACAGGATCAGGCGGCGCCGGACGTTTTTCGACGACGCGCTGGAGTCTCATCCTTGCCTCCATCGATTCGCAGGCGACCGAGGGGAAGGGGCGCGAGGCGCTCGCCCAACTCTGCCGCATCTATTGGCGGCCGATCTTCGCCTACGTTTGTCGCCGTGGCCACTCCGTCGCCGACGCCGAGGATCTGACGCAGGATTTTTTCCTGAGGGTGCTCAAAAATAATTTGCTCGAACATGCTGATCGCGACCGCGGCCGTTTCCGCACCCTTCTCCTCAGCGCGCTGCAGAATTTCCTTCACGACGCGCACGAAAAGCAATTGAGCGAAAGACGCGGTGGCGCAGTGCGCTTCGTTTCCTGGGACGATTGGGTGGCGGAGGCGCCCTCCCTGCTTTCCCTCCCCGCATCCGCCTATGAAGCGTGGCCGGCGGAAAAGATCTTCGATGTGCGCTGGGCGGCGACACTCGCGGAGCAGGCACTGCGTCAGTTACAGGAGGAATGCGAAAGCCGCGGACGCCGTCGGGTTTTTGACGCGCTCAGTAAAACGCTCACTGCCAACAGGGATGAGATCAATTATGCGAACCTCTCGCGCGAACTGCGTGTGGGAGAAGCTCAGATCAAGCGCCTGCTCCATCAATTGCGCCTACGTTTTCGACAATTGTTACGAAGGGCCGTCGCCGAAACAATGGCCGATCCGACCGGGATTGACGAAGAGCTGCGCTATCTCTGCTCCGCGCTGGCGATCGGTCAGGAGAGCGATGGAGGTTGAAGTAAGAGCGCCGGCGGTCGTTCTCATCCTCGGCACCGAGCTCGCCCTTTGACTGATCCGGCGCTTCCCCTGCTATGGACAACTACGGGCTAACCGATTCGCGCGCGACTTTAACTCATACGCCTAACGAATGCCCAGCCTGCCGGAGCGCGGCGTGGATTGGCCCCGGCATATGCCTTGGCTGTCTCCTGCAGACGGGAGCAGACGGCGGAAGTTCCGATGCCGATACTCTCGAAGCTGCGCTCGACGACATTCCGATCCCCGATACCAATTGGCGGCTGGGGAATTATGAAATTCTCGAAGAGATTGGGCGCGGCGGGATGGGCATCATCTACCGAGCCCGGCAACGGCACTCGCGTCGTATCGTGGCGTTGAAGCGGTTGTTGAGTTATCACTCGGATTCGCGCGAGACCTTGGAACGTTTCCGGCGCGAAGCGGAAGCCGCGGCAAGCCTCGATCATCCCAATATCCTGCCGATCTACGAAGTGGGTGAAAGCGAGGAAGGGGTGCCCTACTTCAGCATGAAATTCGCCCCTGGCGGCAGCTTGCAGGAAGTAGGTCCGGCGCTGCGCAACCAGCCACGGGAAGTAATCCGCTTAATGGCCAAAGTCACACGGGCGGTGCAGCACGCTCATCGTCAGGGAATTCTGCATCGCGACCTGAAACCGGGCAATATCCTGCTCGATGGCCGCGGCGAACCGCTGGTCAGCGACTTCGGCTTGGCGAAGTGGCTAGACGCTTCCAGTAACCTGACGAGAACCCTCACGATCTACGGCACGCCCGGTTACATTGCACCCGAACAGGCGGAGGGCCCGGCGGCGAGTCTGAAACCAGCGGCCGATATTTATAGTCTCGGTGCGATCTTGTTCGACCTCCTCGCGGGCCGGCCACCTTTCCTCGGTGAGCACGCCCTCGCTGTCATCCGGCAGGCGGCAGAAAGGCCCGCGCCCAAGCTATGTTCGTTAGTCAAGACTGCCGACCGCGATCTGGAAACGATCTGTGCCCGCTGTCTGGAACAAGAACCGGCCGCGCGTTACCATTCCGCCGGCGATCTCGCGGAGGATCTTGAGCGCTGGTTGGAAGGCCGGCCGATCGTTGCGCGGCCGGTGGCGCCGCCGATCCGGCTCTGGCGCTGGTCACGAAGAAACCCCAAACTCGCCGGATCTGCCGCGGCTTGTTTTATCTTGAGTTTGGTCGCTTTGACGTCTGGCGTGATTAGCTCGCGGCGGGGCGCGCTCATCCGAGATGAAAGTGCCATCCTGCACTCACTTGCAGTCATGCCTGTCGAAGACCTCGACGAGATGAACATCGAATCTGACTCCGCGCGGGAATTGACCGAGAGCTTGCGTGATAGGCTCGCGCAGACGAAGGAGATTAAGGTAGCTTCTTTCCAAGCTAAGGACACGCTTTCGCGCGACCTCTCGCGGCCGGAAGAATGGCGGCAAGCTGGCAGGCAGCTAGGTGTCCCATACCTGCTGGCTGCAACTGTCCGAATTCACGAAGGAAAGCCGCACGCAGTCTTACAGCTCGTTGAGGCAAGCTCCGGGCTGCCAGTTAAACGCTGGCTGCGAGAGGGGGACTCCCTGGCAGCGATAGCGGCGACGAGTACCGGATCGATTGCGGCCACGATCAACGCGCGAGCGAAAAAGAAGAAGGCCGCTCCCACTCCGGGAGAAATTCCTGAGCTGGACTACGTCGCGGCGACGAACGACCGCAACGCGCGCGATTACTTTGTAGCGGCGCGTGAACTGCGTTTTCGCTTAAACGTTCCCGATTTTGAAAAGGCCATAGCTCTTTTTGAGAAGGCGGTTGGTGCGGATCCTGGCTTTGCGATCGCCCATGCCATGTTGGCCTCCGCCTATCAAGCGCGATCCGAGCTGGACCCCTCGGGCCCGTGGCTCGAGCGCGGCATGAGAGAAGCGAGCCTGGCCATTCGACTCGAACCGATGCTACCCGAGGCTCATCGCGCGCTCGCCGGAAATTACCGTTACCAAGGCCAGCTGACGAAATCGCTTGATTCCTACCTCAGTGCCTACGAGCTGGAGCCTAACGATCGATCGGCAGGCGCTGTAGGAAATCTCGTAGAACAACTTGGCCGGCCCGACGTCGCTTTATGCTGGCTGGAGAAGGCCGTCCATCTTGAGCCACGACCTGGAATTCACTCGGAGTTTATCGGCAATGCCTGGACCGACCTCGGCCGCTACGGCGACGCTGAAGCCGCTTATGCGCGATCGATTACTTTCCGTCCCGACCTTTCGGGCGGCCACCTGGGTCTTGCGCGGTTGGATCTTTTCCGGCGGGATTTCGCGGCCGCAAGGAAACGTTGCGAGCGCGCGCGCCGGGAATTTCCCGCGGATCGCGAGCCCAGAATTATGGCCGCAGAGATCGAATTTTTCGGTCGCCAATATGATAAGGCCGAGCCTCTCTATCGCGAGCTGCTTGAGTCGGAACGAGAGGGCGGCGTCGATTTTCCAGGGACGGTGCGATTTCTTTCTGCCCTTGGGTTCATTCGCTGCCAGCGCGGCGACCAAAATGAAGGCAAAGCGTTGTTAAAAGAGGCACAGGAAGCTGATCTCCGAGAGATCGCGCGCGCGCCCGATAATGTTCGCCGGCATTACAGCCTCGCAGCTGATAGTGCCTTACTCGGTGACCGCAATGCGGCTCTGAAAGCGCTGAATGATGCTGTCGCCGGGGGCTGGATTGACTTTCGATCGTTACAACTCGACCCGCGTTTTGACAGTCTCCGTGATCGCTCAGAATTCCAGCAAACCCTCGTTCATCTAACTGACAAAATTGACCGGATGTACACGGCATCGGCTCGCCGTAATCCAGAGCCGGAAAAACTAAAGTCGAATAATCCCTATGAGCACTAAGCTACCCTGGAATCCTACCAATGCTGTCGCGGCCTTCACCGCCTCACTTACCCGCGCCGGATATGATCGCGACTTCCGCGATCGCCTGACTGCATCAGTCGAGTCAGGCCGCACCGCTGTTGCCGAAGAAGGGAATCTCGATATTCCCACGGATAAAGTGATCATGTTCCACGAAGAAGAAAGTAACGAAAACTATCACGTCTTCTATCTGCCCGATTACGACGCGCAGACGCCGCATAAACAACACGAGTATTCGACATACTTTCAAGGGTGTTATAACCCTTGGTGACGCCTGAGCTATGCCCGGGAGGTGGCTTGGGCGAACCGCAGCAGGTCCGACATCCCGAAGGACTCAGGCGGGCCGCGGCGGGGCAATGTCGGCCTCCATGCCGGGTCCACTGAGAGGAAGGAATCGGGATCTGATAACAAAGCGCCGAGGATGACCTCAGCCACAATTTTACTTCCCGTCTTCCCGAGGCAGCGACCCTCGTGGACAATTTCGCCTTCTTTCAAGATATAATACCAGAGCGGTGTTTGCGCATCGTAACCGTACTTGCGCAGGGTACTGCCATCAGCTCCACCCGCAATCTGGTTAGCCTGGAGGGGGACAAACCCAAGGGCTTGAGCGACCCGTTGGCCTGCCGGCAGGCCAACTCGTTCTCCCCGCCGCAGTGTCCGCACCGGAAGATGCGGTGAGACTGTTGGATCACCTGGTAGCTCATGTAGACTGTTGGCAACGATTGTATCTATTCTTTCACTGTGTCTCGCCGAGCCCATGGCGGCACCCACGAAAAAGAAGCGCTTCCAATCGATCACCCAGTCCGCTGGCAAAGCGGGCGTCGCGCCTCCACCGCGGCCGGTCAAACGGAATAGGTCCTCAAGTGATGCTGGTCGGTGTAAGTCATTGAAGAAGTAATCGTCGCGGACCATGCTGTGACCGAACCGAAAGGCGGCCAGGCTAAACTCCACCGGCACGGCAAAGTCGCCGCTCGGCGGTCCGACCTGCGAAGCTTGATCACCATCGAGCTGCGCGAAAATTTCAGGTTTAAGGATTTGACGGAGAAAATCGTACCGGACGATCCATTGATAGTGCCAGGTTAGCGCTCGCTGTGCTGCTTTGAAGGGCGAACCGGTGGCCTTGTAGTGCGGCGAAGCGTTCAGCAGTTCCGGGTTATCCAAGAGACGGTTATGCGACCTGAGAAAGGCCACGTGCAACTGCGCCAGGTTCAGGTTTTCATCCTGCCGCGGATCGCCCACGAGCGCAGTCCCATCGAGATTGCGCGGCAAATCGTTCAGAGACGATTCGAGATATCGCCCCTCCCCCAGCGCCGGCCTCGTCATTCCGATGCAGAACCGCTCCCCTCCCGGAGGGCTCGCACTGCGGAAAAGAAAAGGTGCCAGCTCAGGGCCTCCTCCATAGAGATGATCAAGGTCGAAGCGGGGAGATCGAAAGTTCGGCGTCGCTGTGACTGCCGTCTTGCCGGCAAGAGCTAGCGGAGTCAGATCCAGGGTGAGATCGTGATCGATAAACTGTCCTAGATAGGTGTAACCCGCGAACGGCGGCGGATGGTTGCGATCTCCGCCCCCGGAAGTTCCCGAACGCATCTGCGAACCAAGCTCGATCAGGCCCTCTTCCGTGGGACTGGCCGGCGGCAGCAGGGGCAGAAGCGGGAAGCGTCGCGTGAAAAAGGAGGTAGCGCGCAAAGTATTATCTTAGTGAGGCGCCTCGAACAAGCGCAAGAGTAAATTAAGGTAACTTTACGGGGTGGCAGTGTCCCCTCGCCGGCGACGTGTGATATGGTGCGAATATGGTGAGCGAAACGCCCGGGCTCCATCTCCATACGAGTAATCGCCTGGAGAATCTTTTCGCCTCCCTGGCTGAGATTGTCGGCCGCTCGTTAGGCTCAGTGTTCCAACCAGAAATCGTGGTTGTCCAAAGTACCGGCATGGGTCGCTGGCTCTCCCTCCGGCTGGCCGAAGCCCACGGCATTTGCGCGAACGTGCAGTTCCCATTCACGCAAAGATTTGTCGGCGAGATCTTCCGCGCGGCTTTGCCTGAGACTCTGACGAGCTATGCGTTCGATCGCGATCTGCTGCCGTGGCGAGTCATGCGGCTGCTCCCGGGGTTGCTCGATCGAGCGGAGTTCGAGCCGGTGCGACATTATCTCGCCGGCGAACGCCCGGAGTTGAAGCTCTACCAGCTCTCCAATAAGATCGCCGAAGTCTTCGATCGCTATCTCGCTTTCCGGCCGCAGCTGATTCTCGATTGGGACGCGGGGAAGGAGGCGCATTGGCAGGCGGTTCTCTGGCGAGAATTGGCAACCGGAGAGGCGCATCAACCGGCGTTGGCAAGAATGCTGGCCGAGACCCTGCGCGCGGACCGGGACCTCGATAATCTTCCGCCGCGCGTCTCTATCTTCGGAGCCTCGACCCTGCCAGGATTCTATCTCGATATCGTCCAGGCGCTCGCCCAGCAGGTCGAGGTTCACCTCTTCGTTATGGAACCGACCGATCAATGGTGGAGAGACATCGTCTCAGCCCGTGAGGAGGCGAGACTCCTAAGACAACGACCGGGTCAAACCGCGGCGGAGTTACATCTCGAGCGCGGCAACAGCTTACTCGCGTCGATGGGTAAGCTGGGACGAGACTTCCTCGGTTTGGTTGGAGATCTCGAACCGGTAAAGCACAAGGAGAGCTTCATTCAACCCGATGGTGCGACATTGCTGTCACAGGTTCAGCGTGACATTTTCCTGCTTCGGGAACGCGACCTGGTCGCGTCGGCTTTACCTGGCGATAAGTCGGTTCAATTCCACTCCTGTCACAGTCCTATGCGGGAAATGGAAGTGCTGCACGACCAGCTTCTCGCGGCCTTTGAGGAAGATAGGTCGCTCGAACCGAGAGACGTCCTGGTCATGATGCCTGATATGGCGATCTACGCCCCTTTCATCGAGGCGGTCTTCGATACGCCGGAAAGTGACGCCATGCGTATCCCATTTACGATCGCCGATCGGACTGCGCGAGCGGAGAGCGGTGTCATCGACACCTTTCTCGCTATCCTCGACCTCAGCAACAGCCGCTTCGGCGTCAGTAGCGTTCTCAATATTCTCGAGTCACCTGCCGTGCAGCGCCGGTTTAATCTTACGGAGAGCGACCTGGAAACGGTCCGCGTCTGGCTCGATAAGGCCGCCATCCGTTGGGGTATCGATGCCGCCCATCGCGAAGAACTTGGCGTTCCCGCTTTCGCGCAGAACAGTTGGCGCGAAGGTCTGGATCGTCTGCTCCTCGGTTACGCCATGCCTGGCGGTGGCCGCCATCTTTTTCATGGCATTCTTCCTATCGACGAAGTTGAGGGCGGGCTGGCCGAAACCCTCGGGGACTTCATTGATTTTACCGACGCTCTCTTCCAGACCGCAGCCGAGCTGAAAGCGGCGCGCTCGTTAGTCAACTGGCAGACGATCCTTCAACAAATCGTCGAACGCTTCTTCGTCGCCGCGGATGAGGTCGCGCGCGAGCTGCTGCCACTGCGGCATGTCCTGGACTCGTTAGGCACGGTCTGCCGCGACGCAACTTTCACGGAAGCGGTTTCTTTTGACGTGCTTCTGGCTCATCTCAATCGTGTCCTGAGTGACTCAGATGCGGGCTCAGGGTTTCTCGTCGGCCGAGTCACCTTTTGCGCGCTCAAACCAATGCGCAGTATTCCATTCAAAGTCATTTGCCTCGTGGGAATGAATGACACTGCCTATCCGCGCAAATCTTCCGCCCTTGCCTTCGATCTGATCGCGCAGCATCCCCGACCGGGTGACCGCTTCCCGCGAGATGACGATCGGTATCTCTTTCTCGAAGAGCTCCTCTCGGCGCGCGATCTCTTTTACGTGAGTTACATTGGCCAATCGATCCGGGATAACAGCCCTCAGCCGCCCTCTGTTCTCGTAAGTGAGCTGCTTGATTATCTGGGTAATGGATGGCAGCGCGCTTCCCTGGTGGTCAATCATAGGTTGCAGCCTTTCAATCCGGAATATTTCAGAGCGGAGAGCACACTCTTCAGTTACTCCGCGGAAAATTGCCGGGCCAGCGGCGTGGCAAGAGCGGTGCGGACGCACCCGCCACCGTTTATCTCTCACCCTATCGCCGAACCGGAAGCCGAATGGCTAACAGTGGAGCTCGATCGTTTGTGTGCGTTCTTCCGTAACCCGGCCCAGGTTTTCCTGCGCGACAGACTCGGCATACGCCTGCCGCGAGAGGGATCGATTCTCGAGGATCGCGAGCCTTTCGTACTGGCGAATCTGAGCAGATACAAAATCAACCAGGACTTGCTTGCCCGCGGTCTGGCTGGCGATGACTTAGCCTTGGCGAAACCGGCGATTCGGGCTGGCGGTCAACTCCCGCCGGGCCATCCTGGCGATTCCACCTTCCGCGCACTTTCTCTCGGGGCTGAGGCCTTTGTTGCGAAGGTCAGCCGGCACGCAGCGGCCGCGCTGCAGCCGCCTGCTGAAGTAAGTCTCGACTTTGACCCGTGGAGGCTGACCGGCCGAATCGACGGGCTAAACGCGCGCGGACTTCTGCATTACCGGCTCGCGAAGGTGC
>JBBSGS010000104.1:0-8993 GCA_038253875.1 Chthoniobacterales bacterium
CCGATCAGGAGCAGGGGCAGGGCGACGCGCGGCACGCTCACGCCGGCCGTGAGCATGGAGACAATTTCGTTCGCGCGCGACATCCGGCCTAACGAAAAGAGAAGCGCGAGGAGGAGCGCGACGGGGAGGAGAATGACGAGGACCTCCGGAATCTGGCCGGCGTAAAAGTGGACGACGCTGAGCAGCGGCGTGCGCTGGTCGAAGATCTGTGAGCTGTTGTCGCTCAGGTCGAAAATCAGCCAGATCGAGAGGAACCCGAAGACGCAGTAGATATAGGGCTGGAAGAAGTTTCGGACGATGTAGCGGTCGAGCAGTCTCACGGGAATTTGCGATCTTCGATTTTCAATTTGCGATTTAACTCAGGCGCCCCGCAATTGGTAGCGGTGGTTTCTTCTACAGATTGCGAATTGCCCGTAACGCAGCCCGCTGAGCTGGTCGGGCCGGGCTTTCCAATTGGCAATCCCAATTGCCCATGATCGCGCTGAAAGATTCCCTCGAGAGCGACTTTGTCGAGCGGGTAAGGACGATTTTCGCCGAGGACGGGCTGCTCGCGAAGGCGCGCAATTTCGAATATCGCCCGCAACAACAGGAGATGGCGACCGCGATCGCGCGCGCGCTGGAGGAGGAGCGGCATCTCGTGGTCGAGGCGGGCACGGGCGTCGGTAAATCGCTCGCCTATCTCGTACCCGCGACGCTCTTTGCCATCGAGCACAAGAAAAAGGCGATTATTTCCACCCAGACGATCAATTTGCAGGAGCAGCTCCTGCACAAAGACATCCCGATTCTGAAAAAAATTCTGCCGGTCGAGTTCGAGGCCGCGCTCATGAAAGGCCGGGGAAATTACGTTTGCCCGCGCCGGCTGGAACGCGCGCTCCAGCAGTCGACCGAACTCTTCAGCACGACCGAGCAAGCCGAACTCGTTAGGCTGGCGGAATGGGCGCGAACAACGACGGAAGGCTCGCTTAGCGATCTCCCGATCGAACCTGATCCGAAAGTCTGGACCCAGGTTTGCAGCGAAGCGCATATCTGCACTTCGAAAACCTGCGGGCAAAATCCGCGCTGCTTTTTCCAGCAAGCGCGCAAGCGGCTGCTCGCCGCCGACCTCGTGGTGATGAATCACACCCTCCTCTTCATGCTCCTGGGCAACCCGGAGGAGCAGGAAGAACGCGAGGAAGGTTATCTTTTCCCTAACGACTTTATCATTTTCGATGAAGCGCATACCCTCGAACAAGTGGCCTCGCGCCAGATCGGGATCGGGATTTCGCAGTACGGTTTGCGCGCCACGATTCAGCGGCTCTACAACGCGCGCACCAAGAAAGGGCTCTTCACCGTCACGCGCGACGCTGCCGGCGTCACCCTGGCCGCCGTGCTCGTCGAGGAGACCGATCGCTTTTTCGCGGCGGTCGAGGCACGGGCCAACTTCAAAAAAGGCCGGGAATGCCGGGTGCGCGAAGCCGATTTCGTGGCCGACCAGATCACTGGCCGCCTAACGAGTCTGCAAGCACGGATCGGCGAGGTCGTGCGCAAGACCGAGGACGAGTTTCTGAAAACGGACCTGCAGGAATTGGGACGCCGGATTCGCGATGCGCGCGAAGGAATCGCCATCTTCCTCGAGCAAAGCGCGAAGGAATACGTTTACTGGATCGAGCGCACCGGGAAAGCCGCGCAGAACCTCACCCTCAATGCCGCCCCCATCGATGTCGCGCCGGTCCTGCGGCGAATGCTTTTCCGAGAGGGCTGCAGCAGCATCATGACGAGCGCCACTCTCGCGGTCGGCCGCGCCGATCTCGCTTATTTTCGGCGCCGGGTCGGCGCCGACGAGGCGGAGCCGTTGCAGCTCGGCAGTCCGTTTGATTTCCAAAAGCAGATGAAGCTTTTTGTCGTGCGCAAAATGCCCGACCCGCGCGCCGAGGGCTACAGCGAGGCGCTCGCGGAATGGATCGCGCGTTTTGTCGAGGACACGGAGGGGCGCGCTTTTGTGCTCTTCACCAGTTACCGCTCGATGCAGGAGCTGGCCGCGGAGATGGAAGATTTTTTCGTTAGGCAAAAAATGAATCTGCTCGTGCAGGGGAAAGGCGCGCCGCGCAGCCGGCTGCTCGAGCAGTTCAAGACCACGCCGCGCAGTGTGCTCTTCGGGACCGATAGCTTTTGGATGGGCGTCGATGTTCCGGGCGAAGCGCTCTCCAATGTTATCATCACCCGGCTGCCCTTCGCCGTCCCCGATCATCCGCTCATCGAGGCGAAGCTGGAGTTGATCCAGGCGCGCGGAGGTGATGCCTTCACGGAGTATTCGCTGCCCGAGGCGATCCTGAAATTGCGCCAGGGCGTCGGCCGCCTCATCCGCACGAAGAGCGACCGCGGGATCGTCGTCATCCTAGACAACCGGATCGTGACCAAGGCTTACGGACGCGCTTTTCTGAAGGCGTTGCCGGAGTGCCCGGTGAAGATTTTGTGACGTTTGCTTGGCCGCGGCGGCAGTTCAGCTACTTTCCTTCACGTGAAGCGGACCGACCTTCTGGTGGCGATCGCGCTGGCGGCTTTTCTCGCCGGTCTCGCGGTTGACCGTTACGCGCTTCCGCAAGCTCATCCGCTCGTTGCGCCAAACCCGCCCGAGGTCGTTTCGTTAGGCGAAGATGAGGCGGGACCTCGCTTTTCCGGAGCATCTGCGCGACGCCTGCCGCGGCCGGAAGCGACACAAGTGAAGCCCGGTTCCGCTTCCGTCGAGTCCGTCATCGCGGCGATCAAGAACGCGCTCGCGCTCTCCTCCGATCGTCACGGTTACATGGAGTTGAGCAAGTTGATCGACGGACTCGATCCAAAAAATGTCCGGCCGGTCATCGAAGCGTTGCAGGCGCTGCCGAATCAGCGCAAGAAAATGATGCTCGTCTCGATGCTCTTTTCCCGCTGGGCGGAAGCCGATCCACCGGCGGCTCTCGGTTACGCACAGACTACCGGCACCTCGGCGGAGCGCAGCGTAATGGTGTCGGCCGCCGTGCGCTCCTGGGCGGAAAAAGATGGCAACGCTGCCAAAGCTTGGGTGCTGCAACTCGCGCCCGGTCAGGAGCGCGAGCGCGCGCTCCAATCAGTCGTCTCCGCGCTTTCGGAAAAAGATCCGCGAGCCGCACTCGGTCTGCTCCAATCACTGCCGGCGAGCAACTCCGGACGAAATCTGTATTGGCCGATTTTTTCCAACTGGGCGAACAGCGATCCCGTGGGCGCGGCCGCCCGTGCCGCGCAGCTGCCCGCCGGAGCTGCGCACGACCAGGCGATCCAAGTGGTCGCATCGACGTGGGCCAACCAGAACGCCGAGGCGGCTTTCGCCTGGGCTAATGCTTTGCCGCCCGGCCAGGGACGCAGTAACGCGCTGCAAAATATTTTGGCCAATTGGGCGAACGGCGATCCGCAGCGAGCCGCGGGAGTCATCGCCGAGTTACCGGCCGGCTCCGCGCGCGATCAGGCGGCGGCCAATGTCGCACGACGCTGGGCACAAAACGATCCGACGGCAGCACTCGCCTGGACGAGGGCTCTGCCGGCGGGTGAAGGACAAAAACGCGCAATGCAAAGCGTCCTTTCCAGTTGGGCCGAGAGCGAGCCGGCCGCAGCGGCAGATTACGTAGCCGGCCTTCCCGCGGGACCGGGTCAGGAGGATGCCGCCAAAGCAATCGCGCAACAACTCGCCACCTCCGATGTGCAGGCCGCGGTGAGTTGGGCGGAGAAACTCCCGGAAGGAACAACCCGGCAGAACGCGCTTAATCCCATCATCGCGCGCTGGAGTGAGACCGACCCAAGCGCGGCCGCTGATTTTACGCTGAGCAACGTCAACGGCGAGATGCGGCAGAGCCTCCTCGACACGATCTCACGGCAATGGGCGCAGAACGACCCCCAGGCCGCGTTCGAATGGGCGCAAAATTTATCCGATCCTGCGGCGCGCAATTCGGCGCTGCCGAATATCATTGCCGCTGTGTCCGACAATGATCCCGGCGCCGCCGCGCAGATGATGACCCATTTGTCGGGTCAGGCGCAGGCCAACGCTGCCAGCCTCGTGGTGACGGGATGGGCGGGGAGCGATCCGGCGGCGGCAGGCGCGTGGGCGGCTTCTTTCCCGGAAGGAAAAACGCGCGAGGCCGCGCTCAAAGGTCTGATCCAACGGTGGGCCGGCAGCGATGCGAACGCGGCGGCCAACTGGCTCGGTCGTTTGGGGGACAGCCCGTCGCGCGATCAGGCGGTGAGTGCTTTCTCCGACCGGATCAAATCGTCCGATCCACAGGCTGCCGTGCAATGGGCCGCGACGATCGGCGAAGCCAGCCTGCGCGACAGCCAGACAGAAGCGGCCGCGCGGTCCTGGCTCAAAAACGATCCGCGGAATGCCTCGGCCTGGATTTCGAATTCGACCCTGCCTAACGACACCAAGACGCGGCTCTTGGCGCCCGGCGGATAAGGGAGGTGTAGAGGCGGGCGTATCGCCCGCTGAGGTAACGCCCCACTCTCTTCAGAGCAAACTTCGTTTGCATCCGACACGGCCGCCGCTACACACGTCATTGAAAATTATGTTCTATTGAACATGATCCTTCCCGACTCTAGTTTCCGGGCGTGAAGGACGATTACGCCGCTGAGATTTCCCGCCTCCTCGCCATCCTCCACAAATGGGGAGTGCACACCCTGGGCGATCTCGCCGCTCTCGAGGGGGACCAACTCGGCGCACGGCTCGGGCCGGAAGCAGCCCCCCTCTGGGACCAGGCCGCGGGGAAATCGACCCGTCTTTTACGACTCGTTAGGGCACCGGAACTTTTCGAGGAGCAACTCGAATTCGAACACGAAATCGAAACCGTCGAGCCGCTCCTCTTTGTCCTGCGGCGCTTTCTCGAACAGCTGAGCCGGCGCCTCGGCGCGCTCTATCTCGTCGCCCGTGAGCTTACCCTCCAGCTTACCTTTGCGGACAAATCCCGCTACCAGCACCAGTTTCAAATTCCCGATCCAACCCATTCGGTGGAGATTTTGTTTCGTCTCCTGCAGACGCATCTGGAGAATTTCCGCGCGGAACATCCGATCGTGGCGGTCGCCCTCACTGTGCAACCTGCCAGACCGGGGCAGCAGCAGTTCGATCTTTTCGAAACGCCGTTGCGCGATCCGAGCCGGTTACACGAGACCCTCATCCGCCTCACGGGATTGTTAGGCACGGAGCGAGTCGGCACGCCGGTCCGGGAAGATTCGTATCGGCCCGATGCCTTTCATCTCGAATCTTTTTCCTGGAAAATGGCGGAACAGCCTAATGAGTGGGAGCCGAGATTAGGGCCGGCCTTGCGCCGTTTTCGCCTGCCTTCGCCGCGACGCCACGACGCGCCGATCCTTGCGCGTGAGGGGCCGTATCGCTCGTCCGGCGATTGGTGGGACCAGGGAAGTTGGGCACGTGTGGAGTGGGATATGCAACTAGCCGATGGCGCGGTCTGCCGCGCTCAGGAGTGCGCCCACGGCTCGGAAATAGAGGGGGCATATGATTAGCCCCGGAGGGACTTGCTTCCGCAAGTCCAGATTCTGTTCTCCGTGTTTCCTTAGCCGGACGTGCCGAGAGAAACTGGACATGCAGAAGCATGTCCCTCCGAGGGCGTCCATCGCCTAACGATGTCCTCCTACGTGGAGCTGCACGCTTGCAGCGCTTTCAGTTTTCTCCGTGGCGCTTCCTTTCCCGAGCAGCTCGCCGAACGCGCGGCGGAACTCGGCTTGCCCGCCGTCGCGTTGCTCGATCGTAACGGGGTTTACGGCGCGCAGCGTTTTTCCATGGCCTGCCGTGAGCAGGGTGTGCGGCCGATCATCGGTTCCAGCCTAACGATGGACAATGGCGCGGCCCTGCCGGTGCTGGTCGAGAATCGCGCCGGCTACAAGAATCTTTGCGGGCTGCTCACCCAGGCGCATCTGCGGAGCGAGAAGGGAACTTGCGCGATTCGCTGGGAAGAGCTGCCGGAATTTCGAGAAGGGCTGATTGCTCTGCTGGGTAGCGCATACGTCCCGCGTGCTGGTTGCGGTGTTCCACCGCAACGAACTTTTCTGAAACCTCGCAATTACCCGGGGAGCAGGAGGTTTAAGAAAAGTTCGCGACGGTGGAACACCGTCGCCAGCACGCGAGACGCATGCGCTACCCGGACACTGGCCGACCACGCGCAATGGTTGATCGACGCCTTTGGGCGCAAGCAGGTTTATGTGGAAATTCAGCGTCATCTCGTTAGGGGCGAAGAACGGATCAATCGCCAGCTCATCGATCTCGCGGAACATCTTCACCTGCCACTCCTCGCCACCAATGGCGTGCAGCACGCCGCGCCGGCGGCCCGCGAGGCACTCGATGTTTTCACCTGCATCCGTGAGCACACTCACCTCGACGCCGCGGGCACTCGCCTAACGAGCAACGCGGAGCGCCATTTGAAGGGCGCGGCGGAAATGCAGCAGCTCTTCCGCGATCAGCCCGCCGCCCTAACGAACACTCTCCGCCTCGCCGGGCGGCTCCAGTTTTCTCTCGAGAACATCGGTTACGATTTCCCCGATTATCCGGTGCCCGATGGCCACTCGATGGATTCCTTCCTGCGCACGATCGTGCTCTTTGGGGCGCAGCAGCGTTACGCCTCGATTAGCAAAAAGGTGTTAGAGCAACTCGAGTTCGAGCTCGCCCTCATCCCCCGCCTCGGCTTCTCCGGTTATTTTTTGATCGTCTGGGACATCGTCAATTTCTGCCGCGAAAACGACATTATGGTTCAGGGCCGCGGGAGCGCGGCGAACAGCGCGGTCTGTTATTGCCTCGGGATCACGCCGGTCGATCCAGTGAGCAGCAATCTCGTCTTCGAGCGTTTCCTCAGCGAAGGGCGTAAAGGCTGGCCCGACATCGATCTCGATCTCCCGAGCGGCGATCGGCGAGAAAAGGTCATCCAGGAAATTTATCGCCGTTACGGCAAACATGGCGCGGCCATGACCGCGAACGTCATCACCTATCGCGGCCGAAGCGCGGCGCGCGAGATCGGCAAGGCACTGAATTTTGCGCCGAACGTTCTCGACCGTTTCTCGCACCTTTTCGCCAATGGCGATTTCCCGCACACGCTCGACCTCGAGGCGCAGATCGAGCAATCGGGTCTGCCCCGGACGCATCCTCGCATGCCCGCATTCGTTAGGCTGTATCGCGCGATCTACGGCTTGCCGCGCCACCTAGGACAGCACTCCGGCGGGATGATCATTTGCCAGAATAAATTGAGTTCGTTTGTGCCGCTGGAGAACGCCTCCATGCCCGGCCGCGTCGTCGCGCAATGGGATAAGGACGATTGCGAAGACCTCGGGATCGTGAAAGTCGACTTGTTAGGCCTGGGGATGATGTCGGTGATGCAGGACACTTTCACCCTCTGTCGCGAACGCGGGCGGCCGCTCGATCTCGCGCACCTGCCGAAGGATGACGCCGCCACTTTCGCGATGATGCAGGAGGCCGACACCATCGGCGTTTTCCAAATCGAGAGTCGCGCGCAAATGGCCACGCTCCCGCGGATGAAGCCGAAATGTTTTTACGACGTCGTCATCGAGGTCGCGATCATTCGCCCGGGGCCGATCCAGGGCGACATGGTGCATCCCTATCTGGCACGGCGCGCCGGCCGGGAGCCGGTCACTTATTTCGACGAGCGGCTGCGGCCGGTGCTCGAGCGAACGTTAGGCGTGCCCTTGTTTCAGGAGCAAATGCTCAAGATCGCCATGATCATGGCCGATTTTTCCGGCGCGGAAGCGGAAGAGCTGCGGCGCGCGCTCAGCTTCCATCGCTCGGTCGAGCGGATGGAAAAAGTGAGCGTAAAACTGCGCGCGGGGATGGAAAAGAAGGGCGTCGCGCCGGAAGTGATCCTGAAAATCATTCAGGCGATTAGCTCGTTTGCGCTTTACGGATTTCCCGAATCGCACGCCATCAGCTTTGCCATTCTCGCCTATGGGAGCGCCTATCTGAAAGTGCATCGCGCGGCGGAATTTTACGCCAGCCTGCTCAACAATCAGCCGATGGGGTTTTACGCCCCGGCGACGCTCGTGAAAGACGCGCACCGACATGGCATCCGCATGCGACCGGTTTGCGCGGCGACCTCGGAGTGGCGCTGCCTGGTTGAATCGGATGAGAGCGTGCGTCTGGGATTTTGTGTGGTTAACGGGCTGCGCCAGGAGCACACGGAAGAACTCGTTAGGCAACGGCCTTTCGCTTCGCTGGCGGATTTAAAGCGCCGGGTTGGCCTAACGAAAGAAGAACTGCGCACCCTGGCGGAAATCGGCGCCTTCAACTGCTTCGCGGAACATCGGCGCGCCGCGCTTTGGGAAGTAGAAGAGACGCTGCACGACGATCTGCTGGGGAGCGCGTGCGCCTCGCACGCTGTTGCCGACGCCTCGCCGGCAACCGGAAGGAAGACGGCGCGTCCGATGGAGAAGGGCGCGTCCCCCGAAGCTTTTCCGCGGGGCGCCGAAAAGAGCGTGCGGGGCGCACGCACTCCCCGGAGGGGGGCTTCCCCGCTCACGCCCATGAGCATGCCGGAACGGGTCCAGGCCGATTATGCAGGGATGAACCTAACGACCGGGCCGCACCCGATGAAATTGCTGCGCGCGCAGCTGCCTCAGGTTTGGCGGGCGAGCGATCTCGCGCAGGCGCGGCACGGCGCCATGGTCCAGATCGCAGGCAATGTGATTTGCCGGCAACGGCCCGGCACGGCGAAAGGTTTTGTCTTCGTTAGTCTGGAGGACGAAACCGGCGTTTCGAATGCGATTGTGACTCCAGATTTATTCGAGCGCATCCGCCTGGTCATCACGGAAGAGCCGTTTCTCCTCATCGAAGGCGAGGTACAAAACTCGGAGAATGTAGTTTTGATCAAAGCGCGCAAAATCCGGCCGCTGGCGCACGAGCGGCTCGTGGGCAGCGAATCGCACGACTTTCGTTAGGCATGATGAAACGCGCGCCGATTCCCCAATTGTCATCCCGAGTCGGCGCAGCGCGGCGAGCC